>NZ_JBHSGR010000026.1:0-74184 GCF_042654585.1 Geodermatophilus arenarius
CGAGGCGGCCACCGCCTGGCGGGCGGCCGCGGCGGCCAGCGCGGCCTCGGCGGCGGCCTCGGCGGCGGCCTGCTCCGCCTGCATGCCGGCCACCTGCTGCCCGGCGGCCTCGGCCTCGGCGACGACGGCGTCGCGCTGCTCGGCGAGCGCGGCGCTCTGCTCGCGGGAGGCGGTCTCCTGGGCCTGCGCGCCGGCCAGCGCCTGGGCGGCCTGCTCCTGCAGCGTCTCGGCCTGCACGGACGCCGTCTGCGCCTGCTGCTGGGCCTGGGTGGCCTGCTCCTGCAGCACGGTCAGCTCGCCGACGACGTCGACGCGGTGGGTGCCGGCCGCCTCGAGCAGCGCGGCGCGCTCGACCAGCTGGGCGGGGCCGGCGGCGGAGAGCAGCGCGGTGGCGCCGGGCGCGGTGCTGCCCTGCATGTAGACCGTGCGGGCGTGGCGGGCGACCTGCGTGCGGCCCTCGGCGAGGTCGGCGTCGGCCTGCGCGGCGGCGGCCGTGGCGGCGTCGGCGGCCGTGCGGGCGGCCTCGTAGGCGGCCCGCGTCTCCTCGTAGTCCTGCAGCGCGATCTGCGCGGCCTGGTGCGCCTCCGCGGCGGCGGCCTCGGCCTGGGCCAGCTGGGCGCTGAGCACGCCGACCTGCGCGGCGGCCGCGTCGCGGGCGGCCTCGGCGGCGGCGATCTCGGCGTCGCTCGGCGCGGCCGACGCGGTGCCCGGCGCCAGCCCGAGGACGACCAGCCCGGCGACCGCCGTGCCCGCCGCCCGGACCGCCCAGCGGTGATGTCGCGTGCGCGTACCCGTACCCACGTGCCGACCCCTCCCGGTGCGCCGGCGTCGCAGGCCGGGCGCTGGTCTCCGGACGCCCGTGCGGGCGCCACCCGGACCGGTTGTCGACCGGTCCGGGTGACCTCCGGAGGGGCAGGCGGGCGGATCTCCCCCCTAGGGGGGAGCGCGCTAGTTCACCTGGCGGCCGCCGGTCCCCGACCAGAACGGCTCGCGCAGCTTGAACTTCTGGATCTTGCCGGTGGCGGTGCGGGCCAGCTCGTCCCGGAACTCGACCCGCTTGGGGGCCTTGTAGCCGGCCAGCCGGGACCGGCAGTGGGCGATGATCTCCGCCTCGGTCGCCGTCTCGCCCTCGGCGAGCACCACCAACGCGGTCACCAGCTCGCCCCACTTCTCGTCGGGGATGCCGATGACGGCGACCTCGGCGACGGCGGGGTGGCTGAAGACGGCGTCCTCGACCTCGATCGAGGAGACGTTCTCGCCGCCGGTGATGATCACGTCCTTCTTGCGGTCGGAGATCGTCAGGTAGCCGCCGTCGTCGAGGCTGCCGCCGTCGCCGGTGTGGAACCAGCCGCCCTCCAGTGCCTCGGCGGAGGCGTCGGGGTTCTCCCAGTAGCCGGCGAGCACGGTGTTGCCCTGCGCCAGCACCTCCCCGGACTCGCTCACCGCGATGCGGGTGCCGATCGCCGGCACGCCGGCGCGCGACAGCCGCCTGGCGCGCTCCTCGGGGTCGAGCTCGTCGTACTCGGCGCGCGGCCGGTTGATCGTGAGCAGCGGCGCGGTCTCGGTGAGGCCGTAGATCTGGTTGAACTCCCAGCCGAGCCCGGCCTCGACCCGGGCGATCGTCCGCGACGGCGGCGGCGCCCCGGCGACGACGATGCGCACCCGGTCGCGGCCGGGGACCTCGCCGTCCCACTCGGCGGCGGCGTCGAGGACGGCGTTCCACACCGCCGGCGCGCCGGACATCATCGTGACGCCGTGCCGCTCGACCCGGCGCAGGATCTCCGCGCCGTCCACCTTGCGCAGCACCACCTGGCGGGCGCCGACGCCGGCCATCGTGTACGGCAGGCCCCAGCCGTTGCAGTGGAACATCGGCAGCGTGTGCATGTAGACGTCGCGGTCGCCGACCTGCATGTGCATGCCGAAGGTGACCGCGTTGACCCAGATGTTGCGGTGGGTCATCTGCACGCCCTTGGGCCGCGCCGTCGTCCCGCTCGTGTAGTTGATCGTGGCGGTGGCGTCCTCGTCGGGCTCGCTCCACGGCCGCGGCTCGGCGTCGAAGGCCAGCAGCTGCTCGTACTCCTCGCCGGTGGTGAACCGGTGCTCGGCCTCGACGCCCTTGAGGCTCGCCTCCAGCTCGGGGTCGACCAGCAGCACGCGCGCGCCGCAGTGCCCGACGATGTAGGAGACCTCCTCGGGGTTGAGCCGGAAGTTGACCGGCACCGCCACGCGCCCCGACGACGGGACGGCGAGCAGCACCTCGAGCAGCCGGGCGGCGTTGTGGCTGACGACCGCGATCCGCTCGCCCTCCCCCACGCCGAGCGCGTCGAGGCCGGCCTGCAGCGCGCGGCCGCGGCGGGCCACCTCGCGCCAGGTCACCTCGCCCACCGACGGGGCGGGCTGGTCCGGTTCGTCCACGACGCCGACGCGGTCGCCGTAGACCAGCTCGGCGCGGTCGAGGAAGTCGCGGGTGGTGAGGGGCACGCGCATGCCGGGCTCCCGGTGGCCAGGGCTGCCGGCGCGCCGGTCAGCCGCTCGACGTGGTCGGGGTCACGCTAGCCGCTGACGAGCAGCAGCCACCCGGCCGCGACCGTGCCGAGGGTGGCGGCCACCGCCCGGACGGTGTCCGCCCGCAGCAGCCGGCCGAACGCGCCGGCGTCGAACCCCTCGCCCAGCCGCCGGTGCAGCGGCACGGCGAGCAGCGCGGTGACGCCGAGGACGACGGCCAGGCAGGCGCCGCCCGCGAGCACCGGCAGCAGCGGGACGCCGTCGGGCCGGGCGGCCAGCAGCCACAGCGTGGTGACGCCCTGCCCGGCGAACAGCGGGCCCACGACCCGGGACACGCGCCGCCGGTGCGCCCGCTCGTAGGCCGGGAACGCCGCGGCCGGGACCTGCGCGAACTGCGGGTAGACCAGTGCCCGCACGGTCCACTGGAAGCCGGCGTAGGCCGCCGTCAGCGCCAGGTGGACGACGAGCAGGGTCACCGCGTCCGCAGGACGCGCGCCCGCCGCGGCAGCTCGTCGAGCACCGGTGCCCGGTGGCGCGCCTCCGGTCCGGCCCGGGTCACGCCGTCCCCAGCAGCCGCGGCAGCGCCGTCGAGATGGGCTCGCGGACGACGAGGTCGGCCAGCCCGTCGTAGGGCGTGGGCTCGGCGTTGACGATGACCACCCGCGCGCCGTGCGCGGCGGCGATCTCGACCAGCCCGGCCACCGGGTACACGACCAGCGAGGTGCCGACGGCGAGGAAGACGTCGCAGTCCGCGGCGGCGGCGGCCGCGGCGTCGAGGACCCGCTCGTCCAGGGCCTGCCCGAAGCTCACCGTCGCGGACTTGAGGATGCCGCCGCAGACGGTGCAGGCCGGGTCGGGGTCGCCGGCGTCGATGCGGGCCAGCGCCTCGTCCATCGACGTCCGGTCCCCGCACGACAGGCACTCGACCGCGTGCACCGTGCCGTGCAGCTCGAGCACCGCCCGCGGCGAGGACCCGGCGGCCTGGTGCAGCCCGTCGACGTTCTGGGTGAGCAGCGCCCGCAGCCGGCCCTGCCGCTCCAGGTCGGCCAGCGCCCGGTGCCCGGCGTTCGGGGCGATCGTGGCCGCCCGCACGTCCGCGCGCATGCGCCACGCCTTGCGCCGGATCTCCGGGTCGGCGACGTAGTAGGACAGCGTCACGAGCTTCTCGGCGTCCGGGTCACGGGTCCACACGCCGTTGGGGCCGCGGTAGTCGGGGATGCCGCTGTCGGTGGAGATCCCGGCGCCGGTCAGGACGGTCACCCGCCGGGCCTGCGCCAGCCAGGCGGGCAGCGGGTCGGGGACGGCGCCGGTCACGCGCCCCACGGTAGGTCGCCGGTGGGAGCGACGTCACCGGGGAAGGGAAGGGTCGCCTCACCAGTGCGTCTCCGCAGGCGGCTGGGATGATGGGGGGTGGCATTCAAGCCCGATGGACTCTCGAGGGTGAGGCGCAAGCAGTGGCAGCCAGCAAGGACAGCTTCGGAGCCCGGTCGACGCTCAGCGTCGACGGCACCGACTACGACATCTACCGGCTCGACGCGGTCGAGGGCGCAGACCGGCTCCCCTTCAGCCTGAAGGTCCTCCTCGAGAACCTGCTGCGCACCGAGGACGGCGCGGACATCACCGCCGACCACATCCGGGCGCTGGCGAACTGGGACCCCTCGGCCGAGCCCGACCAGGAGATCCAGTTCACCCCGGCCCGCGTGGTCATGCAGGACTTCACCGGCGTCCCCTGCATCGTCGACCTCGCCACCATGCGCGAGGCCATGGCGGAGCTCGGCGGCGACCCGAACAAGATCAACCCGCTCGCCCCGGCCGAGCTGGTCATCGACCACTCCGTCATCGCCGACGTCTTCGGCACCCCGGACTCGTTCGAGCGCAACGTCGAGATCGAGTACCAGCGCAACGGTGAGCGCTACCAGTTCCTGCGCTGGGGCCAGGGCGCCTTCGACGACTTCAAGGTCGTCCCCCCGGGCATGGGCATCGTCCACCAGGTCAACATCGAGCACCTGGCCCGCGTGGTGTTCCCGCGGCAGGAGGGCGACCGCGTCGTCGCCTACCCCGACACCTGCGTGGGCACCGACTCGCACACCACGATGGTCAACGGCCTGGGCGTGCTGGGCTGGGGCGTCGGCGGCATCGAGGCCGAGGCCGCGATGCTCGGCCAGCCGGTCTCGATGCTCATCCCGCGCGTGGTCGGCTTCAAGCTGACCGGCGAGCTGCCCGAGGGCTCCACCGCCACCGACCTGGTCCTCACGATCACCGAGATGCTGCGCCGGCACGGCGTCGTCGGGAAGTTCGTCGAGTTCTACGGCGAGGGCGTCTCCGCGGTGCCGCTGGCCAACCGCGCCACGATCGGCAACATGAGCCCGGAGTTCGGCTCGACCGCGGCGATGTTCCCCATCGACGAGGAGACCATCGCCTACCTGCGGCTCACCGGCCGCTCGGCCGAGCAGGTCGCCCTGGTCGAGGCCTACGCCAAGGAGCAGGGCCTCTGGCACGACCCGTCGCGCGAGCCGGCCTTCTCCGAGTACCTCGAGCTGGACCTGTCCACGGTCGTCCCCTCGATCGCCGGCCCGAAGCGGCCGCAGGACCGCGTCGCGCTGTCGGACGCCAAGGCCTCCTTCCGCGCCGCGCTGCCGGACTACGTCGCCGACGACCAGACCGGCGGCGACGACCGCAAGCCCGGCGTCCCGCAGAACGAGCAGCCCTACGGCGTGGTGTCCGCGGCCGACGAGGCCTCGGCCGAGTCGTTCCCGGCGTCGGACCCGGTGAGCCCCTTCGCCCACGGCAACGGCGAGGACGGCAAGCCGCACCCGTACCTGCCCGGCGAGTCGCTGCCCGACCGGCCGAACAAGCCGACCAGGGTGGTGCTCGAGGACGGCACCGAGACCTTCGTCGACCACGGCCACGTCGTGATCGCCGCGATCACCTCCTGCACCAACACCTCCAACCCGCAGGTGATGCTCGGGGCGGCGCTGCTGGCGAGGAAGGCCGTCGAGGCGGGCCTGCAGACCAAGCCGTGGGTCAAGACGACGCTGGCGCCCGGCTCGAAGGTCGTCACCGACTACTACGAGAAGTCCGGCCTCACCCCGTACCTGGAGAAGCTCGGCTTCTTCCTGGTCGGCTACGGCTGCACCACCTGCATCGGCAACTCCGGCCCGCTGCCGGAGCCGGTGTCGGCCGCGGTCAACGAGGCCGACCTCGCCGTCGTCTCGGTGCTGTCGGGCAACCGGAACTTCGAGGGCCGGATCAACCCCGACGTCAAGATGAACTACCTGGCCAGCCCGCCGCTGGTCATCGCCTACGCGCTGGCCGGCTCGATGGACGTCGACATCACGTCCGAGCCGCTGGGCAAGGGCAAGGACGGCCAGGACGTGTACCTGCGCGACATCTGGCCCTCGCCGGCCGAGGTGCAGCGGGTCATCGACGAGGCGGTCTCGGCCGAGCAGTTCGGCCGCAGCTACGAGGACGTCTTCGCCGGCACCGAGCAGTGGCAGAACCTGCCCACGCCCACCGGTGACACGTTCTCGTGGGACGCCGAGAGCACCTACGTCCGCAAGCCCCCGTACTTCGAGGGCATGCAGGACCGGCCGGCCCCGGTCCAGGACATCACCGGCGCCCGGGCGCTGGCGGTGCTCGGCGACTCGGTGACCACCGACCACATCTCGCCCGCGGGGTCGATCAAGGCCGACAGCCCGGCCGGGAAGTACCTGCGCGAGCACGGCGTGGAGCGGCGCGACTTCAACTCCTACGGCTCCCGCCGCGGGAACCACGAGGTCATGATCCGCGGCACCTTCGCCAACATCCGGCTGCGCAACCAGCTGGTGCCCGGCACCGAGGGCGGCGTCACCAAGAACCACCTGACCGGCGAGACGACGACGATCTACGACGCCTCCGTCGCCTACCAGGAGGCCGGCATCCCGCTGGTCGTGCTGGCCGGCAAGGAGTACGGCTCCGGCTCGTCGCGCGACTGGGCGGCCAAGGGGACGGCGCTGCTCGGCGTCAAGGCGGTCATCGCGGAGAGCTACGAGCGGATCCACCGCTCCAACCTCATCGGCATGGGCGTGCTGCCGCTGCAGTTCCCCGAGGGCGAGAACCGCGAGTCGCTCGGCCTGACCGGCGACGAGGAGTTCACGATCACCGGGATCACCGAGCTGAACGAGGGCCGCACGCCCCGCACGGTGAAGGTGAGGGCGGGCGACGTGGAGTTCGACGCCCGCGTCCGCATCGACACCCCCGGCGAGGCGAACTACTACCGCAACGGCGGGATCATGCAGTACGTCCTCCGCTCGCTGCGCAACGCCTGATCGGAGGCTGATCCCCCGATGGACCTGGGCCTGGGCGGTCGCGGGTACCTGCTCACCGGCGCGAGCCGGGGGCTGGGCCTGGCGACCGCCCGGGCCCTCGTCGCCGACGGGGCCCGGGTCCTCGTCAGCTCCCGCTCCCCCGAGTCGGTCTCCGCGGCCGTGGCGGAGCTGGGCGACGGCGCGTCCGGGGTGGCCGCCGACCTCGCCGACCCCGGCGCCGCCGACCTGCTCGTCGGCCGCGCGCTCGAGGTGCTCGGCCGGGTCGACGGCGTGCTGGTCTCCGTCGGCGGCCCGGCGCCGGGGACGGTGCTGACGACGGCGGAGGACGACTGGCGGGCCGCCGTCGACAGTGTGCTGCTCGGCCCCCTGCGGCTGGTCCGGGCGCTGGAGCCGCACCTGTCCGCCGGGGCGGCGATCGGGTTCGTGCTGTCGACGTCGGTGCGCCAGCCGATCGGGCACCTGGCCATCTCCAACGCGCTGCGCCCGGGCCTGGCCATGACCGCGAAGGCGCTGGCCGACGAGCTCGGCCCGCGCGGGATCCGGGTGGTCGGGCTGATGCCCGGCACGATCGCCACCGACCGGATCACCGACATCGAGGCCGCGTCCGGCGACCCGGCGGCGATGCGGGCGCGCACCGAGGCCGGCATCCCGCTGCGCCGCGTCGGCGAGCCCGACGAGTTCGGCCGGGTGGCGGCCTTCCTGCTCTCCCCCGCCGCCGGCTACGTCACCGGCACGATGGTGGCGGTCGACGGCGGCGTCCTGCGCACCCCGTGAGCGACGCTCCGGTCCTCGTCGCGTGCGCGCACGGCACGCGCAACCCGACCGGGCGCCGGCTGGTCGCCGAGCTGGCCCTGGCCGCGCGCCGGCTGCGCCCGGGGCTGGTGACGACGGCCGCCTTCGTCGACGTGCAGCCGCCCACGGTGGTCGACGTCGTCGCGGGCCTCGCCGCGGAGGGGCGGCCGGCCGTCGTCGTGCCGCTGCTGCTGTCCGGCGGGTACCACGTGCACGTCGACATCGCGGGCGCCGTGGCCGCGCACGAGTCCGCCGTCGCCGCCCGCCCGCTGGGCCCCGACCCGCGGCTGGCCGACGTCCTCTCCGACCGGCTGGTGCAGGCCGGCGCCGACCCGCGCGACCCCCTCACCGCCGTGGTCCTCGCCGCCGCGGGCTCCAGTGACCCGCGGTCGGTGGCCGACGTCGAGGACACCGCCGACCTCCTGCAGCGCTCCTGGGCCGGCCCCGTCACCACCGGCTACGGCTCGGCCGCGCAGCCCCCGGTCGCCGACGCGGTCGCCGCCGCGCGGAAGGCCGGCGCCGAGCGGGTCGTCGTCGCCGCCTACCTGCTCGCGCCCGGCCACTTCCACGGCAGGCTGGCCGAGGCCGGCGCCGACGTCGTCACCGCTCCCCTGCTGCCCGACGAGCGCATCGCCGCCGTCCTGCTCGACCGCTACGACGCCGCGGTCGGGAGCCGTCAGGGCTAGGAGGGTGCCTCATGGGCCGGTGGCGACCGGGCGGGACGGGTCGGCCGACCACTGGGACCAGGAGCCCGGCCACAGCGCCGCCTCGACGCCCGCCTCGGCGAGCGCCGCCACCTCGTGCGCGGCGGTCACGCCCGAGCCGCAGTAGACGCCGACCGCCGTCCCCGGCCGGACGCCGAGCGCGGCGAACCGCTCGGCCAGGTCGGTCCGGAACCGGCCGTCCGCCCGCAGGTTCTCCCCCGTCGGCGCGCTCACCGCGCCCGGCACGTGCCCGGCCCGCGGGTCCACCGGCTCGCGCTCGCCGCGGTAGCGCTCGCCGGCCCGCGCGTCGAGCAGCACCCCGCCGCGCGCGGGGAGCGCCGCGGCCTCGTCGGCGGTGAGGGTCGGCATGCGGCCGCCGGTCAGCACGACGTCGCCGGGTTCCGGGACGACGTCGCCGGTCTCCAGCTCCCCGCCGGCCGCGACCCAGGCGTCCAGGCCGCCGTCGAGCAGCCGGACGTCGGTCAGCCCGCCCCAGCGCAGCAGCCACCACGCCCGCGCGGCGGCCTGCCCGCCGGTGGCGTCGTAGGCGACGACGGCGTCGCCGGACCGGATGCCCCACCGCCGGGCCGCGGCCTGCAGGGCCGCAGGCGACGGCAGGGGGTGCCGGCCCCCGGCGGCCGACGGCGGTGCGGCGAGCTCGGTCTCCAGGTCGACGAACACCGCGCCCGGGAGGTGGCCGGCCAGGTACCGCTCCCGGCCGTGCGGGTCACCCAGCGCCCAGCGGACGTCGAGCAGCACCGGCCGCTGCCCCGCCGGGAGGTCCGGGCCCGCCGGGAGGTCCGGCCCCGCCAGGAGGTCCGCGGCCGCCACCAGCACGCTCACCGGGCGGTGGCGAGCAGCCCGCGCAGCTCCTGGGTCAGCGCGTCCCGGGCGTCGCGGCGGCCCAGCCACGCGGCCGGCGTCGCCTGGAACAGCGTGGTCTTCCAGCGTCCGCCGCCCTCGTCGACGGCGACCAGCGTGTGGATGCTGTGCAGCCCCGGGTCCACGTCGTCCTCCCCCGGCGGGATCATCCCGGCGTGCGCGTGCAGCACGGCCACGCCGTCAGTGACCGCGCGCACCGAGCGGACCACGGCCACGTAGGTCGCCGTCGGGTGGCTGCCGAACACCCGCCGCAGGTCCGAGGCGATCGACAGCCGGCCGCTCACCGACGTCCCGTCGTAGCCGATCATGTCGCCGTCGTCGGCGAAGACCGCGGCCACCGCCGCGCCGCTGCGCCGGTTCCAGCCGTCGACGAAGTCGGCGTAGAGGGCGCGGATCTGGGCGTCGTACGGGTGCGCGGACGTCACGGAGCTCCTCCTGGTGCAGCTGGGGCAGGAGGAACGCTAGTTGCTACGCCGCGCCGACCGTCCGACGCTCGCCGTCGGCGAACTGGGTCCGGTAGAGGTCGGCGTAGCGGCCCCCGAGCGCCAGCAACTCCTCGTGAGTGCCCGACTCCGCGATGCGACCGTCGTCGACCACGAGGATCTGGTCGGCGCTGCGGATCGTGGACAGCCGGTGCGCGATCACCAGCGACGTCCGGCCCGTCAGCGCGGTGTCCAGCGCGTGCTGCACCGCCACCTCGGACTCGCTGTCCAGGTGCGCGGTCGCCTCGTCGAGGATGACGATCCCCGGCGCTTTGAGCAGCACCCGCGCGATGGCCAGCCGCTGCTTCTCCCCGCCCGAGAGCCGGTAGCCGCGGTCGCCGACGACGGTGTCCAGGCCGTCGGGCAGCGCCGCCACGAGCGCGGCGATCCGGGCACCGGTCAGCGCCGCCCACAGCTGCTCCTCGGTGGCGTCCGGGCGGGCGTAGAGCAGGTTGGCGCGGATGGTGTCGTGGAACAGGTGCGCGTCCTGGCTGACGACCCCGATCGCGTCGCGCAGCGACGCCAGCGTCGCCTCCCGGACGTCGAGCCCGCCGACCCGCACCGCGCCCCCGGTCACGTCGTACAGCCGCGGCACCAGGTTGACGATCGTCGACTTGCCGGCACCCGAGTGCCCGACCAGCGCCACCATCTGCCCGGGCTCGACCCGGAACGACACGTCGTGCAGCACCGCCGTCGGGCCGCCGTGCTCGGGCAGCGACACGTCCTCCAGGGAGGCCAGCGACACGTCGGTGGCGGCCGGGTAGCTGAAGGAGACGGCGTCGAACTCGATCGACCGGTCGCCGGCCGGCACCGGGACGGCGCCGGGCGCCTCGGCGATCATCGGCGCGAGGTCGAGTACCTCGAAGACCCGGTCGAAGCTGACCATCGCGCTCATGACGTCGACCCGGACGTTCGACAGCGCGGTCAGCGGACCGTACAGCCGGGACAGCAGCAGCGCCAGCGCGACGACGTCGCCCGGCGACAGCGACCCGTCGAAGGCCAGCCAGCCGCCCAGGCCGTAGACCAGCGCGGTGGCCAGCGCCGCCACCAGGGTCAGCGCGGTGAAGAAGGTGCGGCCGTACATGGCCGACAGGACGCCGATGTCGCGCACCCGCGCCGCGCGGCCGCGGAAGCTCTCGGCCTCGGTGTCGGGCCGGCCGAACAGCTTGACCAGCAGCGCCCCGGCGACGTTGAACCGCTCGGTCATCGTCGCGTTCATCGACGCGTTGAGCCCGTAGGACTCCCGGGTGATCTCCTGCAGCCGCCGGCCGATCCGCCGCGCGGGCAGCACGAACAGCGGCACCATCACCAGCGAGAGCAGGGTGATCTGCCAGGACAACGTGAACATGACACCGGCGGTGAGCACCAGTCCGATCACGTTGGACACGACGCCGGACAGCGTCGAGGTGAACGCCTGCTGCGCGCCGACGACGTCGTTGTTGAGCCGGCTGACCAGCGCACCGGTCTGGGTGCGGGTGAAGAACGCGACCGGCATCCGCTGCACGTGCTCGAACACCCGGCTGCGCAGGTCGTAGATGACGCCCTCGCCGATCCGGGCGGAGTACCAGCGGGTGGCCACCGAGATCGCGGCGTCGACCACCGCCAGGCCGGCGATGAACAGCGCGATGCGGACGATGCCGCCGGCGGTGCCGTCGAGGCGGGCGATCCGGTTGACGATGTCGCCGGCCAGCAGCGGGGTGAGCACGCCGATGACCGAGGAGCCGACCACCAGCAGCAGGAAGAACGTGAGCTCGCGCCGGTAGGGCCGGGCGACGCCGAGGATGCGGCGCACGGTGCCCTTCGGCAGCGGCCGCGAGGTGACCGACGGGTCGCGGCGGAACGAGCGCATCGCCGCCATGGAGGTCATGGGACTGCTCACGACGCGACCTCCTCACGGCCGGACGGGGACCGGCCGCCGGTCCAACAGCGGCCGGTCCCCTCCTGTTCCGGATCCCTCAGCGGCGCGCCAGCCCCGCCAGCTCGGCCAGCCGCCGGGACTGCGCGGCCCGCTCGTCCGCGTCCTGCGCCTCCGGGGGGTTGCGGACGGCCGAGCGCACCAGCGCCGCGGTCTCCCGGACCGCTCCCGCCGGTGGCGCGGTGAGCGCGGCGACCAGCGTCGCCACCGCCCCGTCGAGCTCCGCGGCCGGGACGACGGCGTTCGCGATGCCCCACGCCAGCGCCTCCGCCGCCGGCACCGGCCGGCCGGTCACGCAGACCTCCATCGCCCGCGCGTAGCCCACCAGCTCCGCCAGCGTGCTCGTGCCGGTGAGGTCGGGGACGAGGCCGAGCGTCGCCTCGGGGAGCCGCAGCGACGCGTCGTCGGTCATCACCCGCAGGTCGCAGGCGAGCGCCAGCTGCGCGCCGGCGCCGATCGCGTGCCCCTGCACCGCGGCCACCGAGACGATCCCCGGCGAGCGCAGCCACCGGAAGCCGCCCTGGTACCCGCGGATCCGCTCCTGGGCGAGCTCGGCCGGCATCGTGCCCAGCTCGCCGAGCCCGCCGGGGGTCGACGGGTCGGCGCCGAACAGGCTGCGGTCCAGGCCGGCGGAGAAGGAGCGGCCGCTGCCCCGCACGACGACCACGCGCACGTCGTCGTCGAGCGAGGCGCCCACGGCCGCCAGCGCCGCCCAGGTGGCCGGCGTCTGGGCGTTGAGCTGGTCGGGTCGGTCGAGCGTGACGGTGAGGACGGCGCCGTCCCGGCTGGTGCGGACCCAGCCGTCGGCGTCGGCCGCCGTCACGCGGTCTTCTTGCTGTTCCGGTTCGCCCCGCCACGGCTGCGCAGCGTGGCACCGGACTCCGACAGGAGCCGGTGCACGAACCCGTAGGACCGGTTCGTCGAGGTGGCCAGGGAGCGGATGCTCTCCCCGCCGTCGTACCGCTTCTTCAGCTCGTCCGCCAGGGTGGTGCGGTCCCCACCGGTGATGCGCTTGCCCTTGCCGAGGTCCGTGCTCGAGTCGGCCATGACTCCCCTCCGTCGCAGCCGCCGGGACCGGCGAGGGGTGCCGGCCCGGTCGGGTGCTGGCTCGCGTGGTGCCGCCGTCCCCGTGACGCCGGCCTCCCGCACCGATGATCACCCAGCCCGCGCGGCTCGGCCACGCGAATGACAACTTCCCGGCGAGCCGTCCCGCGGCGGGCGCGGAGGGCCGGCCCGGACGGTCACCCGCCGGGCAGGTGCCCGCGCAGCCGGCGCGGGGCGCGGCTCGGCCACGCCCCGGTGAGCGCCTCCTCGAGGTCCTCGACCGACGCCGCCTCGACGTCCGCGAGCACCCTCGGGTGGGTGCCGTGGCCGGCGACGGTGGTGGACGCCCGCGGCTGCGCCGCGACGAGGACGTCCACCACGCCGGCACCGGGCAGGTCCAGCGCTGCGCCGCCCGTCGTCCCGGCCGCCAGGAGCGCTACGCGAGCTCCACGAGGTCGGCGAGGTCCTCGCTCCAGGCGTCCTCGGTGCCGTCGGGCAGCAGGATGACCTTGTCCGGGTCGAGCGCGCGGACCGCGCCCTCGTCGTGCGTGACCAGCACGATGGCGCCGGTGTAGGTGCGCAGCGCGTCGAGCACCTGCTCGCGGCTGGCCGGGTCGAGGTTGTTGGTCGGCTCGTCGAGCAGCAGCACGTTGGCGCCGGAGACGACGAGCGTGGCCATCGCCAGCCGGGTCTTCTCCCCGCCGGACAGCGTGCCGGCGCGCTGGTCGGCGGCGTCGCCGGAGAAGAGGAAGGCGCCGAGGATGCGCCGCAGCTCGGTGTCGGTGCTCTGCGGCGCGGCCGCGCGCATGTTCTCCAGCAGCGAGCGGTCGTGGTCGAGCGTCTCGTGCTCCTGCGCGTAGTAGCCGATCCGCAGCCCGTGGCCCGGCAGCACCTCGCCGGTGTCGGGGACCTCGGTGCCGGCCAGCATCCGCAGCAGCGTCGTCTTCCCCGCCCCGTTCAGCCCGAGGACGACGACCCGCGCGCCCCGGTCGACGGCGAGGTCGACGTCGGTGAACACCTCGAGCGAGCCGTAGCTCTTGGACAGCCCCTCCGCGGTGAGCGGGGTCCGCCCGCACGGCGCCGGCGTCGGGAACCGCAGCTTGGCCACCCGGTCCTGGACGCGGACCTCCTCCAGCCCGGCGGCCAGCCGCGCGGCGCGCTTGTCCATGCTCTGCGCGGCCCTGGCCTTGGTGGCCTTGGCGCGCATCTTGTCCGCCTGCGCGGTCAGCGCGTCGATCCTGCGCTCGGTGTTGGCCCGCTCCTGCTTGCGGCGCCGCTCGTCGGTCTCCCGCTGGGCGAGGTAGGGCTTCCAGCCGAGGTTGTAGACGTCGACGGTGGCCCGGTTGGCGTCCAGGTGCCACACCTTGTTGACGACGGCGTCGAGCAGCTCGACGTCGTGGCTGATGACGATCAGCCCGCCCTTGTGCGCGGCGAGGAACGTCTTGAGCCAGGCGATCGAGTCGGCGTCGAGGTGGTTGGTGGGCTCGTCGAGCAGCAGCGTCTCGGCGTCCGAGAACAGGATGCGGGCGAGCTCCACGCGCCGCCGCTGGCCGCCCGACAGGGTGCGCAGCGGCTGGCCCATGACCCGGTCGGGCAGGCCGAGGGCGGTGCAGATGCGCGCGGCGTCGCTCTCGGCGGCGTACCCGCCCAGCGCGGCGAACTGGTCCTCGAGCCGCCCGTACCGGCGGACGGCGCGGTCGCGCTCGGCGTCGTCGGCGGGCTCGGCCATGGCGACCTGCGCCTTGACCAGCTGGGCCTTGAGGACGTCGAGGCCGCGGCCGGACAGCACGCGGTCGCTGGCGGTGATGTCGAGGTCGCCGCTGCGCGGGTCCTGCGGGAGGTAGCCGATCTCGCCGGTCACCTCGACCTTGCCGGCGTGCGGCAGGCGCTCACCCGCGAGCGTGGTGAGCGTGGTGGTCTTGCCGGCGCCGTTGCGCCCGACCAGACCGATGCGGTCGCCCGGCTGCACGCGCAGGCTGACGTCGCTGAGGAGGATGCGGGCGCCGGCGCGCAGTTCGAGGCCGGTCGTCGTGATCACTGATCCCAGGGTAGGCCCTCTCGTCCCGGAACCGGAGCGGATTGCCGGGTGACGTCCACGGCACCCCCGTCCGTCCACAGTCCGGGCGAGATCGCTACCGCCGGCGCCCGCGGCGCGTCACCATCCGCCCGTGACCGATCCCTCCTGGTCCGGGCCCTCCTGGGGTCTGCCCTGTCCCGTCTGCGGCACGCCGGCCGCGCCCGCCCCGGCGCCCTGCGGGACGTGCGGCCTGCCCGCCGTCGCGCAGGCGGCCACGGTGGTGGCCCGGCTCGGCGCGACCATCGACGAGTTCGCCCGCGAGCGGGACGCCCTGGTGGCCACCCTGCGCGCCGCGGCCCCGGGCCCGGCCCCCGCCCCTCCGCCCGCTCCGGCCCCGGCCTGGGCGCCCGCGCCCGCTCCGGCGCCCGGCTGGCCGCCGCCGCCCGCGCCCGCCGCGCCGCCCGGTACGCCACCGCTCCCGCAGCCACCGTCCCCGCGGCGGCGGCTGAGCCCGCAGCAGGTGCTGCTGGGCCTGGGCGCGCTGCTCGTGGTCGCCGCGGCCATCGCGTTCGTGGCGGTGGCCTGGAGCCGGCTGGGCGTGACCTTCCAGGCCGCGGTCATGGCCACGGTCACCGCCGCCGCCTGCGCGGCCTCGGCGTGGAGCGCCCGCCGCGGCCTGCGGGCCACCGAGGAGGCGCTGGCCGGCGCCGGGGCCGCGCTGCTGGCGGTCGACCTCGCCGCCGCGCACGCGCTCGGCCTCTGGGGTGCCGACGCCGTGCCGCCCCGGCTGTGGGGCGGGCTGTCCTGCGTCGCGGGCGCGGCCGTGGCCCTGGCCCTCGGCCGCGGCACGCGCAGCACGGTCACCTGGCCGCTGGTCGCCCTGCTCGCCGCCCAGCCGGCCGGCTGGCTGCTGCTGCCCCTCGGGGTGGCCGACGGCGGCGCGGGGGTCGCGGTCCTGCTCGCCACCGCGCTGGTCGACGTCCTGGCGCTGCTCCTGCTGCGCCCGGCCCTGCAGCGGGTCGCGCTCGGGCTGGGCGCCCTGACCGGAGGCGCCGGGGTGCTCCTCGGCGTCCCGCTGGCCTGGGACGGCGGTGCGGTCGACGGGTGGGTCGCCACCGGCGTCCTCGTGGTGGCCGCGGCCGTCGCCGGCGCCCTGCTGCGGGAGCCGCGGCTGGCGCCGTTCCTGCCGGAGCCGCGCGCCGCCGCGGCCGGCGCGGCGGGGGTCGCGGCCCTGGCCCTGGCCGGGTCGCTGAGCGGGCTCGGTGTGGCGGGGACCGTCGCGGCGGGCGGGCTGGGCCTGGTCCTGCTCACCACCGCCGCGCCGCCGTCGGTCGCCGGGTCCGCGCCGGCGGCGCTGCTCGCCGGCGGGGGCGCGCTGACCGCCGCCGTCGCCGGCGTCCTCGCCGACGGCGACCACCCCGCGCCGCTGGCCCTGGTGCTGCTCGCCGCCGCCGTCCCGGCCGTCCTCGCCGCGGTGCTGCGCCCCGGGGTCCGCGCCGCGGCGACCGGGACCGCGCTGGCCGCACCCGGCGGTGCCGTCCTGATCGCCTCGGGGGGTGGCCTGCTCTCCCCCGGGGTCGCGGGCCTCCTGCTCGCGCTCGTCGCCGCCGCCGCGTTCGCCGTCGCCACGGCCCGCGCCGCGCGGCCCGAGGAGGTCGCCGCCGCAGGCACCGGCGCGGTCCTCGCCGTGGCCGCCGGGATCACCGCCGGCAGCGCCGGGGCGTGGGGGCAGGTCGCGGTCGACCTCGCCGTGGCCGGGGCGGCCGCCGGCTGCTACGCCGTCGTCGCCCGGCGCCGCCTCGCCGCCGTCCTCGCGGTGGCCGACCTCGTGCTCGCCGGGTGGATCGCCGCGGCGGGTGCGGAGATCCGCACGCCGGAGGTCTACACGCTGCCGGCCGCGGCGGGGCTGCTGCTGCTCGCGCTCCCGGCGCTGCGCACGGGAGCAGCCTCCTGGGCCGCCGAGGGCGCCGCGGTGGCCGTCGCGCTGCTGCCGTCGGCGGTCGTCGCCGTGGCCGACCCGGCGCCGCTGCGGCTGGTCGGGGTGGTCGCCGCGGCGGCCGGGCTGACCGTCGCGGGGGCGCTCACCCACCGGCAGGCGCCGTTCGTCCTCGGGGCCGGTGCCCTGCTGGTGGTGACGCTCGGCCGGCTGGCGTCCTACGCGCCGCTCGTGCCGCGCTGGGTCACGCTGGCCACCGCGGGCCTGCTCCTGCTGGTCGTCGGGGCCACCTACGAGCGGCGCCGGCAGCAGGCACGGGAGGCGGTGGCCTGGGTCGCGCAGATGCGCTGACCGCCCCTAGCGTGAGGCCCGACGGCCGGGCGCGAGGGGGGACGGCGATGACGGGCGCGCCGCTGCCACCCCTGCCCTACGCGGGCCCGCCGGGAGCGGCCCGCGTCGATCCCGGCCCGCCCCTGCCCTCGCTGCCCGCCCGGCTGCGGCCGCCGCAGGTGATCCTCGGCGTCGGGGTGGTCCTGCTGGTGGCCACGGCGCTGGCCGGGCCGTCGCTGGCGGGCGGGGTCGCCCGGATCGGCGTCCTGCTGCTGGCGCTGGTCGCCGCGTGCGCCGCGGCGTGGGCCGCCCGGGCCCGGCTGCGCAGCACCGAGGAGGCGTGCGCCGCAGCCGCGGTCGCACTCGCGCTGACCGGAGCCGCCGGCGGGGAGCGCACCGCCGACGGCGGGCCGCTGCCGGCGCTGGGCCTGGCCGTCCTGCTGCTCAGCCTGCGGGTGCTGCTCCCCCGGCCGCTGAGCTGGCCGCTCGGCGCCTGGCTGGCGCTGCAGGTGGCGGCCCTGCGGTCGCTCGCCCTGGTGCCCGCGGGCCTGCCGCGCACCGCGCTGCTGCTCGGCGTCGCGCTGGCCGGGCTCGCGGTCACCCTGACGGCGCGGCGCCCGCTGGCCCGCGTCGCCCTGGTGACCACCGCGCCCTGGTTCGTCGCCGGGGCAGCCGGCGGGCTGGTCGGCGCCGCCACCGGTGCCGGTGATGCCCGCCGGGTCGCGGCCGGCCTGCCAGTCGCCGCGGCGGCCGCGCTGCTGCTCGTGCGGCTGGAGCGCGCGGTCGAGCCGCTGCTCGGGCCGCCGCGGCTGGTCCCCGGGGTCGCGGGCCTGGTCGCCGGCGGGGCGGTGGGTGCGGCGCTGTCCACCGACGGGCCGGTCCCGCTCCCGCTCGCGGGCTGGCTCGGCGTGCTGCTCGCGAGCGTGGCCGCGGCCACGCTGACCGGCTGGCGCCGGGGGCTGCTGCTGCCCGCCGCGACCGCCGCGGGGCTCGTCCTGGTGGTGCCGGCGGTGGCCCAGCTGGTCGCGGCCGCGCGCTGGCCCTCGCTGATCGCGCTGCTGGTGCTGCTGGCGCTGTCCGCGGCCGGTGTCGCGGCGGCCCGCCGGGACGAGCGGGCCCGGGCGCTGGCCGAGGCCGTCGGCTGCCTCGTCGCCGCGGCGCTGCTCGCGGTGCCGGCGGGGCTGCTCTCCGCCGGCGCCGCCGCGGCGGCGCTCACCGGGCTGTTCGCCGGCACGCTGGCCGCCCGGCCCGCGCTGGCCGCCGACGTCCGCGGTGCGACCGGCACGGTCGGCGCCGTCTGCGCGGGTGCGGCGCTGGTGGTCCTGGCCGTCTCCGCCGCGTGGGGTCCGCTCGCGGCGCAGCTGGCCGTGCAGGGCGTGCTGGTCTGCGCCTGGGCGGCGCCGGCGGCCCGAGGGGGCGAGGCCGAGGCGGCCTGGCGCACCGGCGCGCTGGAGCTGGGCGCTGCGGGGTGGACGCTGGCCGCGCTGACCGGCACGGCCGTGGTCGAGGCCTGGAGCCTGCCGGCCGCCGCGGCGCTGCTGGTGGCGGCCGGGCCGCGCCTGTTCGACGGCCCGTCCTGGCCGGTGTGGGGTCCGGGTCTGGTGGCCGCGGCGGCGCCGTCGACGGTGGCCGCGGTGGTGCAGCCCGGCGCGCTGCGCCCGCTGCCGGTGCTGGTCGCCGCCGCCGCGGCCATGGCGCTCGGTGCGCGCGCCGCGGTGCGGGCGCCGCTGTTCGTCGGCGCGGCCACGGCGGTCGCGCTCGGCGTGGGGCTGGCGGTGGAGGCCCTGCCGCTGCCGCTGGCCGGGGTCCTCGTCGCCGGCGCGGGCCTGCTGGCCCTCGGCGCCCGCCGCGAGCTGCGCCCGGTCGCGGGCTTCGGCGCGCGGCTGTCGGAGATGCGCTGACCCCCGGCCGGTGGTCAGCCGGGTCCGGGGCCCGGCACCCGGGCGACGTCGGCTCCCCCACCGGCGCCGGGGTACCGGCCGGCCGCGGCCAGGTCGGCCAGCTGCAGGGTCCGCGTGACGTCGCTCGGGGACACGACGCCGACCACGCGGCCGCCGTCGAGCACCACGGCTCGCCCGTCGCTGCAGCCCTCCATGCGCCCCAGCAGGTCCAGCAGTGGCTCCTCCGGGCGGGCGGTCGGGACCTCCGACGGCGGGCAGGCGACGTCACGCAGCCGCGTCGTCGCCCGGGCGGATGCCGGTACCGACCGCAGCCGGTTGAGGGTCACGAGACCGACCAGCGCCCCGCCGGGGCCGACCAGCGGGTAGGTGCTGAACCGGTGCGCCAGGGCCACCTCGTACAGGAATCGGTCGACCGGCTGGTCGGGGTCGGCGGTCAGCACCGGGCCGCTCATCACCCGGCCCACCGGCAGCCCGCCCAGCCGTGCGGACGCGCGGGCCTGCTGCTCCTCGGCGGTCGCGGCGTTGACGAGGAACAGGCCGATCAGACCCAGCCACAGCCCGCCCAGGCCGCGGCCGGTGACCAGCTGCAGGGCGCCGAGGGCGACGAGCGCGAACCCGAAGAACCGCCCCGCCCGGGACGCCGTCACCGCCGAGGACCACGGGTCCCCGCGCCGCCACCACAGCAGCGCCCGCAGCAGCCGCCCGCCGTCGAGCGGGGCCGCCGGGACGAGGTTGAACAGGGCCAGCGAGACGTTGATGACCGCGAGGTAGTCCAGGACGGCCACGGGCAGCCCGCCGGCGCCGGCGACCCGCGCCAGGACGGCGGCCGCCATGGCCAGCCCGCCGAGGACGAGGCTGGTCAGCGGGCCGACGCCGGCGATGCGGAACTCCGCCCCGGGGGTCCGTGCGCCGCCGCGCAGCCGGGCCACCCCACCCAGCAGCCACAGCGTGATGCCCTCGACCTCCACGCCGTTGCGCCGGGCGACCACCGCGTGGGCCAGCTCGTGCGCGAGGAGCGAGGCGAGGAAGGCGGCCGCGGCCACCAGGGCGGCGGCCGCGTACGCGAGGCCGCTGCGGCCGGGCAGCACCAGGGGGAAGCGCCCCAGTGCCAGGCCGGCGGCGATGATCGCCACGATCACCAGGACGCTGGCGTTGACGCCGACCCGGATGCCGGCGATGCGGCCCAGCCGGAAGGTCTCGTTCATGCCGTCCTCCTCGGGCGGAGTGCGCAGCCCGCTGGCGCCCTACCCGATGGTGCGCCACGGACAACCCGCGCCCGGCTCGGGGCCGGACAGCGACTCCGCGCACACCGCCCGGTGGCCCGGGCTCGGGAACGCGCGCAGCGGCGAGAGGAGCGGGCGCCCAGCGGCAGGGCCGGCCGGTCCGGGGCCACCGGCGGGCGACCCGGTCCGGGTCGACGTCGGCGGCGACGACGTGCCGGACGGTCCCCCCGACGACGACTGCCCGCGCCCCGAGGGGCGCGGGCAGTGTCACGACGCTCGCGTGGGCCGCCGGGTCGTCCCCGGGGGCCCATCGAGGAGTCCGGCGAGGGGATCGCGGACCCTCGGTCGAGCTCGTCCGGCGCGGCCGCGGGGTCCCGCGGCACGCGGAGCGTGTCGTGCGGGGCAGACGGTCCCTCGATCAGACCCGGAAGCCGAGGGCGCGCAGCTGCTCGCGCCCGTCGTCGGTGATCTTGTCCGGACCCCACGGCGGCATCCAGACCCAGTTGATCCGGACGTCGTCGACCAGGCCGGGGCCGGGGCCGCCGGTCAGCGCGGCGCGCGCCTGGTCCTCGATGACGTCGGTCAGCGGGCAGGCCGCCGAGGTGAGCGTCATGTCCAGGACGGCGACCTGCGAGTCGCCGTCCTCGGCGACGTCGATGCCGTAGACCAGGCCCAGGTCGACGACGTTGACCCCCAGCTCGGGGTCGACGACGTCGCGCATGGCCTCCTCGACGTCCTCGAGCAGCGCCGACTTGTAGGCCGGGAGCTCGGGGGCGGTGTTCTCGGTGGTCTCGCTCATGCCTGTCCTCCAGTGGGGGTGGCGGCCAGCGCGCGGGCGGAGGCGTCCTTGAGGGCCATCCAGCTCATCAGCGCGCACTTGATGCGGGCGGGGTACTTCGACACCCCGGCGAAGGCGACGGCGTCCTCGAGCTCGTCCTCGAGCTGCTCGGCCACCGTGGAGTCGCCCTTGGACTGCATGAGCGTCATGAACGAGTCGCCGGTGGCCAGCGCGTCGGTGACCGGGCGGCCGACGACGAGGTCGTACATCGCCGAGACCGAGGCCTGGCTGATCGAGCAGCCCATGCCCTCGTAGGACACGTCGGCGATCGTCTCGCCGTCCAGGTGCACCCGCAGGGTCACCTCGTCCCCGCAGGTCGGGTTGACGTGGTGCACCTCGGCGTCGAACGGGTCGCGCAGTCCGCGGCCGTGGGGGTTGCGGTAGTGGTCCAGGATGATGTCCTGGTACATCGACTCGAGCTGCATCAGGCGGTTGCCTCCTCCGGCGTCACACCGAAGAAACGCTGCGCGGCCCGCACGCCTTCCACGAGCGCGTCGACGTCGTCGTACCCGGTGTGCACGTAGAAGGTGGCCCGGGTGGTGGCCGGGACGCCGTAGCGCCGGACCACCGGCCACGCGCAGTGGTGCCCCACCCGGACGGCGATGCCGAGGTCGTCGAGGACCTGGCCGACGTCGTGCGGGTGGATGCCCTCGACGGTGAAGGACACCGCGCCGCCGCGGGCGACGGTGTCCGGCGGGCCGATCACGGTGACGCCGGGGACCGCCTGCAGCTGCTCGAGCGCGTAGGCGGTCAGCGCCTCCTCGTGCGCCTGCACGTTCGCCATGCCGAGCGCCTGCAGGTAGTCGACGGCGGCGCCGAGGCCGATGGCCTGGGCGGTCATCGGCACGCCGGCCTCGAACCGCTGCGGCGGCGGCATGAAGGTGCTGCCCTCCATCCGCACGACCTCGATCATCGACCCGCCGGTGAGGAACGGCGGCAGCGCGTCGAGGACGTCGTAGCGGCCCCACAGCACGCCGATGCCGGTGGGCCCGAGCATCTTGTGGCCGGAGAACACCAGGAAGTCCGCGCCGAGCGCCGCGACGTCGACCGGCTGGTGCGGCACCGACTGCGCGCCGTCGACCAGCACCAGCGCGCCGACCTCCCGGGCCCGCGCCGTGATCGGCCCGAGCGGGTTGATCGTGCCCAGGATGTTCGACTGCTGGGTGACCGCGACGAGCTTGGTCCGCTCGTTGACCACGGTGTCCAGGTCGGACAGGTCCAGCCGGCCGTCGTCGGTGAGCCCGAGCCAGCGCAGGGTCGCCCCGGTGCGCTCGCACAGCTGCTGCCAGGGCACCAGGTTGGCGTGGTGCTCCATCTCGGTCACGACGATCTCGTCGCCCTGGCCGACGGCGTACCGGCGGTGCGCCGGGTCCTTGGCGGTCACCGCGTTGGACAGCGAGTACGCCACGAGGTTGATCGCCTCGGTGGAGTTGCGGGTGAAGACGACCTCCTCGGCGGAGGCGCCGATGAAGGCCGCGATCCGCGCCCGCGCCGACTCGTACGCGCCGGTGGCCTCCTCGGCCAGCTGGTGCGCGCCGCGGTGCGGGGCGGCGTTGATCCGCTCGTAGAAGTCGCGCTCGGCGTCGAGGACGCTGCGGGGCTTCTGCGCGGTGGCGCCGGAGTCGAGGTAGACCAGCCGTTTCCCGTCGCGCACGGTGCGCGACAGGATCGGGAAGTCCGCCCGGATCGCCTCGACGTCCAGGGGCAGCGGGACACGCGTCCCCGTGGGACGCGAGGCGGTCGAGGTCATGCCTTCGCGGTCTCCTTCGAGCCCTTGACGTAGGCGGCGTAGCCCTCTGCCTCGAGCTTGTCGGCGAGCTCCTTGCCGCCCTCGTCGACGACCTTGCCGTTGACGAACACGTGCACGAAGTCGGGTGTGATGTAGCGGAGGATCCGCGTGTAGTGGGTGATCAGCAGGACGCCGACGTCACCCTCCTCGCGGGTGCGGTTGACGCCCTCGGAGACGACCCGCAGCGCGTCGACGTCGAGGCCGGAGTCGGTCTCGTCGAGGATCGCGATCTTCGGCTTGAGCAGCCGCATCTGCAGGATCTCGTGGCGCTTCTTCTCACCGCCGGAGAAGCCCTCGTTGACGTTGCGCTCGGCGAACGCCGGGTCCATCTCCAGCGCCGACATCTCGTCGCGGACGTCCTTGACCCAGGTGCGCAGCTTCGGGGCCTCGCCCTTGACCGCGGTGGCGGCGGTGCGCAGGAAGTTCGACACCGAGACGCCGGGGACCTCGACCGGGTACTGCATGGCGAGGAACAGGCCGGCGCGGGCGCGCTCGTCGACGCTCATCGCGAGGACGTCCTCGCCGTCGAGGGTCACCGTGCCGCCGGTGATCGTGTACTTCGGGTGCCCGGCGATCGAGTACGCCAAGGTCGACTTGCCCGAGCCGTTGGGGCCCATGATCGCGTGCGTCTCGCCCGACCGGACGGTCAGGTCGACGCCGCGGAGGATCTCCTTGGTCTCGTCGCCCTCACCGACCGTGACGTGCAGGTCGCGGATCTCCAGAACCGACACTTCTTCTCTCGCTCCTCAGTTGCCGGCCGCGAGCGGGAGGCGCCCGTCGGACTCGGTGTCGACGTAGACGTCATCCCCCTCCACGCGGACCGGGTAGACGTCGACCGGCTCGGTGGCCGGCAGGTTGGTGGGCTCGCCGGTGCGCAGGTCGAAGCACGACCCGTGCAGCCAGCACTCGATGGTGGGTGCGCCGTCGAACTCCTCGACGTCGCCCTCCGACAGCGGGACCTCGGCGTGCGAGCACACGTCCTGCACCGCGTAGACGTCGCCGTCGTACCGGACGACGGCGACGTCGACGTCGGCGAGCTCCACCCGCAGCGCCCCGTTCTCGGGGACGTCGGAGAGCCCGCAGACCCGCTCGAAGGCCATGGGTCAGGCCACCTCGACCGGCTGCTCGTCGAGGCCGGGCAGGGCGCCCAGGCGCGTCTCGATGGAGCGCATCAGGCGGTCCTGCAGCTCGTCGACCCCGATGTGCTGGACGACGTCGGCGAAGAAGCCGCGCACGACCAGGCGGCGGGCGGTCTCCGCGTCGATGCCGCGCGAGCAGAGGTAGAACAGCTGCTCGTCGTCGAACCGGCCGGTGGCGCTGGCGTGACCGGCGCCGACGATCTCGCCGGTCTCGATCTCCAGGTTGGGCACCGAGTCGGCGCGGGCGCCGTCGGTGAGCACCAGGTTGCGGTTGAGCTCGTAGGTGTCGGTGCCGGTGGCCGCGGGGCGGATGCGGACGTCGCCGATCCACACCGTGCGCGCGCCCTCGCCCTGCAGCGCACCCTTGTAGAGCACGTTGCTGGTGCAGTTGGGCACCGCGTGGTCCACCCAGAGCCGGTGCTCCTGGTGCTGGGTCTCGTCGGAGAAGTAGACGCCGAACAGCTCCGCGGTGCCGCCGGGGCCGGCGTACTGCACGTTGCTGACCAGCCGGACGAGGTCGCCGCCGAGGGTGACCACGACCTGCTTGAAGCTGGCGTCCCGGCCGACGACGGCGTCGTACTGCCCGCCGTGCACCGCGCCGGGCGCCCACTCCTGCACCGAGACGACGGTGACCTGCGCGCCGTCACCGACGAGCACGGCCACGCCGCCGGAGTACCGGGCGAGGCCCGCGTGGTCGAGGACGACGGTCACCTCCGCGAACGCGCCGACCTCGACGACGAGCTGGCCCCACACGACGTCGTCCGAGCCGGTGCCCGACAGCCGCAGCGTGACCGGGCGGTCGGGCCGGGCCTCCGCCGGCACGCGGACGACGGCCGCGCCGCCGCTGCGCTGCCGGGTGAGCGCCGCCAGCCGGTCGACCGGCTCGGGCAGGCCCTTGATCAGCGGGTCGTCGGCCTCCACGCGGGTCAGCTCGACGCCCTCGGGCAGGTCGGTGTCCCACTCCAGGTGCGCGTCCGAGGGGGCGCCGTCGAGCAGCGGGCGGATCCGGCGCATCGGGGTGAAGCGCCAGTCCTCCTCGCGGCCGGTGACCGCGCCGAAGGCCTCGGGGTCGGTCGAGGTGAACCGCTCGGCCGGCGAGCCGGTCGGGGCGGTGCCGCCGTGCGAGTGGGCGCCCGGCGCGGCCTGGCCGGCCGTGCCGGTGCCCGCCGCCGGGACGGCCGGCGGGCCCGCCTGGGTGCCCACCCCCTCGCCGAACAGCTCGCCGGCGAGGGTGGCGGACTCCGTGGTGAGACCGGTGGTGCTGGGGGCGTTCTGGTCCGGCATCAGCCGACGGCACCTTCCATCTGCAGCTCGATGAGCCGGTTGAGCTCGAGGGCGTACTCCATGGGCAGCTCGCGGGCGATCGGCTCGACGAACCCGCGGACCACCATCGCCATGGCCTCGTCCTCGGACAGGCCGCGGCTCATCAGGTAGAAGAGCTGGTCCTCGCTGACCCGGGAGACGGTCGCCTCGTGGCCCATGGCGACGTCGTCCTCGCGGACGTCGACGTAGGGGTAGGTGTCCGACCGGCTGATCGTGTCGACCAGCAGGGCGTCGCACTTGACCGTCGACTTCGAGCCGGACGCGCCCTCGTCGATCTGCACCAGGCCGCGGTAGGAGGTGCGGCCACCGCCGCGGGCCACCGACTTCGACACGATGGTCGAGGAGGTGTTCGGGGCGGCGTGCACCATCTTGGCGCCGGCGTCCTGGTGCTGGCCCTCGCCCGCGAAGGCGATGGACAGGACCTCGCCCTTGGCGTGCTCGCCGGTCATCCAGACCGCCGGGTACTTCATGGTGACCTTGGAGCCGAGGTTGCCGTCGATCCACTCCATGGTCGCGCCCTCGTGGGCGATCGCCCGCTTGGTGACCAGGTTGTAGACGTTGTTCGACCAGTTCTGGATGGTCGTGTACCGGCAGCGCGCGTTCTTCTTGACGATGATCTCGACGACCGCGGAGTGCAGCGAGTCCGACTTGTAGATCGGCGCGGTGCAGCCCTCGACGTAGTGCACGTAGGCGCCCTCGTCGACGATGATCAGCGTCCGCTCGAACTGGCCCATGTTCTCGGTGTTGATCCGGAAGTAGGCCTGCAGCGGGATCTCGACGTGCACGCCCTTCGGCACGTAGATGAACGAGCCGCCCGACCACACCGCGGTGTTCAGCGCGGCGAACTTGTTGTCGCCGGACGGGATGACCGAGCCGAAGTACTCGCGGAACAGGTCCGGGTGCTCCTTGAGGGCGGTGTCGGTGTCGAGGAAGACGACGCCCTGCTCCTCGAGGTCCTCGCGGATCTTGTGGTAGACGACCTCGGACTCGTACTGGGCCGCGACGCCGGCGATCAGCCGCTGCTTCTCCGCCTCGGGGATGCCCAGCTTGTCGTAGGTGTTCTTGATGTCCTCGGGCAGCTCGTCCCACGAGGCGGCCTGGGCCTCGGTCGAGCGCACGAAGTACTTGATGTTCTGGAAGTCGATGCCGGAGAGGTCCGACCCCCAGTCGGGCATCGGCTTGCGCTCGAAGAGCTTGAGCGCCTTGAGGCGGCGCTCGAGCATCCACTCGGGCTCGTCCTTGCGCGCCGAGATGTCCCGGACGACGTCCTCGTCGAGACCGCGTCGGGCGGAGGCCCCGGCGACGTCGGCGTCGGCCCAGCCGTACTGGTAGCGGCCGAGCTGCTCGATCTGCTCGTCCTGCGTCAGCGGCGTGCCGGTCACCGGCTGCTGGGTGCTGGTCATGCGGGCGTCCTCTCCCGGTCGTTCGTGGGGGTGCTGGTGGACGGTGCGGGGCCGGGTCGTGGGGGGACGACCCGCGCTGCTCGCTCACCGGGTACAGGGCGTGCGGGGGTCGTTCTGTTCCCCGCACCGGTGTGAGCCCGGGCGCCTCCGCTGCTGCGAGGCGGCCCGGGGATGTGGGTGGTGCAGACGCCGTCGCCGTGGGCGATCGTGGCCAGCCGCTGGACGTGGGTGCCCACCAGCCGGCCGATGACCGCCGTCTCGACCTCGCACAGCTGCGGGAACTCCGCCGCCACGTGCGCGACCGGGCAGTGGTGCTGGCACAGCTGCCCGCCGCTGGAGATCGCCGAGGCCGTGGCAGCGTAGCCCTCGGCCGTCAGCGCCTCGGCCAGCGCCCGGGCCCGCTCGACCGGCGCACCGGCCGCGCGGGCGACGGCGTCGGAGGCCCGCTGCTCGAGACCGGCCAGCTGCGCCTCGGCGACGGCGCGGACGGCGTCGGGACCACCGGAGGCCGCGACGTACCGCAGCGCGGTCAGCGCCAGGTCGTCGTAGGCGTGGGCGAACCCGGACCGGCCGGCGTCGGTGAGGTGGAAGTGCCGGGCGGGCCGGCCCCTCCCCCGGTGCGCGCCCGCGGCCGCGCGCTCCTCGACCCGGCCCTGGGCGGCCAGGGCGTCGAGGTGGCGCCGGACGGCGGCGGGGCTGACGCCCAGCCGGCCGGCCAGCTCGCTGGCGGTCTGCGGACCGTGCTCGAGCAGCAGCGCGAGCACGCGGTCACGGGTGCGGACGTCGTCGGCCCGCACCGTCCCCGCCTGCGTCGCGCTGCTTTCCACAACACGATTGTGTCCTATTTCGGGAGGCCTGCAAGCAAGGTCCCCCTAAGTCACCCGGCCCCCGACCGTGCAGGTCAGGGGCCGGGTGGCGCAGGTCACGACGGGCTCAGGCCCGGGCGGCCGCCGCCGGCTCGCGGTCCTCGACGCGCAGGTCGAGGGCGCCGTCCCGGACGTCGGCGACGACGTGCCGGCCGGCCCCGGCGCGGCCGTCGAGCAGCAGCCGGGCCAGCGGGTTGTCGACCTCCCGCTGGATCGCCCGGCGCAGCGGGCGCGCCCCGAACGAGGGCTCGAAGCCCCGCTCGGCGATCCAGGCGACCGCCTCGTCGGTGAAGGTCACCTCGATGCCCTGCGCCGACAGCCGCCGGCGGGTCTCGTCGAGCAGGAGCCGGGTGATCTGCTGCAGCTGCTCGCTCTCCAGCTGCTGGAACACCACGATCTCGTCGATCCGGTTGAGGAACTCCGGCCGGAACGACTCCCGCAGCCGCCGCATGAGCCGGTCCCGCAGGCCGGCGTCGGCCGCGGCGCCGTCACCGGTGCCGAAGCCGAGCGGGGTGTTGCGCCCCTGGATCAGCTCCGACCCCAGGTTGCTGGTCATGATCAGCACGGTGTTCGTGAAGTCGACCGTGCGGCCCTGCGAGTCGGTGAGCCGGCCGTCGTCGAGCACCTGCAGCAGCGTGTTGAAGACGTCGGGGTGCGCCTTCTCGATCTCGTCGAGCAGCACCACCGAGTAGGGCCGGCGGCGGACCGCCTCGGTCAGCTGACCGGCGTCCTCGTAGCCGACGTAACCGGGCGGGGACCCGACCAGGCGGCTGACGGTGTGCCGCTCCTGGAACTCGCTCATGTCCAGCCGGATCATCCGGTCGGAGTCGCCGAACATCGCCTCGGCCAGGGCCCGGGCCAGCTCGGTCTTGCCGACGCCGGTCGGGCCGAGGAACAGGAAGCTGCCGATCGGCCGGTCCGGGTCGCCCAGGCCCACGCGGGACCGGCGGATGGCCTCGGAGACCACGCGGACGGCGTCGTCCTGGCCGACCACCCGCTCGTGCAGGCGCTCCTCGAGCTGCAGCAGCCGCGCCATCTCCTCCTGGGTCAGCTGGGCCACCAGGATGCCGGTCTGCCGCGAGACCACCTCGGCGACGTCCTCGACGCCGACCTCGGGCACGCCCGGCTGGCCGCCGCCGGTGCGGGCCTCCTCCAGGCGGCGCTGCGCCGTGGCGAGCTCGTCGCGCAGCTCGGAGGCGCGCTCGTACTGCTCGGCGGCGACCGCCTGGTCCTTCTCCCGCTGCAGCCGCTCGACCTCCTGCTCGAGGCCGCGCAGGTCCGTCGGCGGGGTCTTCACCCGGCGGCGGACGCGGGCGCCGGCCTGGTCGATGAGGTCGATGGCCTTGTCCGGCAGGTGCCGGTCGGTCACGTAGCGGTCGGAGAGCTCGACGGCGGCGCGGACGGCGTCGTCGGTGAAGCGCACCTGGTGGTGGGCCTCGTAGCGGTCGCGCAGGCCGCAGAGGATCTGCACGGTGTCCTCGACGCTGGGCTCCGACACCAGGATCGGCTGGAACCGGCGCTCGAGAGCGGCGTCCTTCTCGATGTTCCGGCGGTACTCGTCGAGCGTCGTCGCGCCGATGACGTGCAGCTCGCCGCGGGCCAGGGCGGGCTTGAGCATGTTGCCCGCGCCGCCGGAGCCCTCGGACGCGCCCGCGCCGACGACGGTGTGCAGCTCGTCGATGAAGACGACCACCTCGTCGGAGTGCTCGCGGATCTCGTCCACGATCTTCTTGAGCCGCTCCTCGAAGTCCCCGCGGTAGCGGGTGCCGGCCACCAGGCCGGTGAGGTCGAGCTCGACCAGGCGCTTGCCGCGCAGCGTCTCCGGGACGTCGCCCTCGACGATCTGGGCGGCGATGCCCTCGACGATCGCGGTCTTGCCGACGCCGGCCTCGCCGATGAGCACCGGGTTGTTCTTGCGGCGCCGCGAGAGGACCTCGACGGTCTGCTCGATCTCGGACTCGCGGCCGATCACCGGGTCGATCTGGCCGTTGCGGGCCATCTCGGTGAGGTCGCGGCCGAACTCGTCGAGCGTCGGGGTGCTCGAGGCCGGCCGCCCGGGACGGCCGCCGCCCGGCGTGCCGCCGCCGGTGGCCGCCTGCTGCAGCGCCTCGGGGGTGACCCCGTGCTCGCGCAGCACCCGCCCGCCCGGGGACTCGGCGTCGACGGCGAGGGCGAACAGCAGGTGCTCGGGGCCGATGTAGGTGGAGCCCAGGGCCCGCGACACCTGGTGGGCGTCGAGCAGGACCCGCTTGGCGGCCGGGGTGAGGGCGGCCCGCTCGGCCTGCGGCGTCCCCTGCGGCATCCGCTCCTCGAGCTCGGTGCGCAGCCGGTCGGGGTCGGTGCCCGTGCGGGACAGGAAGGCGCGCGCGGTCTCGTCGCCGGTCATCGCCCACAGCAGGTGCTCGGTGTCGAGGTCGGCGCTGCCGGTGGCCAGGGCCTGCGCGGCCGCGGCGTTCACCAGCTCGCGGGCCTGCTGGCTGAGGAACTGCACGGGGCTCACCCGCTGCCGCGGCGTGCGCTGCTCGCCGCCCAGGTAGCGGGCGAAGAAGTCGTCGAACGGGCTCCCGTAGGGGCCCGGGAAGAAGGGGTTGGTCATACCTCACGTCCAAGGGGAAGTCGGGGCGTCGGCGGGGCTCGCTCGGAGGTCGCCCGGATGGGGCACCCGTACCCGGGAGGGCGCACCGACACCAGGTCGGCGCGTCGGCCGCCTGCGCCTCCTACAGCGCGGTCGGGCGCCCCGTCCTTCCCCGTCCGTGATCGCCCTGGGCGAACCGGGGAGGTGGCCGGCCGCGACTAGCATCGGGCCGTGCCGGTCCTGCCCACCGCCTTCTCCCCCGCCGTCATCACGCGCCTGGCGCTGGCCAACGTGGTCGCCAACGGCGCCATCGTGGTCACCGGCGGCGTGGTCCGGCTGACCGGCTCGGGTCTGGGCTGCCCCACCTGGCCGCGGTGCACCGCCGACAGCTTCGTGACGACGCCGGAGATGGCCGGGCACGGCCTGATCGAGTTCGGCAACCGGCTGCTCACCTTCGTGCTCACCGCGGTGGCGGTCGCGGTGCTGGTGGCGGTCTGGCGCTCCCCGCGCCGGGACCTGCGGCCGCTGGCGGTGCTGACGTTCCTCGGCATCCCGGTCCAGGCGGCGATCGGCGGCGTCACGGTGCTCACCGGCCTGAACCCGTGGACCGTCGCCGTCCACTTCCTCGTCTCCACGCTGCTGGTCGCCGTCTCGACCGTGCTGTGGCTGCGGTCCCGCGAGCCCGGCGTCGGCCGGCCGGTGGTCCGCCGCCCGATCGCGCTGCTGGCCGGCGGGATCGCCGCGGTCACCGCGGTGGTGCTCGCGCTGGGGACGGTCGTCACCGGCAGCGGCCCGCACAGCGGCGACCTCGACGACGCCGGCGTCCCCACCGGCGACCGCATGGGCTTCGACCCCGAGACGGTGAGCCGGCTGCACGCCGACGCGGTGTTCCTGCTCGTCGGCCTGACGATCGCGCTGCTCGTGGCGCTGTACGCCACCGACGCCCCCGACCGCGTCCGCCGGGCCGCGCGCGACGTGCTCGTCGTCCAGCTCCTGCAGGGCGTCGTCGGCTTCGTCCAGTACTTCACGCACCTGCCGGTCGTGCTGGTGCTGCTGCACATGCTCGGCGCGGTGCTGGTGACCGCGTACACCGCGCGGCTGGTGTGGTCGGTCCGCGGCCCGGCGACCGGGCAGCCCCTCGACGCCGCCGCCGTCCCCGCCACCGCCGCCCGCTGAGCCGCCGGGCCGGGCCTCACTCCCGACCGCGCCGGCCTCACCACGCGGTGCCCGACCTCGCGCTGCAGGGTGAGGTCGGGCACCGGAGAGCGAGGTGGAGCCCCTCGTGCGGGGCCGGGCTCAGCCGCGCAGGCCGACCGTCCAGATCTCGCCGTCGAGCGTGACGACGTAGGCGGTCCGGCCCACCACCTCCATGGAGGTCGGCCGGTCGAGCGGCTCGGCCACCAGTTCGAAGCCGCCGTCCCGGGTCGCCCGGAGCAGCTGCCCGGTGTCCGGGTCCGCCGGCGACCCCTCCGGGTTGCCGGGCGTGAAGACGCCCTGCGACAGGGCGTAGACGCCACCCGGACCGCGCTCGACGTCCACGAGCAGCCGGCCACCCGAGGCGACCTCGCGGACGTCCTCGTCACCAGGCCGGAAGGCCAGCACCCGGCCGGTCGCCGGCTCGTGCGGGACCGGCCCGGCCAGGGCGACCAGCACGCTGCGGCCGTGGGCCGCCAGGCCGGTCGGGACGACGTTCCCCAGGGTCAGGACCTCGGTGATCCCGCCGTCGGAGGTCACGTGCAGGACGCGGTTGTGGTGTCCGTCGGTGACCAGGAAGCCGCCGTGCACTGCCTCCAACGCGTACTGCACGCCGGTGGGCACGAAGAAGTCCGTCTCCGGGGGGTTCTCGAGCGACCAGGCGCCGATGTCCGCGACGACCGTGCAGGTGTCCGGAGCGTCGACGCGATAGAGCCCGACGACGTCGTCCCCGCCGACATCGGGGCCGACCAGCGTCACCAGCACATAGGCGGTCCGACCCTGGAAGGCGACGTCCATGGCACCGCCCGTGTCGTCCGGGGGGAGCACCCGCTCCGGCAGGCAGTCCGCGACCGTCGTCGCCTCCCCCGTGCGGCGGTCCACGCGGGTCAGGTCGCCGGAGACCGGCTCGGTGACGTAGAGGTCCCCACCGGGACCGACGGTGCTCCCGGAACCGCCGGCGAGCCCCTCCACCAGCAGCTGCGGCTCCGCGGTCCCGGCGGCTGGTGCGGCACTCGCCGTCGCAGGTGCGGCCAGAGCCAGCAGCAGCGCGGCGGCGGCAACCGCCGGAGCCCTTCCTGGAGTGCTCCCCACGGTCCTCCCCTTCCTCGACGCGGTCCCCCCTTCACGCGGCCGGGACGGCGCGTCGCCGCGCCCCTGCCGCGGACCGGACGGCCGGTGTACTCCGTCGCCGCGTGGGCCGGGACCCCGTTCCGGCACCGCGGTTCTCGGCTCACGGCACGGCACCACCTGCCGTGACGGCGCCCGACACGGCGCGAGACGACACTGGATCGACACCGGGCACCCCGACCGGCGAGAGGCGCCGCGTGGCGGTCGGTCGCGTCGGACGTCGAGATCCCGTGATCTCGACCGGCGGCACCGGCCCGGACGGTCGAGATCACGGGATCTCGACCCAGCCGAGTGGGTCAGACGAGGACGTCGATGGCGATGGCGATCGACAGCAGCGTCATGTGGGTGATCGACACCGAGAACAGCTTCATCGGCCGGTCGGGGACGGCGGCGCGGATGCGGTCCAGCCACTGGTGGGTCTCGGCGACGTACCAGGCGCCGAGCAGGCCGCCGCCGATGGCGAAGGCCCAGTTCAGCACCGGGGTGATCGACCCCATGAGCAGGGTGGCGCCCAGGGTCGCCCACGCCCACGCGACCGACTGGCGGCCGACGCTCTCCGGGCCGGCGACGACGGTCAGCATGGGGACGTTCGCGCGGGCGTAGTCGTCGCGGTAGCGGCTGGCCAGCGCCCAGAAGTGCGGCATCTGCCAGCAGAAGACGACGGCGAAGAAGGCGAGCGCCGGCCAGTCGAGCGAGCCGGTCACCGCCGCCCACCCGATGAGCACCGGCGCCGCGCCGGGGAAGGCCCCGAAGACCGTGTTGTGCCGGGTCCGGCGCTTGAGCACCATCGTGTAGACGACGGAGTAGGCCAGGATCGCGACCGCGGCCAGCGCGGTGGCCAGCGGCGTGGTCTCGAACCACAGGATCGCCAGCGACGCCGTGGCGAGGGCCGCCCCGAAGACCAGGGCCGCCCGCGGGGACACCACCCCGGCGGGGATCGGCCGGTTGCGCGTGCGGGACATCAGCCGGTCGATGTCGCGGTCGTACCAGCAGTTGAACACGTTGGCCGCGCCGGCGGCGAACATCCCGCCGACCATCGTCGCGGCCACCAGCCGCCAGGACGGCCACCCGTCGGCCGCCATCATCATCGCCGGCAGCGTCGTCACCAGCAGCAGCTCGACGAGCTTCGGCTTGGTCAGCGCGACGTAGGCCCCGACCACGCCCGACAGCCGGCGGGCCGGGACGGCCGGCCGCTGGGTGAGCGCCGTCACCGGGCGGCCTCTGCCGCGCGCACGCACGGACGGCAGGGAGCCACCGGGCACGAAGACAGCACGATGGTCCCTTCGAACCGGGGTATGGAACGGGCCCACTGTAGCCCTCGGCCACCCCGCCCACCGGTGCGGATGACTAGGGTCTGATCACGTTGACGCCGCGGGAACTGCGGGTAGGGCCGTCGCCGACGACGGAGGGTCACGGGTCGAGGGAGACCAGGGACACGGCCGATCCGCTGCCCCGCACCCGACGTCGTCCGCCCGGGAGCACGGACCACCGCTCCCCGGACGGCCCCACGCACGGCCGACCTCGAGGAGTTCCGCCCGACATGACCCAGGCTGACGACACGAAGAGCACGGAGTCCGAGGCCCCCGCCGAGGCCGCGACCGACTCCCCCACCGGATCGCCCCGGCAGCCGCACCCCACGCTGCCGGAGGACTTCGGCGACCTCGACCGCCGGGCCATCGACACCGCCCGCGTGCTGGCGATGGACGCCGTCCAGAAGGTCGGCAACGGCCACCCCGGCACCGCGATGAGCATGGCGCCCACGGCCTACCTGCTGTTCCACAAGTGGCTGCGGCACGACCCCACGGACCCGAACTGGGTGGCCCGAGACCGCTTCGTCCTGTCGATGGGCCACTCGAGCCTGACGCTGTACGTCCAGCTCTACCTGTCCGGCTACGGCCTGGAGCTCGAGGACCTGCAGGCCCTGCGCACCTGGGGCTCGAAGACCCCCGGCCACCCCGAGGTCAACCACACGCCCGGCGTGGAGACGACGACCGGCCCGCTCGGCCAGGGCGTCGGCAACGCCGTCGGCATGGCCATGGCCGCCCGCCGCGAGCGCGGCCTGCTGGACCCCGACGCCCCCGAGGGCGAGAGCCTCTTCGACCACACCGTCTGGGTCTTCGCCTCCGACGGCGACCTGGAGGAGGGCGTCAGCGGCGAGGCGTCGTCGCTGGCCGGCACCCAGCAGCTGGGCAACCTGGTCCTGGTCTACGACGACAACCGGATCTCCATCGAGGACGACACGAACGTCGCCTTCACCGAGGACGTCGGCAAGCGCTACGAGGCCTACGGCTGGCACGTGCAGCACGTCGACGACGGCGAGGACCTGGCCGCGGTCGACGCCGCGTTCGCCGCCGCCAAGGCCGAGACCCGCCGCCCGTCGATCATCGTGCTGCGGACGATCATCGCCTGGCCCGCGCCGAACAAGCAGAACACCGGCGCCGCGCACGGCTCGGCGCTCGGCGACGACGAGGTCCGCGCCACCAAGGAGGTCCTGGGCTTCGACCCGGGGAAGACCTTCGAGGTCGACGACGAGGTGCTCGCGCACGCCCGCTCGGTGGTCGACGCCGGCGAGAAGGCCCACGCCGAGTGGCAGGAGCGCTTCGACGCCTGGGCGCAGGAGAACCCCGAGCGCGCCGCCCTGCTGGAGCGGATGCGCGAGCGCCGGCTGCCCGAGGGCTTCGCCGACGGCCTGCCGACCTTCGACGCCGACCCCAAGGGCGTGGCCACCCGCAAGGCCTCGGGCAAGGTCCTCGCCGCCCTCTACCCGGCGCTGCCCGAGCTGTGGGGCGGGTCGGCCGACCTCGCGGAGAGCAACAACACCGCCGTCGAGGGGGAACCGTCCTTCCTGCCGGCCGACCGCCAGACGAAGATGTGGAGCGGTGGCCCCTACGGCCGCACGCTGCACTTCGGCGTCCGCGAGCACGGCATGGGCGCGGTCATGAACGGCATCGCGCTGCACGGCGGCACCCGCGTCTACGGCGGCACGTTCCTCACCTTCTCCGACTACATGCGCGGGGCGGTCCGCCTGGCCGCGCTCATGCAGCTGCCGGTGACCTACGTGTGGACGCACGACTCGATCGGCCTGGGCGAGGACGGCCCCACGCACCAGCCGATCGAGCACTTCGCCGCGCTGCGGGCCATCCCCGGCCTCGACGTCGTCCGCCCGGCCGACGCCAACGAGGTCACCGTCGCCTGGCGCACGATCCTCGAGAACAACGACCGCCCGGCCGGCCTGCTGCTGTCCCGGCAGAACCTGCCGGTGTTCGACCGCTCGGAGTTCGGCTCCGCCGAGGGCGTCGCGCGCGGCGCCTACGTGCTGGCCGACGCCTCGAACGGGCAGCCCGAGGTGATCCTGCTGGGCACCGGCTCGGAGGTGCAGATCGCCGTCGCCGCCCGCGAGCGGCTGGAGGCCGACGGCGTCCCGACCCGCGTGGTGTCGGTGCCCTGCGTCGAGTGGTTCGCCGACCAGGACCAGGCCTACAAGGACGAGGTGCTGCCGCCCTCGGTCCGCGCGCGGGTGAGCGTCGAGGCCGGCGTGCCCATGGGCTGGCGCGAGTTCGTCGGCGACGCCGGCCGGATCGTGGGGCTCACCCACTACGGCGCGAGCGCCGCCTACTCGGTGCTCTACGAGGAGTTCGGGCTGACCGACGAGGCCGTCGTCGCCGCCGCCCGCGAGTCGATCGAGGCCGCCGCCGCGGGGAACGCCGTCCCGGCCGGCCCGGTTGCAGCCACCGGGGGCCTCCCCCACCCCACCGGCGACCGCTGAACCCACGCGGCCTCACCACGAAGGGCAGAGACATGGCACAGAACGAGAAGCTGGCCGAGCTGTCACAGGCGGGCGTCGCCGTCTGGCTCGACGACCTGTCGCGGGACCGCATCCGCAGCGGCAACCTGCAGTCGCTGGTCGACGAGCGCTCCGTCGTCGGCGTCACCACCAACCCGACGATCTTCGCCGCCGCGATCAGCGGGTCGGAGTCCTACGACGACCAGCTGCACGCCCTCGCGGTGCGCCAGGTGAGCGTCGAGGAGGCGCTGCGCACCATCACCGCCTCCGACGTGCGCGACGCCTGCGACCTGCTGGCCCCCGTGGCCGAGCGGCAGCCCGGCGACGGCCGGGTGTCGCTGGAGGTCGCGCCGGGCCTGGCGCACGACACCGACGCCACCGCCGCCGAGGCCGCGCACCTGTGGTGGCTGGTGGACCGGCCGAACCTCTACATCAAGATCCCGGCCACCGTGGAGGGCCTGCCGGCCATCACGACGTCGATCGCCCGCGGGATCAGCGTCAACGTCACCCTGATCTTCAGCCTCGAGCGGTACCGCGCCGTCATGGACGCCTACCTGTCCGGGCTGGAGCAGCGCCTCGAACAGGACCCCGACGCCGACCTCAGCGGGATCGCCTCCGTCGCCTCGTTCTTCGTGTCCCGCGTGGACAGCGAGATCGACAAGCGGCTGGAGAAGGCCGGCGCCGACCAGCTCAAGGGCAAGGCCGCGCTGGCCAACGCGCAGCTGGCCTACCAGGCCTACGAGGAGGTCTTCTCCTCCGACCGCTGGAAGGCGCTGGAGGCCAAGGGCGCGAGGCCGCAGCGGCCGCTGTGGGCCTCGACCGGGGTGAAGAACCCGGAGTACTCCGACACGCTCTACGTCAGCGAGCTCATCGCCCCCGGCACCGTGAACACGATGCCGGAGAAGACGCTGCAGGCCTACGCCGACCACGGCGCGGCGGGCACCCCGGTGCAGAAGACCTACGACGACGCCGCGGCGACGATGAAGGCCATCGCCGACGCCGGCGTCGACCTCGACGACGTGTTCCGCGTCCTCGAGGAGGAGGGCGTGCGGAAGTTCGTCGACTCGTGGGACGAGCTCACCGAGTCCGTGCGCGGCCAGCTCGAGGACAAGGCATGACGCTGGAGTTCTCCTGCTCCGGCCTCGACGTCCCGGAGGTCGTCCGCACCCAGCTCGCCGACGACGACGTCGCCGCGCGCCTGGTGGCCAAGGACGCCACCCTCTGGGGCCCCGAGGCCGAGAGCGAGGCCTCGATCCGGCTCGGCTGGCTGGACCTGCCCGCGTCCTCGCGCGAGCTGGTGTCCCGGCTGGCCGAGCTGCGGGCCGAGCTCGCCGGCGAGGGGATCGACCGCGTCGTCCTGTGCGGCATGGGCGGTTCCTCGCTGGCGCCGGAGGTCATCTGCCGCACCGCGGGCGCGCCGCTGGTCGTCCTCGACACCACCGACCCCGGGCAGGTCGCCGCGGCGATGACCGACCTCGACCGCACCGTGGTCGTGGTCAGCTCCAAGTCCGGCGGCACGATCGAGACCGACAGCCACCGGCGGGCGTTCGTCGCCGCGTTCGCCGAGGCGGGGCTGGACGAGAAGGAGGTCGGCCGGCGGTTCGTCGTCGTCACCGACCCCGGCTCCCCGCTGGCCGACACCGCCGCCGCCATGGGCGCCCGCGCGGTGTTCCTCGCCGACCCGAACGTCGGCGGCCGCTACAGCGCCCTGTCGGCGTTCGGGCTGGTGCCCGCGGCGCTGGCCGGGGTGGACGTCGGCACCCTGCTGGACGAGGCCGCCGACCTCGCCGAGCACCTCGCCGAGCCGGACAACCCGGCGCTGGAGCTCGGCGTCGCCATGGGCGCGGGCTTCCGCACCGGCCGGGACAAGGTCGCCCTCGCCGAGGGCACCGGCGGCAGCGGCCCGCGCATCGAGGGCTTCGGCGACTGGGCCGAGCAGCTCATCGCCGAGTCCACCGGCAAGGAGGGCCGGGGGCTGCTGCCCGTGGTCCTGGAGTCGGTGGACGCGCCCGGGTCGCAGGCGCCGGACGCGCTGCTGGCCGTCGTCGACGGGGACCCGGTCGACGGCCGGCCCTCGGTCGGCGTCACCGGCCCGCTGGGCGCGCAGTTCCTCGGCTGGGAGTACGCGACGGCGGTGGCCGGGCGGGTGCTGGGGATCAACCCCTTCGACCAGCCCAACGTCACCGAGTCCAAGCAGAACACCTCGCGGATCCTCGAGTCCGGCCTGCCCGAGGAGCGGCCGGCCGCCACGATCGGCGCGGTCGAGCTGTACGCCTCCGGCGGCGTGCTCGACGGCGTCGACCTGACCCAGGCCGACGGGCTGCGGCTGGCGCTGGACGCCCTGCTGGGCGCCGTCCCGCCGCGTGGCTACCTCGCCGTCATGGCGTACCTGGACCGCGAGGCCGACGCCCGGGCCGGCGAGCTGCGTGCGGCGCTGGCCCGCCGCACGGAGCACGCGGTCACCTTCGGGTGGGGTCCGCGCTTCCTGCACTCGACCGGCCAGTACCACAAGGGCGGTCCGCAGGTCGGCGCGTTCCTGCAGCTCACCGGCGCGGTGACGCAGGACCTCCCGGTGCCCGACCGGCCGTACTCCTTCGGCACGCTGCAGGCCGCCCAGGCCGCCGGCGACCGGCAGGCGCTGGCCGACCGGCAGCGCCCGCTGCTGCACCTGCACCTGACCGACCGGTCCGCCGGCATCGACCAGGTCCTCGCTGCCCTCGACTGACCCTGCACCCCCTCGAGGAGGGCACGTGATCCCCAACCCGCTGCGCGACCCGCGGGACCGGCGGCTGCCGCGGGTCCCCGAGCCCTGCGCCCTGGTCGTCTTCGGCATCACCGGCGACCTGGCCCGCAAGAAGCTGCTCCCGGCCGTGTACGACCTGGCCAACCGCGGGCTGCTGCCGACGAACTTCGCGCTGCTGGGCTTCGCCCGGCGGGACTGGGGTGACCAGGACTTCGCCGAGCTGGCACGGGACGCGGCCCGCAACGCGGCCCGCACGCCGTGGCGGGAGGAGGTGTGGGAGCGGCTGGCCAACAGCGTCCGGTTCGTCCAGGGCTCCTTCGACGACGACAACGCCTTCGACGAGCTCGCCCACGCCCTCGCCGACCTGGAGAGCAGCCACGGCATCGGCGGCAACGCGGCGTTCTACCTGTCGATCCCGCCGGCGATGTTCCCCGTCGTGCTCAAGCAGATGCAGCGCACCGGCATGGCCGAGAGCACGCCGGACCGGTGGCGGCGGGTCGTCGTCGAGAAGCCCTTCGGCACCGACCTCGCCTCCAGCCGGGAGCTCAACGAGCTGGTCGACTCGGTGTTCAGCGCCGAGGACGTCTTCCGCATCGACCACTACCTGGGCAAGGAGACCGTCCAGAACCTCATGGCGCTGCGGTTCGCCAACGAGCTGTTCGAGCCGGTCTGGAACGGCCACCACGTCGACTCGGTGCAGATCACCATGGCCGAGGACGTCGGCATCGGCGGGCGGGCGGGCTTCTACGAGAAGACCGGGGCGGCGCGCGACGTGCTGCAGAACCACCTGCTGCAGCTGCTCGCGCTCACCGCGATGGAGGAGCCGGTCGAGTTCTCGGCCGACGAGATCCGCACCGAGAAGCTCAAGGTGCTGCGCGCGATCTCGCTGCCCGAGGACCTGCACACCTTCGCCGTCCGCGGCCAGTACGAGCAGGGCTGGCTGGCGGGTCAGCGGGCCAGGGGCTACCGGCAGGAGGAGGGCGTCGACGCGCACTCGACCACCGAGACCTACGCCGCGGTCCGGCTCGGGGTGGAGACCCGCCGGTGGGCCGGCGTGCCGTTCTACCTGCGCACCGGCAAGCGGCTGCCGCGGCGGGTCACCGAGATCGCGCTGGTGTTCAACCGGGCGCCGCACCTGCCCTTCGCCGACACCGACACCGAGGAGCTGGGCAACAACCAGCTGGTGGTGCGCGTGCAGCCCGACGAGGGGGTCACCCTCAAGTTCGGGTCGAAGGTGCCCGGCAGCGTCATGGAGGTCCGGGACGTGTCCATGGACTTCCTCTACGGCGAGCAGTTCACCGAGGCCAGCCCCGAGGCCTACGAGCGGCTGCTGCTGGACGTGCTGCTCGGCGACGCCACGCTGTTCCCGCGCAACGCCGAGGTCGAGGCCTCCTGGGCCGTCATCGACCCGCTCGAGGAGTTCTGGGCCGGCAGCACGCCGCACGCCTACCGGGCCGGCGAGTGGGGGCCGCGCGCGGCCGACGAGATGCTGGCCGCCGAGGGCCGCCGGTGGCGGCGTCCGTGAGGCGCCCCCGCGGAGAGGAGACGCGATGACGACGCTCTGGGACACCACCGGCTCGGCCGTGGTCAAGGAGCTCGCCGCCCAGCGGCGGACCGGCGGAGCGGTGCTGTCGGGGGTGGCGCTGACCCTGGTGGTCGTGGCCGACGAGGGCCGGGTGGCCGAGGCCGAGGAGGCCGCGACGGCGGCCGCCGAGCAGCACCCCTGCCGGATCCTCGTCGTCGTCCGCCGGCAGATCGAGGCCCCGGTGCCGCGGCTGGACGCCGAGGTGTCCATCGGCGGGCGGCTGGGCCCCGGCGAGGCGGTCGTCATGCGCATGTACGGGCGCCTGGCGCTGCACGCGGAGTCGGTCGTGCTGCCGCTGCTGGCCGCCGACGCGCCGGTGGTCACCTGGTGGCACACCGAGCCGCCGCGGCAGCTGAGCACCGACGCGCTCGCGGTCATCGCCGACCGGCGGATCACCGACAGCACGTCGGCGTCGGACCAGCTGGCCTCGCTGCGGACCCGGGCGCACGACTACTCCCCCGGCGACACCGACCTGGCCTGGACCCGCGCCACCGGCTGGCGGGCGACGCTCACCTCCGCGCTGGACTCGGTGTCCGGCCGCCGCGGGGACGTGGTGAAGGTGCTCGGCGCCCGCGTCGAGGGCGACCCCGGGGCGGCCACCGCCCAGTTGCTGCGCGGCTGGCTCGCGTCCCGCACCGGCAGCGCGGTCGAGGTCGTGCAGGCCACCCGGCACCCCGGGCCCAGCGGCATCGACTCGGTGTTCCTGACGCTGGACCAGGACGAGGAGGTGCGCGTGCACGCCGACCGCCGCGGCGGCGCGGTGATCAGCCAGCCGTACCGGCCCGACGCCACGATGGCGCTGCCCGACCGGTCGCTGGGCGACCTGCTCGGCGAGGAGCTGCGCCGGCTGGACCCCGACGAGCCGTACGCCGAGGCGCTGGAGGCCACCACCGGGGTGACCGGCCTGGCCGGCCGGGCGCCGGTGCGCGCGCACGTGTGGGTGGACCCGGCCGAGCACGCGGGCGCGCCGTTCGCGAGGGACGACGTCGGCACCAACAGCCCGCACGGGGAGGCGCCGACGGTGCCGCCGGACTCCGAGGGCACCGACGAGGTGGCCGAGCACGGCGAGCACGACACCCCGGACCCGACGGCGCCCGAGACCCCGTCCGAGGCCGGCTCCGGAGCGGCGCGGTGACGCTGCCTCCCGGGGACCGGATCGCCGAGGCGCTCGCGGAGCGGATCGAGGGCCCCACGCCCGGGATCGTCGTCGAGCCCGACGCCGAGCTGCTGGCGCGGGCGGTGGCCTCCGCGCTGGTCGCGCGGCTGGCCGCGGCCCAGGCGGTGCACGGGACGGCGTCGGTGGTGCTCACCGGCGGCGGGATCGGGACGGCGGTGCTGCGGCACGCCGCGGAGCTGGCCGAGGAGCCGGCGCCCGGTCAGGCGGTCGACTGGACCGCCGTCGACGTCTGGTGGGGCGACGAGCGGTTCGTCCCGGCCGACGACGACGAGCGCAACGAGAAGGGCGCCCGCGAGGCGCTGCTGGACCGGGTCGGGGCGCCGCCGGAGCGGGTGCACCCGATCCCGGCGTCCGACGCCGGCTTCGACACCCCGGAGGAGGCCGCGGACTGGTACGCCGGGGCCCTGGCCGACGCCGCCCGCGACGCCGGGACCGACGGCCCGCTCCCCCGGTTCGACGTCCTGCTGCTCGGGATGGGCCCCGAGGGCCACGTGGCGTCGATCTTCCCGGACTCCCCCGCGGTCTCCGACGAACGGACCGTGGTGCCTGTGCGGGACTGCCCGAAGCCGCCGCCGACGCGGGTGAGCCTCGGCTTCGCCGCGATCACCGCCGCCGAGGAGGTCTGGCTGCTGGTGTCCGGGGAGGGCAAGGCCGAGGCCGTGGCACGGGCGCTGGGTGGCGCCGACCGCGCCGAGGTCCCGGCCGCCGGGGCCCGCGGCCGCCGGGCGACCCGCTGGCTGCTCGACGCCGCCGCCGCGAGCCGCCTGCCCGGGGCGGGGTGACCACCGTCGACGGCTGCCTGCCGTGCGCCGTCGACGGAGGCCGACGCGTCCTCCTCCCGCACGCGGGTGCGGGAGGACGAGCCGTGGCGGCTGTCGGTCGTGCTCCGCGGGGTGCTGCCCGTCGACCCGGCGCCGCACCGCGAGGGCGGCCGCTGGCCGACGGCCGCGGGCTGCCGACGCCCGGCACGCCCGGTGCCCCGGCGGCGGCCCACGGGGCCGCCGCCGGGGCGGTCAGACCGGAGCTCTAGGCGCCGCGGCGGGCCCGCAGCTTGGCGAGGGCCTCCTCGAGGAGGGCGTCACCGTCGGCGTCGCTGCGCCGCTCACGCACGTAGGCGAGGTGCGTCTTGTACGGCTCGGTCCGTGGCGCCGGCGGCGGCGCCTGCGGGTCCTGACCGGCCGGGAGACCGCAGCGCGGGCAGTCCCAGGTCTCGGGGACCTCCGCGTCGGTGGCGAAGGCTACCCGCGTCTCGTGACCCGAGCTGCACCAGTAGCCGACCCGGTGCCGCGGGGCCGCCTCTCCGCGCTCGGCCTCACCCATCGGACCCGCGCCGACCCGGGTCCCCCGGATCGCGTTGCCACCAGCCACGAGCGCCCCCTCGTCCTGACCTGCCTGCTGGATCGTCACGGCGCGTGATCACGCCGCCCGGGCAGTCTAGGGCCTGAGGGTGTCTCCCCGGTCACGATTTCGCCGCGACCAGGGGCGGGGCGGGGCTACACCTTGAGCAGGATGCCCAGCGCCACGATGCACACGGTCCAGATCAGGCCGGTGAACACGGTGAGCCGGTTGAGGTTCTTCTCGACCACCGAGGAGCCGGACAGCTGGGAGGAGACCGCGCCGCCGAACATCGAGGACAGGCCACCGCCCTTGCCCCGGTGCAGCAGGATCAGCACCACGAGCAGCACGCTGGTGAGGACCAGCAGCACGTTGAGGACGAGCTCGACCATGGCCCCAGCGTAACCGGTGCCCGTAGGCGTCCCGGTCAGCGCACGCCCGCGGTGGCCAGGTCGTGCCCCGCGTAGGGCTCCATGACCAGCCCGTTGCGCAGCCGCTGCCCGGCCAGGAGCTGCACGCGCGTCTCCACCAGCGGCACGTAGGCGCCGGTCCCGCCGGCCGCCGTCGCGACCTCCCGCCAGGCGCCCCGGGCCGCCTCCGGGTCGGCGGCGGCGCGGGCGGCGTCGACCAGCCCGGAGATCGCCGGGTCGGTGAGCCGGGCGTAGTTGGTGTTGCCGACCAGGCTCACCGAGCGGCCGTCGACCAGCGGCACGAGGAACGAGCCCGGCGTCGGGAAGTCGGCGGTCCAGGTGGCCAGCACGATGCCGAAGCCGTTGCGCGCCACGTTGTCCGGACTGCCGACGTCGGTGGCGTAGAAGCTGGTCGCCGGCAGCGGGCGCAGCTCCGCGGTGATCCCGACCTCCGCGAGCTGCGCGACGACCTCCTCGGCCACCGCGACGCTGGCCTGGGCGTCCGGCACGGCGAGGACCGTGCGGAACCCGTCGGGCTGCCCGCAGGCGGCCAGCGCCTCCCGGGCGGCGTCGGGGTCGGGGCCCGGGTCGGGGTCCTCCGGCCCGCCGCCCAGGGACCGCGGCCACAGCTGCGAGGTGCGGACGGCGTTGTCCGCGCCGCCGGCGACCTCCTGGACGGCGCCGCGGTCGATCGCGGCGGCCACCGCGGCCCGGCAGTTCGGGTCGTTCATCGGCGCGACGTCGGTGGGCAGCGCGAGCAGCCGCACCGCGCCGGTGGTCAGGTCGTCGACCCGGTCGGTCAGCGGCACGTCGCCGCCCGCGCCCTCGGCGAGCCGGGCGGCGGTGGCCGCGTGCAGGCCGGCGCCGGAGACGTCGACATCGGCCGAGCCGGCGAGCAGCTCCTGGTCCCGCTCCAGGGTGGACAGCCCGGTGCGGACGACGACGCGGTCGGGCAGCGCCGTCCGGACCTCGTCGGCGGCCGGGTCCCACTGCGGGTTGCGGTCGAGGACGATGCCGGTCGCGGCGTCGACGGTGGTGACCGCGTAGGGGCCGGAGGAGACCGGGTCGCTGCCGTAGGCGGCGCCGGTGTCGTTCTCGATCGGCACCGGGCTGCTCGAGGGCAGCGCCAGCACGTAGGGGAAGTCGGGCTGGGCCGAGCGCAGCCGGAAGGTGATCGTGGCGTCGTCGGGCGTCTCGATCGCGGCCAGCCCCAGCCTGCCCGGGGTCTCGTCCTGGTACGGCCCGGCGTAGGGGTTCTCGGGGTCGTCGAGCAGGTCCACGACGTAGGTGGGCCCGCCGACCACGACGTCGGAGGCGAAGGACCGCTCGATGCCGTACTTGACGTCGCGCGAGGTGATCGCCCGGCCGTTCTCGAAGCGGGCGCCCTGCTCGAGGGTGAACGTCCAGCTCAGGCCGCCGTCTGGGGTGGTGCCGAGGTCGGTGGCGAGGTCGGGCACCAGCTCGCCGGTGCGGCCGGGCTCGCTGGCGTAGGTCACCAGGGTGCGGGTGTAGAGCCGCATGAGGTTCCACACGCCGGGCTGGTAGGACCGCTGCGGGTCGAGGCTGTCGACCTCGCTGGTGACCACGCGCAGCGTGCCGCCGGTCGCGTCGGAGGGCGCGCGGACGCCGTCGACGCCGGCGTCGGGCCCGTCGCCGAGCACCGGGACGCCGCTGTCGCCGTCCCCGCCGCCGCTGCAGCTCACGGCCACCGCGACGACGAGCAGGACGACGAGGGCGAGCCCGAGGACGCGCCCGGGCGTGCCGCGCAGCCACTCGGGCAGGCGGCGGCCCCGGGAGCGGGCGGGTCCCTGCAGCGTGCTGTCCACCCACCCGCTCCCGTGCGGCCGCGGGCTAGCTGCCGCCTGCGGCGATCCGACAGATCTGCGCGAACTCGTCGGCGTCCAGGCTCGCGCCACCGACCAGTGCACCGTCGACGTCCGGCCCGGCCAGGATCCCGGCCGTGTTCGCGGCCTTCACCGACCCGCCGTAGAGGATACGGACCGCCGAGGCCGTCTCCGGGCCGAAACGCCCGTCGAGGCGGGACCGTAGTGCGCCGCACACCTCCTGGGCGTCCTCGGGGGTGGCCACCTCGCCGGTGCCGATCGCCCACACCGGCTCGTAGGCCAGCACGACCCCGCGCACCTGGTCGGCCGACAGCCCCTCGAGCGCGGCGTCGAGCTGGTCGGTGCAGTGCGGGACGTGCTGCCCCGCGCGGCGGACGTCGAGGCCCTCGCCCACGCACAGGATCGGCGTGAGCCCGTGCCGCAGCGCGGCCTGCACCTTGGCGGCCACCGTCGCGTCGTCCTCGCCGTGCAGCGCGCGCCGCTCGGAGTGGCCGACGACGACGAAGCCGCAGGCCAGCGCGGCGAGCATCGCGCCGCTGACCTCGCCGGTGTAGGCGCCGGAGTCGTGCGCCGACAGGTCCTGCGCGCCGTAGCCGACCGGCAGCTTGTCGCCGGTGACCAGCGTCTGCACGCTGCGCAGCGCGGTGAACGGCGGGAGCACGACGACCTCGGCGTCGTCGAGCTCCCTCTCCTTGAGGCTGAAGACGAGCTTCTGCACCAGGCCGATGGCCTCCAGGTGCGTCATGTGCATCTTCCAGTTGCCCGCGATCAGCGGGCGGCGGCCCTCGCGCGGGGCGCGCGGCGCGGTGCGTGCCATCCCCGGCCCCCTCAGTCCGCGAGCACCGCGAGGCCCGGCAGCTCCCGGCCCTCGAGGTACTCCAGCGACGCGCCGCCGCCGGTGCTGATGTGCCCGTAGGCCGCCTCGTCGAGGCCGAGCTGCCGGACCGCGGCCGCGGAGTCGCCGCCGCCGACCACCGACAGCCCATCGACGGCGGCCACGGCCTCGGCCACGCCGCGGGTGCCGGCCTGGAAGGGCGCCAGCTCGAACACGCCCATCGGGCCGTTCCAGAAGACCGTGCGGGCGCCGGCCAGCTCGCGGCCGAACGCCTCGACGGTGCGCGGGCCGACGTCGAGACCCATCTGCCCGTCGGGGATCTGCTCGGCCGCGACGACGGCGGTCTCCACGTCGGCGCTGAACTCCGGCGCGACGACGACGTCGACCGGCAGCACGATCCGCTCCCCCGCCTCGGCCAGCAGCCGGCGGCAGGTGTCGACCTGGTCGGCCTCCAGCAGGGACCTGCCGACGCCGTGGCCCTGCGCGGCGAGGAAGGTGAAGCACATCCCGCCGCCGACGAGCAGCCGGTCCACCTTGGGCAGCAGCGCCTCGATGACGGCGAGCTTGTCGCTGACCTTCGAGCCGCCGAGCACCACGACGTAGGGCCGGTCGGGGTCGGTGGTCAGCCGCTGCAGCACGTCGAGCTCGGTGGCCACGAGCCGGCCGGCCACGTGCGGCAGCCGCTGCGCGACGTCGAACACCGACGCGTGCTTGCGGTGCACGGCGCCGAACGCGTCGTCGACGTAGACGTCGGCCAGCGCGGCGAGCCGGTCGGCGAGCTCGCCGCGCTCGGCGTCGTCCTTGCTGGTCTCGGCGGCCTCGAAGCGGACGTTCTCCAGCAGCAGGACGTCGCCGTCGCCGAGCGCGTCCGCCCGGGCGCGGGCGTCCTCGCCGGCGACGTCGGCGGCCAGCGGGACCTCCGCGCCGAGCAGCTCCCCCAGCCGCGCGGCGACCGGGGCCAGCGAGTACTGCGGGTCGGGCGCGCCCTTGGGCCGGCCCAGGTGCGCCGCGACGACGACGCGGGCGCCGGCGTCGCGCAGCGCCGCGATCGTCGGCAGGCTCGCCCGGATCCGGCCGTCGTCGGTGATGGCCCGGGTCTGCTTGTCGAGGGGGACGTTCAGGTCGGCGCGCAGCAGCACGCGCCGACCCGACACCCCCTCGGCGAGCAGGTCGTCGAGGGACCGCATCAGAGCGAGTCGCCGACGAGCTCGACCGAGTCGACCAGCCGGTTGGAGTAGCCCCACTCGTTGTCGTACCAGCCGAGCACCTTGGCCATCGGCCCGAAGACCTTGGTCAGCTTCGCGTCGTAGATGCACGAGGCCGGGTCGGTGACGATGTCGGAGGAGACGATCGGCGCCGAGGTGTACTTGAGGATCCCGGCCAGCGGGCCGGACTCGGCGGCCTCGCGGTAGGCGGCGTCGATGTCGTCGGCCGAGGCCTCGCGGGTCAGCTGGACGGTGAGGTCGGTGGCCGAGCCGGTGGGCACCGGGACGCGGACGGCGTAGCCGTCGAGCTTGCCCTGCAGCTCCGGCAGCACCAGGCCGATCGCCTTCGCGGCGCCGGTCGAGGTGGGGACCATGTTGAGCGCGGCGGCGCGGGCGCGGCGCAGGTCCTTGTGCGGGCCGTCCTGCAGGTTCTGGTCGGCGGTGTAGGCGTGGATCGTCGTCATCAGGCCGCGCTCGATGCCGAAGGCGTCGTTGAGCACCTTGGCCAGCGGGGCCAGGCAGTTCGTGGTGCAGGACGCGTTGCTGATGATCGTCTGGGTGCCGTCGTACTTCTCGTGGTTGACGCCCATGACGATGGTCAGGTCGTCGCCGGTGGCCGGCGCCGAGATGACGACCTTCTTCGCGCCGCCCTTGTCCACGTGCTTGCGGGCGTCGTCGGCCTTGGTGAAGAAGCCGGTGGACTCGACGACCACGTCGACGCCGAGGTCGCCCCACGGCAGCGCCGCCGGGTCGCGCTCGGACAGGACCTTCATGGTCTTGCCGGCGATGTCGATGCCGCCGTCGGAGGCGGCGACGTCCTCGCCCAGCACCCCCAGGATGCTGTCGTACTTGAGCAGGTGGGCCAGGACCTCGGGGCTGGTCAGGTCGTTGACCGCCACGATCTCGATGTCCTTGCCGCTGGCCGCGGCGGCACGCCAGAAGTTGCGCCCGATCCGGCCGAACCCGTTGATGCCCACGCGTACGGTCACGACTGACCTCCATGTGTCCCCGGCGACGCCCGTCGCCCCGGTCGGCCGCACGGCGCGCGGCCTCGATCGGCGACGACCCTATCGGCCGGGGCGGGGTCCGTCCGGATGAGGTCAGGCCCCGGCCACGAGCTCCGGGAGGTCGCCGGGCGGGGCCGGCACGGGCAGCGCCGGACCGGCGGCCGGCGCGGCGGCGACGACGCGGTCGCGGCCGATCGCCTTGGCGGTGTAGAGCGCGCGGTCGGCCGCCTCGAGCAGGGCGGCCGCCGAGGTGCCGTCGGCCGGGCAGACGGCGACGCCGACGCTCACGGTGACGGCGACGTCCTCGCCGTCGAGCAGGTGGCGGACGGCGGCGACCTCGCGGCGGACCCGCTCGGCGCGGGCCAGCGCCTGCTCCCGCCCGGCGCCGGGCAGGACCACGACGAACTCCTCGCCGCCCAGCCGCGCGGCCGTGTCGCCCTCGCGGACGGCGGCGGCGAGCGTGCCGGCGACGCCGAGGAGCACCCGGTCGCCGGAGGCGTGGCCGAAGCGGTCGTTGACGGCCTTGAAGTGGTCGACGTCGACGACGAGCAGCGACAGTTGCCCGGTGCGCGGCCGGCGGGCGAGGTCGGCCTCCAGCACCCGGTCGAGGTGCCGGCGGTTGTGCAGGCCGGTCAGCGGGTCGCGGACGGCCTCCTCGGCGACGACCGCGCGCAGCCGCTCGATGACCTCGACCTGCTCGGCCAGCTGCCGGTTGAGCCGCTCGACGGCGAGCTGCCGCTCCTGCTGCTCGCTCACGTCGCGGACGACGAGGATGCGGCCCAGCGCGCGGCCGCGGGGGTCGGCGACGGCGGAGTCGCGCACGTCGAGCCACACGCCGGGCCGGACCTGGGCGACGCGGTGGCCGTCGCGGCGCTCGGTGCTGAGCAGCACCCCGACCGCCCGGGGCCCGGCGACGTCGTGCAGGGCACGGCCGACGAGGTCGCCGTCGAGGTCGGGGCGCAGCTCCCGCAGCATCCGGGTGGCGGCGGGGTTGCAGTCGATGAGCACGCCGTCGGGGTCGACGACCAGCACGGCGTCGGGGACGGTCTCGACGACCTGCTCGCGGGCGACCGGGACCAGCCGCAGCAGGCCGCCGCGGAAGATGGCCCAGCAGTCGAGGAGCCCGGTGAGCAGGAAGAACAGCGGGGTGACGTCGGTGCCGTGCCCGTCGAGCTGGGAGCCGACCGCGACCACGTTGCCGACCGTGGACAGGCACGCCGAGCCGAGCAGGATGCCGATCTGGCGGCGGAAGACGCCGGCGACGCGCAGCCATCGGCGCGCGAGGACGGCGTAGGCTACGCCGATCAGCGCGTAGGAGTAGGCGGTGTGGGCCAGGAACAGGGGCCCGAACGTCACCCGGGACTCGGCGCCCGCGGTGCCGGTGACCATGTCGGTCATCACCAGGTCGCGGGTCGCGGGCAGCGCCCCGGTCAGGACGAGCAGGACCGGCTCGACCGCCAGCAGCGCCGCGGCGCGCGGCGCGAGCCGCCACGAGGGGTCGGCGACGGTGCGGGCCAGCACCCAGGTGCCCACGACCACCAGACCGACGGCGGCCATGAGCAGGGGGACGTAGACGCGCTGGACCGGCTCGCTGCCGGCCAGGTAGACGACGCCGTCGGCGGCCGACCAGGTGGCGACGCCGGCCATGGTGACCGCGAGCGCGGTGGCCGCGGGGGTGCGCCGCCGCCGGCGCCAGGCCAGGACGCCGGTGCCGACGGCGACCAGCGCGGCACAGCCGAAGACGACGGCCCAGTTCCCCGCGGTCATGCCGCCTCCGCTCCGCACCGGGGCGGGCCCGGGCGGCCGCCTCCACCCCGCCCATCGGCGGCACCGGGCGCGGGGTACAGCGGCGCGGCCGGGCGCTCACCCCCGGGGGTGACGACGACGGGGCGCCCCCCGCGTGAGCGGAGGGCGCCCCGTCGTCGTCGGTGCCGCGAGCGCTACTGAGCCAGCATGTCCTCGGTGACCACCGACTCGGTGTCGGGGATGCCGAGGTCCTTGGCCCGCTTGTCGGCCATCGCCAGCAGACGCCTTATCCGGCCTGCGACGGCGTCCTTGGTCATCGGCGGGTCGGCGCGCTGGCCGAGCTCCTCCAGCGAGGCCTGGCCGTGCTCCAGGCGGAGCCGGCCGGCGACGAGCAGGTGCTCGGGGGCGTCGCCCGCGAGGATCTCCAGCGCCCGCTCGACGCGCGCGCTGGCCGCGACCGCGGCGCGGGCCGAGCGGCGCAGGTTGGCGTCGTCGAAGTTGGCCAGCCGGTTGGCGGTGGCCCGGACCTCGCGGCGCATCCGCCGCTCCTCCCAGGCCAGGACCGCGTCGTGGGCGCCCATGCGGGTGAGCAGCGCGCTGATCGCGTCGCCGTCGCGGACGACGACCCGGTCGGCGCCGCGGACCTCGCGGGCCTTGGCGGCGATGCCCAGCCGGCGGGCCGCGCCGACCAGGGCCATGGCCGCCTCCGGCCCCGGGCACGTCACCTCGAGCGACGAGGAGCGGCCGGGCTCGGTGAGCGAGCCGTGCGCGAGGAAGGCGCCCCGCCAGGCGGCCTCGGCGTCGTTGATGCTGCCGGAGACCACCGACGGCGGCAGGCCGCGCACCGGGCGCCCGCGCTGGTCGACCAGCCCGGTCTGGCGGGCCAGGCCCTCGCCGTGCTTGGCGATCCGGACGAGGTACCGCACGCCGCGGCGGATGTTGCCGCCGGCGAGCACGCTGACCCCGCTCGTGTAGCCGTAGACCTCGCTGATGTCCCGGCGCAGCCGGCGTGCGACCGAGCCGGTGTCCAGCTCGGCCTCGATGACCACCCGGCCGCCCACGATGTGCAGGCCGCCGGAGAAGCGCAGCAGCGCCGTCACCTCGGCCTTGCGCTCGGAGGTGCGCGTGCACTCCACCCGCGACAGCTCGTCCTTGACCATGGCCGTCATCGCCACGACGACCACCCCCTGCTCTGCTGCGGCGCCATCCTCGGCGTCACCTCTCCCCCTCGTACCGTCTGGGCACCCCCGCTCCCGGTGCTCCGGCCGGGACCGTTCCCGCTCACCGTGCCCCGACCACCGAGCTCAGCGCGGCCCCCAGGCGCGCGGGGTCGTGGCGCGGTGATCCGTCGGGCGCGGCGACCGGAGCCAGGACCAGCTCGGCGCCACACTCGCGCACCGCTGACAGGAGACCACAGCGGTCAACCACCGATTCCGCATCCGCGACCACGGTGTGCAGCGCCACACCGCCCAGGTGCGCCTGCAGCACCCGCAGGTGCTCCTCCGGCGAGAAGCCGTCGGTCTCCCCCGGCTGCGGCTCCAGGTTGAGGACGACGACCACCCGGGCGCGGGTGGCGGCCAGCGCGGCGCGCAGCCGCGGCACCAGCAGGTGCGGCAGCACCGACGTGTACCAGGAGCCGGGACCCAGCGACACGACGTCGGCCCTGGCGATCGCCTCGAGCACGTCGGGGTGCACCGGCGGGTCCGGCGGCGACACGAGGATGTCGCGCACCCGCCCCGGGGTGGACGCGATGGCGACCTGCCCGCGGATGGTGCGGGTGCGCGCGGGGTCGTCGGGGTCGACGGTCTCCACGCGGGCGACGAGGTCCAGCGGCACGTCGGCCATCGGCAGCACCCGGCCGCACGCGCCGACCAGCTCGCAGACCGCGTCGAGGGCGCGGACGGTGTCGCCGCCGTGCAGCTCGACCAGCCCGGTGAGCAGCAGGTTGCCCACCGGGTGCCCGGCCAGCACGCCGGTGCCGCCGAGGCGGTGCTGCAGCAGCCGGGCCATCTCCTGCCGGCCGTCGTCCTCGCCGGCCAGCGCGGCCAGCGCCATCCGCAGGTCACCGGGCGGCAGCACCGGCATCTCCCGGCGGATGCGGCCGGACGAGCCGCCGTCGTCGGCGACCGTGACGACGGCGGTGAGGTCGGGCGTGATCCGCCGCCAGGCGCCCAGCGCCGCTGCCAGCCCGTGGCCGCCGCCGAGGGCGACGACCCGGGGGCCGCCGGACCCGGGCGCCGTGTCGTCGCCGCCCACTACTCGCGGCCCAGGTCGCGGTGGCGCGCGACCGCGTCGGTGCCCTCGGCGCGCAGCCGGCGGGCGAACTCCTCGGCGATGGCGACGCTGCGGTGCTTGCCGCCGGTGCAGCCGACCGCGAGCGTCAGGTAGCGCTTGCCCTCCCGCCGGTAGCCGGGGATGAGCAGCCGCAGGACCTCGGTGTAGCGGTCGAGGAACGGCCCGGCGTCGGCCTGGCCGAGCACGTAGTCGCGGACGTCGGCGTCCTGCCCGGTGTGCGGGCGCAGCTCCGGCAGCCAGTGCGGGTTGGGCAGGAACCGGGCGTCGACGACGAGGTCGGCGTCCAGCGGCAGCCCGTACTTGAAGCCGAAGCTGAGCACGGTCGCCGTCAGCGGCGGCGTGCGGCCCTCGCGGGCGAAGGCGTTCTCCAGCGTGGCGCGCAGCTGGTGCACGTTGAGGTCGCTGGTGTCCACCCACAGGTCGGCCTCGCCGGCGATGCCGGTGAGCAGCGTGCGCTCGGCGGTGATGCCGTCGAGGGGGCGCCCGGAGCCCTGCAGCGGGTGCTCGCGCCGGTTGGACTCGTAGCGGCGCACCAGCACCTCGTCGCGGGCGTGCACGAACACCACCCGGGGACGGTGGCCGGCCTCGGCGAGCACCCGGATGGCCTCCTGCAGGTCGCTGGAGAAGGCCCGGCTGCGGACGTCGACGACGGCGGCGAAGCGGCGCACGTCGCCGCGGGCGCCGAGCTCCACCATCGGCAGCAGCAACGCCGGCGGCAGGTTCTCGACGACGTACCAGCCGAGGTCCTCGAGCACCCGCCCGGCGGTGTTCTTGCCCGCGCCGGACAGCCCGGTGACGACGACGACCTCGACCGGCGGGGTCTCGGTGCCGGCCGGGTCGAGCCCGGCGGGGACGTCGGCGTGCGGCCCGTGCTGGCCCTCCGGGGACGGCACCGGCGCCGTCCCCGCGTCCTGCCCGGCGCTCACGAGGCGACCCGGCCGACCTCGGCGGTCTCCCCGGCCCCGGGGCGGGGGGTGCCCCGCTCCGCCGGTCCGCTGGGTGCCGTGGTGCTCTCCACGACGGTCCCCACGCCGGCCTCCACGCCGGTCTCCGCGCCGGTCACCGGCGCCCCGTCCTCCTCGGCGGGACGGCCCGCGTCGTCCCCGGTGGCGGGCTCGGCGACGGCGGCCATGACCGCCTCCGCCGTCCGGCGGCCGATGCCGGGGACGGCTGTGAGCTCCTCCACCGTGGCCGCGCGCAGCCGCTTGAGGGACCCGAACTGCTTCATCAGCGCCTTCCGCCGCGTCTCCCCGAGACCGGGGACGTCGTCCAACAGGGAGACCAGCATGCTGACCGAACGCTTCTGCCGGTGGTAGGTGATCGCGAACCGGTGGGCCTCGTCCCGCACCCGCTGCAGCAGGTACAGCGCCTCGGAGGTGCGCGGCAGGATCACCGGGTCGCTCTCCCCGGGCAGCCACACCTCCTCCATGCGCTTGGCCAGCCCGCAGACGGCGACGTCGACGATGCCCAGCTCGTCCAGCGACCGCGCCGCCGCGGCCACCTGCGGGGCGCCGCCGTCGACGACCAGCAGGTTCGGCGGGTAGGCGAACCGGCGCGGCCGGCCCTCCTCCGCGGCGACGCCCTGCTCGTCGCGCCGGTCGGCCTCCTCCTTGAGGTGCCGGGCGAAGCGGCGGCGGACCACCTCGGCCATCGCCGCGGTGTCGTCGGTGCCCTCGTGCACGGCGAAGCGCCGGTAGTCGGACTTCTTCGCCAGCCCGTCCTCGAACACCACCATCGAGGCGACGACGTTCGTCTGCTGCACGTGGCTGATGTCGATGCACTCGATGCGCAGCGGCGCCTCGGGCAGCTCGAGCGCCTCCTGCAGCTCCGCCAGGGCCAGCGAGCGGGCGGTCAGGTCGCTGGAGCGCTTGACCCGGTGCCGGGCGAAGGCCTCCTTCGCGTTGCGCTCGACGGTCTCCAGCAGGCTGCGCTTGTCGCCGCGCTGCGGCACGCGCAGCGACACCTTCGACCCGCGCAGCTCGCTGAGCAGCTCCTCGTAGACGTCGGCGTCGTCGGGGAGCTCGGGGACGAGCACCTCCTTGGGCACCGACTCGCCCGCCTCGAAGGAGCCGGTCTGCTCGTCGACGCCGCCGTAGACCTGCAGGAGGAACTGCTCCACCAGCTCGCCGGTGGTGACCTCCTCGACCTTGTCGATGATCCAGCCGCGCTGGCCGCGCACCCGGCCGCCGCGGACGTGGAAGACCTGGACGGCGGCCTCGAGCTCGTCCTGCGCGAACGCGACGACGTCGGCGTCGGTGCCGTCCCCCAGGACGACGGCCTGCTTCTCCATCGCCCGCCGCAGCGCGCCGAGGTCGTCGCGCAGCCGGGCGGCCTTCTCGTACTCCATCGCCTCGGCGGCCTCGGCCATCTCCCGCTCGAGGCGCTTGACCATGAGGTCGGTGCGGCCGGCCATGAAGTCGCAGAAGTCGTCGACGATCGCCCGGTGCTCCTCGGCGCTGACCCGGCCCACGCAGGGGGCGGCGCACTTGCCGATGTAGCCGAGCAGACAGGGCCGGCCGATCTGCCCGGCGCGCTTGAAGACGCCGTTGGAGCAGGTGCGGGCCGGGAAGACGCGGGTGAGCGTGTCGAGGGTCTCGCGGATGGCCCAGGCGTGCGCGTAGGGGCCGAAGTAGCGGACGCCCTTCTTCTTCGGCCCGCGCATCACCTGCAGCCGCGGGTACTCCTCGTTGAGGGTCACGGCCAGCGACGGGTAGCTCTTGTCGTCGCGGTACCGGACGTTGAACCGCGGGTCGAACTCCTTGATCCAGTTGTACTCGAGCTGGAGGGCCTCGACCTCGGTGCCGACGACGGTCCACTCGACGCTCGCCGCCGTCGTGACCATCTGCCGGGTGCGCGGGTGCAGGCCCGCGACGTCGGCGAAGTAGCTGTTGAGCCGCTGGCGCAGGCTCTTGGCCTTGCCGACGTAGACGACGCGGCCCGTGGGGTCGCGGAACTTGTAGACCCCCGGCGACTCGGGGATGGAGCCGACCGCCGGGCGGTACGTGGACGGGTCGGGCACGCATCCACAGTAGGTGGCGCGGCCGACGGTCTGCTCACCCTCGGTCGCGGGGAAGCACATCCGTGTGGTTCAGCCCACCCGCGACTCCAGCCAGGCGAGCAGGTCGGCGGTCACCTCGTCCCGGTTGGTCTCGTTGAACACCTCGTGGCGGGCGTCGGGGTAGACGTGCTGCTCCACCGGCAGGCCACGCCCGCGCAGCAGGCCGGCGAGTGCGGTCACCTGGGCGGCGTCCTCGCCGCCGACCGGGTCGCGCCGCCCGGACAGCAGCAACACCGGCAGGCCGTCCGGCAGCCCGGCGACGGCCTCGGGGGTCGCGGCGCGGGCGGCGAGGGCGAACATGCCGGCGCCGTACCGGTGGGTGGGCGGGACGTCGTCGCCGCACAGCGGGTCGGCGAGGTAGGCGTCGACCTCGGCCGGGTCGCGGGTCAGCCAGTCGTAGGGCGTGCGCGCCGGCTCGAACGGCGCGTTGAAGGCGGCGAGGGCCTCCATCGGCTCGTCGCCCGCCCCGCCGGCCACCGCGGCCTCGAGCTGCTCCGCCGTCGCGGCGAGGTGCGGCGCCACGCCGATCGGCCCGGACAGCACCAGCCCGGCCAGCCCGTCGCCGTCCCGCTCGGCCGAGGCCAGCGCGACCGCCGAGCCGAGCGAGTGGCCGAGCAGCACGGAGGGGACGCCGGGGTGGTCGGCGGCCAGCCGGCGGCCCAGCTCGCGGACGTCGTCGAGGACGGCGTCGCTGCCCGCAGCGTGACCGGCGGCGGGGTCGCCGAACCGGCCGGGGCCGGTCGACCGCGCGGTGAGCCCGTGGCCGCGCTGGTCCTGCGCGGCGACGGCGAACCCGCGGGCGGTGAGCGCGGCGGCCAGGCGGCCGTAGCGGCCGGCGTGCTCGGACAGCCCGTGCACGACCTGCACGACCGCGCGCACCTCGCCGTCGGGGGTCCAGCGGCGCTCGGCGAGCCGCGTGCCGTCGGCGGCGGGGACGAGGGTGGGGTCGGCGGGCAGGGTCACGGGGCTGGCCTCCTCGGACGTCGTCGTCGGAGGTCAGCCTGCCGGTCCGCCCGTCCCGCCGCAGGGCGGGCGGGGGTCAGCCGGCCGGGCGGGAGCGGTGCAGCGCCGGCAGGTGCACCGCCGCGACGGCGCGCCGGCCCAGGCGGACCGCGCGGCTCCCCAGCAGGAGCGCCGCGACCAGCCCGACCCCGCCGGCGAGGAAGGCCGTCACGCCGGAGACGGTCCCGGTGCCCACGGCGGACGCCACCACGGCCACGAGCCCCACGAGGACCAGCGTGGAGCGGATCCCGTCACTGGGCCGGGGCTGACCGCAGTGCGCCAGGTCGGGATCGCAGTCGGGCGTGAGCGCGCTCATGGGCGACTCCATCCATCGAGGACCCCGCCACGCCGGTCCGACGGCGTGACGTCCGTCACACAGAAGATAAGCGCAGTGACGCCCGGCGTTCAAGCCGTCGCCGCGGGCGGACCCTTCACGGCGAGGATCGGGCAGTCGACGGTGAGCAGGATCCGCTGGGCCGCGCTGCCCATGAGCAGCTTGCCGACGGCGCTGCGCCGGCGCAGGCCGATGACCAGCAGCTCCGCGCCGGTCTCGGACACCGCGTCGGCGAGCTCCTCGGCGACGTCGCGGCCGATCGGCTGGCGCAGCTCGACGGGCAGGCCGGAGACGGTGAGCTCGTCCTGCAGCCGGCGCAGCGGGGCGCCCTGCAGGTACTCCTCGTCGACCAGCGCGTCGCCGCGGCTGCTGTTGACCACGACCAGCCGGGCGCCGCGGCGGTGCGCCTCGGCCAGGGCGTGCTCGAGCGCCGCCTGCCCGCGCGGGGTGGGCACGTGCCCGACGACGACCACCGGTTGCCGGCTCACCGCTCCTCCTCCCCGTCGGCGCGCGCACCGACGCGCTCCTCCTGCCCGTGCTCGTGGTGCCGCAGCCCCTCCCCCGCCTGCAGCTCCTCCGGGGTGGAGCGGCGGCCGCGCACGGCCCGCAGCAGCACCGGCAGCACCAGGGCGAGCAGCGCCAGGAACAGCACGACCCGGCTGAACCAGGTCTCGACCAGCACCCCGAGGTCGCCGCTGCTGATCGCCAGCGCGCGTCGCAGGTTGGTCTCGGCGACCGGGCCGAGGATCAGCCCGATGACCGCGGGGGCCACCGGCCAGCCGTAGCGGCGCATCACGAACCCGAGCAGGCCGAGGACCAGCAGCAGGACCAGGTCCAGCGGGTCGGCGTTGACCGCGTAGCAGCCCAGCGAGGCGAACAGCAGGATCCCGGCGTAGAGGTAGGGCCGCGGGACGCGCAGCAGCTGCACCCACACCCGGGCCAGCGGCAGGTTGAGCACCAGCAGCATGACGTTGCCGACGAGGAGCGCGGCGATCAGCGTCCAGACCAGCGAGGACTCGGTGGACAGCAGCGTCGGGCCGGGCTGGATGCCGTAGCCCTGGAAGGCGGCCAGGATGATCGCCGCGGTGGCCGAGGTGGGCAGGCCGAGGGTGAGCAGCGGGACGAGGACGCCCGCGGCCGCGGCGTTGTTGGCCGCCTCCGGTCCGGCGACGCCCTCGATCGCCCCGCGGCCGAACTCCTCCGGGTGCTTCGTGAGCTTCCGTTCCGCGGCGTAGGACAGGAACGTCGGGATCTCCGCGCCGCCGGCCGGCAGCGCGCCGAGCGGGAAGCCCAGCGCCGTCCCGCGCAGCCACGGGCCGACCGAGCGGCGCAGGTCGCGGCGGGTGAGCCAGGGCCCGGAGGCGGCCATCACCTGCACCGGCCCGCGGCGCAGCCGGGAGGCGACGTACAGCGCCTCCCCCACGGCGAACAGCGCCACCGCCACCACGACGACGTCGATGCCGTCGGCCAGCTGCGGGACGCCGAGGGTGAACCGCTCCTGCCCGGTGAGCACGTCGGTGCCGACCAGCCCGAGGTAGAGACCGACGCCGAGGGACGCCAGCCCGCGCAGCGGCGAGGCGCCCAGGACGGTGGCGACCGCGACGAAGGCCAGCACGGCGAGGGCGAAGTAGTCGGCCGGGGTGATGCCGATGGCCAGGTCGACGACGGTCGGGGCGACCAGCGCCAGCAGCAGCGTGGCGATGGTGCCGGCGACGAACGACCCGATCGCCGCGGTGGCCAGCGCGGCGGCGCCGCGGCCGGCCTTGGCCATCCGGTTGCCCTCGAGCGCGGTCATGATCGAGCTGGACTCGCCGGGGGTGTTGAGCAGGATCGACGTCGTCGACCCGCCGTACATGCCGCCGTAGTAGATGCCGGCGAACATGATGAACGCCGTCGTCGGCTCCAGCGCGTAGGTGACCGGCAGCAGCAGCGCGACGGTCATCGCCGGGCCGATGCCCGGGAGCACGCCGACGGCGGTGCCCAGCAGCACGCCGAGCAGCGCGAACAGCAGGTTGACCGGGGTGAGCGCGTCGACGAAGCCGCCGGCCAGGTCCGCGAGGGCGCCCATCAGAACCAGCTCGTCGCCAGCTCGAGGAGGGTGCCGCCGGGCAGCGCGACGCCGAGGCCCTTGACGAACACGATCCAGACGACGACCGAGAGCACCCCGCCGGCCAGCAGCGGCCGCACGATGCCGCGGGCGCCGAGGGCCCAGGCGACGAGCGCGAACATCAGCGTGACCGCCAGCGGCCAGCCGATGACGTTGATGAGCAGCGCGTGGCCGAGGAACGCGACGGCGATGACCCCGACCGCAGCCCACGACGTCGGGGCGTCGGGGTCGACGTCCTCGCTCTCGTCGGAGGGCCCGCGGTCCCCCTTGAGCACGCGGAAGCCCAGCCCGAGCGCGGTGGCCAGGACCACCCCGCCGACCAGGTACGGGAAGAAGCGCGGGCCGATGGCGTTCGCCGAGCCGGGGACGGCGATGTTCGCGGCGTCGAGGACGAGGTAGAGCCCGAGCGCGCCGAGCAGGACCACCATCGCCAGCTCGCCGCGGCTGACCCCGGCCGGCGGCGGGGCGGGGTGCCGGGACTCCGCGGCGTCGTGCGTGCCGGTGGCGTCGGCGGTGGACACGTCCGGGTCCGGCGACGCGCCGCTCACTGCACGAGCCCGATCTGCTCCAGGATCGCGCGCACCCGCGCCTCCTCGTCGGCCAGGAAGTCGCCGTACTCGTCGCCGGTGAGGAGCAGGTCGTCCCAGCCGTTGGTCTCGACCGCCTCGGCCCACTCGGGGGTGTCGTGGACGTCCACGACGAGCTGCGTGAGGTCCTCGCGCGCCTCCCGCGACATCCCCGGCCGGGCCATGAGGCCGCGCCAGTTGGAGACCTCGACGTCGAAGCCGGACTCGACCAGGGTCGGGACGTCGGGCACCTGGTCGGACCGCTCGGCCGTGGAGACCGCGAGGCCGATCAGGTCGCCGGTGCGGACCTGCTCGCCGTAGTCGGTGGGGCCGGAGATGCCGGCGGCGACCTGATTGCCGAGCAGCGCGGCGAGCGACTCACCGCCGCCGGAGTAGGCGATGTAGTTGACCTGCCCGGGGTCGATGCCGGCGGCCTCGGCCAGCAGCCCGGCGAGGATCTGGTCGGTGCCGCCGGCCGAGCCGCCGGCGATGGGGGTGCCGGCCGGGTCGGCGGCCCACGCCTCCACGAAGCCCCGGATGTCGGTGTAGGGCGCCTCGGCCGGGGCGACGATGAGCTCGGTCTCGCCGATCAGCCGGGCGATCGGGGTGACGTCGGACAGCCGGGTGGCGGAGTCGTTGGTGTCGACGGCGCCGACCATGACCAGGCCCATCATCATGAGCAGCGCGTCGTCGGTCTCCCGGGCGAGCTGGCCGAGGCCGATCGTGCCGCCGGCGCCCTCGACGTTGAACACCTGCACGTTGCGGGCCAGGCCGCTGGTCTGGACGACCCGCTGGAAGACGCGCGCCGTGGTGTCCCACCCGCCGCCGGGGCTGGCCGGCGCCATCAGCCGCAGCCGGGAGAGGTCGCCGGGCTGGACGACGGTGCCGGCGCACCCGCCGAGTGCCCCGGCCGCGGCCGCCAGCGCCGGGGCGGCCACCGTCCCGGCGAGGAACGACCTCCGGCTGAGCGGCACGGACGGCCTCCCCTCGGTGGTGACGGCGGTCACACCGGACGCTAGACCCGGCCGGAGGCGCGGTCGAGCCGGCGGACCCGGACGTGCGGGTTCCGCGGCCGACCCCTGCCGGCTCCGTGACGGCCGGGCCCGGGGACCGCGACGCGGTCCCCGGCGGGCCCGGCCGGCGGGGTCACGCCGAGGGCGGCGGGGTCATCTGGGCGATGCGGACGGAGTTGCCGAACGGGTCGCGGAAGCCGAAGTCGATGCCGTAGGGCTGCACCACCGGCTCCTCGGGCAGGTCGACGCCCTTCTCCTTGAGCGCGGCGTGGGTCTTGTGCGCGTCGTCGGTGGTGAGGAACAGGTGGCCGCCGCCGGCGCCCTTGGTGACCAGGTCGCGCACCGTGTCGGCGATCTCCGGGCTCACCGACGGCGGGGCGGGCCGCTCCAGCAGCACCGCGTGGCCGGGGTCGCTGGGCAGGACGACGGTGAGGAAGCGCATCGGCCCGAACTGCTGGTCGGTCTGGACCTCGAAGCCCAGCTTGCCGACGTAGAAGTCCAGCGCCTGGTCCTGGTCGAGGACGTAGAGGGAGGTGATCGAGATGGAGGTCAACATGCCGACGACGCTAGGGGCGGGCGTCGGCGGCGGGCTTCTCCGGAACTGCTGTCTTCTCGCTGGGCCGCAGCCAGCGCATGCCGAAGCAGGAGGGCACCGGCGCCAACGGCCCGCGCCGCCGGTAGACGCTCGGAGGCTCCCCCACGACCTCGGCGAAGACCCGGCTGAAGGTGCCGAGGCTGGAGAAGCCGACGGCCATGCAGATGTCGGTGACCGTGCGGTCGGTGCTGCGCAGCAGGAACATCGCCCGCTCCACCCGCCGGCGCTGCAGGTACCGGTGCGGCGTCTCGCCGAAGGTCTCCTTGAAGGTGCGGATGAAGTGCGCCTCGGAGACGTGCGCGATGCGGGCGAGCGCCGGGACGTCCAGCGGTTCCCCGTAGGAGCGGTCCATCTCGTCCCGCGCCCGCAGCATGCGCCGGTTGGAGTCCTCGCTGGCCCGGCTCACGGGGGCAGCATCCCAGGGTCTCGACGGGATCCTGACCCACGACGGCGGCACGTCACTCCGCGGAGGGCCGTCCGGGGGCGCCGGGGGCTCGGGCTACCCGTTCACCCCACGAGCCGGCGGCACCGCGGGCACGGGTCGTCCGCCGCGCGCCAGGGGGCCTCCAGCACCTGCACGATCGCGCCGCAGAGCGCGACCTCGTTCTCCCCCGTCAACTCCTCCGCGCTGCGGTGCACCTCGACGGCGTGCACGAGCCCCGTCTCCCCGCCCGGACTCATCCGCGGCGGCCAGCAGGACCGCGGCCGGCCGCACAGGAGGCTCGCGCCGGCCGCACTGACTGTTCGGTCAGTAATCACAGTCCCAGCGTGCCCTGGATCACATCCGGCCGCGCCTCGGACGATGCCGTCTTGTTACCGTGGTGCCGTCCTTTCTGCTCAGCGGCTCGGGCGCCTCGTTCTTCGAACGCATGAGCGCTCACGTGGACGACGTGGTGACCGCCCCGGTGCCGGTGGCGCCGGCGGTCGGGCTGTCGTCCGGGCCGCTGGGTGCCGCGCAGGCCGCCGACCGGGAGATCGCCCGGTCGACCGCCCGACCGCCGCGCCCGACCTGGCCGGCTGCTGCGCCCGCCACCACCGCAGCGAGCACCGGGCCCCCGGCTGGCGGCACCGCCCGGCCGCCGACGGGGCCCTCACCGTCACCACCCCCACCGGCCTCACCGCGACGACCACCCCACCGCCCCGCCGAGGCGGGACCCCGGGGCGAGGCGCGTGTGCGACCCGGAGCGTTGACCGGTCCCGGACGCCGCGGACACGATGACGGGCGCACGCCCTGCATGGCCGACCTGCCGCGCGCCGGCCCGAGCGACGGGAGCGACCATGGCGGACACGGGAACGATCACGGTGCCCCACCTCGGCACGTCGACCATCGGCTACCGGTTCGGCCGGCCCTACGACCCCTCGCTCCCGACGCTGGTCCTGGTCAACTCCTTCAGCACGTCCGCCGACCTCTACCGGCCCCAGTTCGCCGACGAGGACCTCGCCGCCACCGCCAACCTGCTCGCGCTCGAGCCCTACGGCCACGGCCGCACCCGTGCCTCGTACGAGCAGTTCACCTACTGGGACTCGGCCGTCGCCGACCTGCAGGTCCTCGACGCGCTGGGCATCCCCGAGGCCTTCGTCCTGGGCACGTCACAGGGCGGGTGGGTGGCGGCCCGGATGGCGATGCTGGCGCCACGCGTCGTGACGGGCATCGTCCCCCTGGGCACCTCGATGGACCACGAGAGCCCGCGCAGCCGCGACCTGGGCTGCTGGGACGGCGTCGCCTTCTGCACCCCGGCCATCGACGCGCTCGCCGAGGAGGTCGGGCACGACTGGGCCGTCCCGGTGGAACTGGTCGACGCCGTCCTCGCCGAGGGGCTCGGCGAGGACGTGTCCCCGGCCGAGCGCTCGTTCTGGCACGAGACGCACCAGCAGAACTACAGCGGAGACGACGGCCGCCGCCGTCTCCGGCTCTCCAGCATCAACCTGCGCGACCGCGACGGCCTGCACGGGCGCCTGGACGACGTGCGGTGCCCGGTCCTGTGGATGCACGGCACCGAGGACACGGTGTACTCCGTCGCGAACGCCGAGCAGGAGATCGGGCTCTTCACGAGCAGTGCCGACGCCGAGCTGCGGGTCGTCGACGGCGGCCGGCACTTCCTGAGCGCCTCGCACCCCGCCGAGGTCGATCGGGCGACGATCGACTTCATCCGGCGCTGGACGTAGCGGCGCCGCCCTCCCCGAGGCCCTCGTGCCGACCGTCCGCGGACCCACGATCCCACCGCGCCTGCTCCTCACGGCGCTGCTGGCCCTCGGGCTCGCGCTCGCGGCGCCCGGCACCGCGTCGGCGCACCCGCTGCTGCTCGCCACCGAGCCGGTCGCCGACAGCACCGTGATGACGACCCCGCGGGCGGTCACCCTGACCTTCGCGGCCCGGCCGGCGGGCGGCGAGGTCACGGTCACGGGGCCGGACGGCGCATCCGCCGGTGCCGGCCCGGTCGTGCTCGACGGCGCCGTCCTGGTCGCGCCCGTCGCCCTCACCACGGCGGGCCGGCACACCGTCACCTGGTCGGCGGTCTCCGACGACGGCCACCGGCAGCGCGGCGTCTTCGTCTTCTACCACGCACCCGCGGCACCGCCGTCCCCGCTCGCGCCGGCCGCGAGCACCCCGACGCCCCCCGCCGGCGAGCCCGCCCGCACCGGCACGGCGTCCGGCGCCGACGACGGCGGCGCACCGGCCCGGGCGGTACCCGTCCTGGTGGCCGTCGGGCTCGCGACCGCCCTGGCCGCCGCGTTCCTCGTGCGGCGCGGACGCCGCTGAGGCGCGACGCGACCGGCCTCAGTCCGCCTGCTCCCACCGCCCACCCGAGCGGGTCACGCGGCCACGCGCCGGCTGCGGGGAGTGGGCGCCCACGCCGGACGTCCCCTCCTCCCCCAGCTCCCGCCACAGCCGCCGCCGGGTGCGGTGGGCCAGCGCGGCGTCGACGTCGCCCATCGACCGCCGGCCCGGCTCGGCCAGCTGCACCGGGCAGGTGACGGCGTCGCCGAGCAGCACCAGGCGCTCCCCGCCGGAGGTCACCGACACGGGCGGGTGCCCCGGCGTGTGCCCGGGCGTCAGCCGGGCGTCGACCCCGGGCGTCACGGTGGCGTCCTCCGCGAGCGGGCGCAGCCGCGCCGTCCCGGCCCAGCGGCGGAAACCGGTGCGGACGTGGCGGGCCATCTCCCCCCGGCCCGTCGACGAAGTGGGTGCCGTCGGCGGCGCCGAACCAGATCGTCGCCCCGGGGACCCCGGCTCGCCGTCGGGCCCGAACAGCCAGCCGACGTGGTCGGCGTGCAGGTGCGTGCACACGACGTCGGTCACGTCGTCCTGGCGCACGCCGAGCGCCCGCAGGCCGGTCGGCAGCTGCCCACCGGCGAGCAGCATCCGGTCCGGCAGGGACTGCGCCTCCGGCCCCGTGCCGGCGTCGACCAGGACGACCCGGCCGCCGGTGCGGACGACGAAGCAGCCGATCGGCAGCCACGCCGCGTCGTCCCGGTCGAACAGCTCCGGGTGCGCACCGGGCGGGACGTCCCCGCCGAAGCAGCTCCGGCGGGCGACGGACGTCCCGTCCGCGACGGCGTCGACCCGCACCGTCCCGACGCGCACCCGGTCGCGCTCAGCTCGCGCGCTTGCGCGTGGCCCGCTTCTTCGGCCCGGCCGCCGCGGCCTCGATCGCCGCGGGGTCGAGCAGCGGCACCAGGTACCGGCCGGTGTGCGACTCGGGCACCGACGCGACGAACTCCGGCGGCCCCTCGGCCACGACCGTGCCGCCGCGGAACCCGCCCTCGGGCCCCATGTCGATCAGCCAGTCGGCGCTCTTGATCACGTCGAGGTTGTGCTCGATGACGATGACCGAGTTGCCCTTCTCGACCAGGCCCTGCAGCACCTGCAGCAGCTTGCGGATGTCCTCGAAGTGCAGGCCGGTGGTCGGCTCGTCGAGGACGTACACGCTGCGGCCGTTGGACCGCTTCTGCAGCTCGCTCGCCAGCTTCACCCGCTGCGCCTCGCCGCCGGACAGCGTCGTCGCCGGCTGGCCGAGCCGCACGTAGCCCAGGCCGACGTCGGTCAGCGTGCGCAGGTACCGCGAGATCGAGGGGATCGCGGCGAAGAAGTCCGCGGCCTCCTCGATCGGCATGTCGAGGACCTCGGCGACCGTCCTGCCCTTGTAGTGCACCTCGAGCGTCTCCCGGTTGAACCGAGCGCCCTTGCACACCTCGCAGGGGACGTAGACGTCCGGCAGGAAGTTCATCTCGATCTTGAGGGTGCCGTCGCCGGAGCACGCCTCGCAGCGCCCGCCCTTGACGTTGAAGGAGAACCGCCCCGGCTGGTAGCCGCGGATCTTCGCCTCCGACGTCTGCGCGAACAGCTTGCGGATCTGGTCCCACACGCCGGTGTAGGTGGCCGGGTTGGACCGCGGCGTCCGCCCGATCGGCGACTGGTCGACGTGCACCACCTTGTCCAGGTGCTCGAGCCCGGTGACCGTGCGGTGCCGGCCCGGCACCATCCGCGCCCGGTTCAGCTCGTTGGCCAGGACCGTGTAGAGGATGTCGTTGACCAGGCTGGACTTGCCCGAGCCCGACACCCCGGTGACGGCGACCAGGCAGCCCAGCGGGAACGTGACGTCGACGCCCTTGAGGTTGTGCTCGCGGGCGCCCTTGACCACCAGCTCGCGCCCCGGCGTCGGCTGCCGCCGCACCTTCGGCACCGTGATCTCCATCCGGCCGGACAGGTACTGCCCCGTCAGCGACCGCTCGCTGGCCATCAGCTCCGACACCGGCCCGCTGACGATCACCTCGCCGCCGTGCTCACCGGCGCCCGGGCCGATGTCGACCACCCAGTCGGCGGTCTTGATCGTGTCCTCGTCGTGCTCGACGACGATGAGCGTGTTGCCCATGTCCCGCAGCCGGATCAGCGTCTCGATCAGCCGGGTGTTGTCCCGCTGGTGCAGGCCGATCGACGGCTCGTCGAGCACGTACAGGACGCCGACCAGCCCGGAGCCGATCTGCGTGGCCAGCCGGATCCGCTGCGCCTCGCCACCGGCCAGCGTGGCCGCCGGCCGGTCGAGGGACAGGTAGTCCAGGCCCACGTCGACGAGGAACGACAGCCGCGCCTGGATCTCCTTGAGCACGCGGTCGGCGATCGCCCGCTCGCGCTCACCCAGCTCCAGGGCACCGAGCCAGTCGGCCGCCTCGCCGATCGACAGGCCGGTCACCTCGGCGATCGAGCGGCCGTTGAGCTTCACCGCGAGGATCTCCGGCTTGAGCCGGGTGCCGTGGCACACGGGACAGGGCACGTCGCGCATGTAGCCCTCGTACTTGTCCCGCATGTAGTCGCTGTCGGTGTCCTCGTGCCGGCGCTCGATGAACGGCAGCACGCCCTCGAACGCGGCGTAGTAGCTGCGCTCGCGGCCGTAGCGGTTCTTGTAGCGGACGTGCACCTGGTCCGGGGAGCCGTGCAGGACGGCCTTCTGCACCCTCGCCGGGAGCGCCTCCCACGGGGTGTCCATGGAGAAGCCCAGCTGGTCGGCCAGCCCGGACAGCAGCCGCTGGAAGTACTCGTTGCTCATCGACCCGGCCCACGGGGCGATCGCGCCCTGCGCCAGGCTCTTCTCCGGGTCGGGGACGACGAGGTCGGGGTCGACCTCCTTGCGCGTCCCGATGCCGGTGCACTCCGGGCAGGCGCCGAACGGCGAGTTGAACGAGAACGAGCGCGGCTCGAGGGCCTCGAACGACAGGCCGTCGTCGACGCAGGCCAGGTGCTCGGAGAAGGTCCGCTCGCGCTCCGGGTCGTCCTCGGGGAGGTCGACGAAGTCCAGGACGACGAGGCCGCCGGCGAGGCCGAGCGCGGTCTCGACCGAGTCGGTGAGGCGGCGCTTGGCGCTCTCCTTCACCGTCAGCCGGTCCACGATCACCTCGATCGTGTGCTTCTCCTGCTTCTTGAGCTTCGGCGGCTCCGTCAGCGGGTGCACCACGCCGTCGACCCGGACGCGGGAGAAGCCCTGCGTCTGCAGCGAGCTGAACAGGTCGACGTACTCGCCCTTGCGTGCCCGCACGACCGGGGCCAGCACCTGGAACCGGGTGCCCTCCTCCATCGACAGCACCTGGTCGACGATCTGCTGCGGCGTCTGGCGGGCGATCGGCTTGCCGCAGTTGGGGCAGTGCGGCTGGCCGGCGCGGGCGTAGAGCAGCCGGAGGTAGTCGTAGACCTCGGTGATGGTGCCGACGGTCGACCGCGGGTTGCGGTTGGTCGACTTCTGGTCGATCGACACCGCGGGCGACAGGCCCTCGATGAAGTCGACGTCGGGCTTGTCCATCTGGCCGAGGAACTGGCGGGCGTAGGCCGACAGCGACTCGACGTAGCGCCGCTGGCCCTCGGCGAAGATCGTGTCGAAGGCCAGGCTCGACTTGCCCGACCCGGACAGCCCGGTGAAGACGATCAGGGCGTCGCGGGGCAGGTCGATGTGGACGTCCTTGAGGTTGTGCTCACGGGCGCCGCGGACGACGAGACGGTCCAAAGTGATCCCTGTCGGTCAGCCGGGCCGGCCGGTCTCGCCGGGCCGCGGTCAGTGTGTCGAGATGTCGATACGGACAACGCCGTCACTGTCCGCGCGCAATCCGTGACGACGGCGACGTTGCCGCCGGGTGGGGGTGCTCAGACGGAGGCCGGGGACGGCGCTCGGGCGGGGTCGAACACCGGGGCGTGACGGCGCCAGGGCGCGCGTCGCTCCAGCTCTCCGGCCAGCCAGAGTAGTCGCGTCTCGCTGCCCGGGGGGCCGACCAGCTGGACCGCCAGCGGCACCCCCTCCTCGCGCGTCCCGACGGGCAGCACGACCGCCGGGACCCCGGCCAGGTTCCACGGCCAGGCCCACGGCGCCCACCGGTTGTCGGCGTCGAAGTTCGCCAGGAACCCGCGCTCGTGCCACGGCCGCGCCGGCAGCGGCGGGCCGTTGGTGATCGGGGTCAGCAGCACGTCGAGGGCGTCCTCGGCGAAGAACGCCGCCGTCCGCTCGCGGAACCGCTCGGCGGTCGCCGGCCGGACGAGACCGGCCCGCCGGGCCAGCCGGCCGAGCCGGGCGTGGGTGCGGCTGCGCGGCTGCAGCGCCGCCCGGTCCAGCCCGAGCGCCGTGGCGTCGTCCTCCGCGCCGGCCAGCCAGCGGGCGGTCGCACCGAAGACGGCCCCCCACGGGACCACCGGGGCGCGCTCGACGACGACGTGCCCGGCGCCGCGCAGCAGCCGCGCCGTCCGCTCGACCGCCCCCAGGGCGGTGGCGTCGGGCCGGGCCCACGGCAACGGGGAGCGGCGGCCGACGGCGATGCGCAGCGGCCGGCCCGGGTCGGCCGCCGACCAGTCGAGGTCGGCGTCCTCCCCCGCCAGGACCGCGGTGCCCAGCGCGACGTCCTCGACCGTCGTGGCCAGCACGCCGTTGACCGCCATGCCCGACCAGTCGTCGGCGCCGATGCCGCCGGGCAGCACGCCGCGGCCGGGCTTGAGGGTGACCAGGCCGCACGCGGCGGCCGGCAGCCGCAGCGAGCCCATCCCGTCGTTGCCGTGCGCCAGCGGGACCGCTCCCGCGGCGACCGCGGCGGCGCTGCCGCCGGAGCTCCCGGCCGGGGACAGCGCGGTGTCCCACGGGTTGCGGGTGACCGTGCCCGGCCCGTCGGTGGCGGCGTAGAGGCACAGCTCCGGCACCCGGGTGATCCCGACGACGACGGCGCCGGCGGCGCGCAGCCGGGCGACGACCTCGTGGTCGGCGTCCGCGGTGATGGCGTGGGCGGCGCAGCCGTCGGTCACGGTCTCCCCGGCGACGCCGACGTTGTCCTTCACCGCCACCGGGACGCCGGCCAGCGGCAGCGTGGCCCGGCGCGGGTCGGCGTCGACGGCTGCCGCCTCGGCCAGCGCCTCCTCGGCGCGGACCACGCGGAAGGCGCCGATCCGGGGCTCGACGTCGGCGAGGTGGGCCAGGTGCGCCCGCACCACCTCGACCGCGGACACCTCGCCCGCGCGCACGCGCCCGGCGAGGACGGAGGCGGGCAGGCCGACGAGCCGGGCGCCGCCCGGAGCTCCGCTAGCGTCCATGCGGGCGACCGTAACCGCGCTCGCCGACAGTTCTCGAACGGAGGCCCGATGACCTACACCGGCGACGTCGAGGTGGGTGGCCCGGCCGACGTGCGGGAGCTGCCCGGGCTCACGATCAGCAAGGTCGCCGTCAGCGAGATGGCCAACAACGCCTACCTGCTGCGGGACACCGCCACGGGCCAGGCGCTGCTCGTCGACGCCGCCGCCGAGCCCGACACGCTGCGCGCCCTGATCGGCGACGCCGACCTGCGCACCGTCGTCACCACGCACGGGCACTGGGACCACCACCGCGCCCTGCCCGACGTCGTCGCGGCCACCGGGGCGCAGACGGTGGCGCACGCCGCCGACGCCGGCGACCTGCCCGTGCCGGTCGACCGGACGGTCGCGCACGGGGACACCGTCGCCGTCGGCGAGCAGGTGCTGGAGGTGGTGCACCTGCGCGGGCACACGCCCGGCAGCATCGCGCTGGTCTGGCGGGGCCCGGAGGGCGCCGGCACGCACGCCTTCACCGGCGACAGCCTCTTCCCGGGCGGCGTCGGCAACACCTGGGAGGACCCCGAGCGGTTCGCCAGCCTGATCGACGACGTCGAGCAGCGGCTGTTCGCCGTCCTCCCGGACGACACGTGGGTCTACCCCGGCCACGGCAGGGACACGACGCTGGGCGCCGAGCGGCCGTCGCTGCCGGAGTGGCGCGCCCGCGGCTGGTGACCTGCTGCGGAGGCCCTCCCGGTGCGACCATCCGTGCAGGCCAGGACGGCCGGCGGCGGGTCACGAGGAGGCCTCCGATGCACTCCCAGGCGAAGCAAGAGGCACAGGACGCCCTGTTCACCGCGATCAGGGACCAGGCCGAGAAGAACATGCGGTCCGCGATGCGGCCCGCGGAGAAGGCCGCGCTCCTGCGCCGGCTGGCGGAGGCCTACCGGCTCACCGCCGGGGGCCCGATGCCCGACACCCCCACGCGCCGATCGGTCCCCGCACCGCGCAAGGCCGCGGACGACGGAGCGCCCGCGCGGACACGCACCGCCTGACCGGCGCCCGTCCCCGGCGTCGGCGCGCGACCTCGTCGAGGACGGCGGTCGGCGCCCGCCGCAGGGCGGCGACGGGGACGGTGACCGGCGCGGTCACCGCTGCCGCGTGCGGCTCCACCGGGGTGCTCCTCGTCCTCCGGGGGTCCCGCAGGACCCCCGGAGGACGAGGAGCACCCCAGGAGCGGGGCTACGCGCGGGACCGGCGGCTCACTTGCGGCCGGGCGTCCAGTCCATGCCCCAGCCGTAGGTGCGGTCGAGCACGTCCTGGCCGCCGTGCACGTAGCGCACCTCGCGGTTGACGACGAGCTGGCCGCCCTGGTTCTCGATCATCGCGATCGCGCAGATGCGGGCGCGCGGGTCGTGCTCGTCCAGGCGCACCTCGATCTGCGGCCCGTTCGCCGGGAACATCGTGACGACGGCGTCGGCCTGCCCCCAGTTCGGCACGCCCTCGTAGATGAGCGCGAACACGAGGATCCGGCGGATCAGCTGCGTGTGCTGCAGGTCGATCATCAGGTTCTCGCCGCCGCTGTTGGCGCCCGACCGGTCGTCGCCGTCCAGCCACACGATCGACCCGCCGTTGCCCAGCGTGTGCTGCCCGCGGAAGGCGTTGCCCAGCGCCTGGATGACGCCCTTGGAGCCGTCGGCGTACTCGTAGAGGCAGCCGAGGTCCAGGTCGATCGCCCCGCCGCCGGCGGCCGAGGCCAGCCGCTTGAGGAAGCCGCCGCCCCCGCCGCCGCCCCCGGGCCGGGAGTTCCAGTTCAGGTTGACCCGCAGGACGCCGGTGGTGCCGGCCGTCTTCGTCAGCGAGACCGACGGCGCCGACTTGGTCAGCGACACCTTGTTCATGTTGACCCCGCCCTGCTGCTGCGGGGCCGGGGGCTGCTGCCCGTACTGCTGGCCGTACGGGGGCTGACCCGGGGGCGGGTACGGCGGCTGGCCCTGCGGCGGGTACGGGGGCTGCCCCTGGTACGGCGGCTGCCCGTACGGCTGGCCCGGCGGCGGGTACGGCGGCTGCCCGGGCGGCGGGTACTGGCCCGGCGGCGGGTAGGGCGGCTGCCCCTGGTGCGGCGGCTGGCCGTAGGGCTGCCCCGGCGGCGGCTGCGGGGGCTGGTACGGCGGCGGCTGCGGCGGCGCCGGAGGGGTCTCCGGCTGCGGCGGCGGGGACTTCGGGCGCTTCGTGTAGTCGACCAAGGGAGGCCTCCCCGCAGGTTCGCCCGACCGGGCCGACCTGCGCTCTGAGCGGCGGACACGTCCTCCTGACCCTATGCGGCGCCGCTACCCTCCGGCCCATGCCGCGCGGTGTCCCCTCGCCCTCCTCTGCCGTGTACGGGATCGACCTGGGCACCACGTACAGCTGCCTGGCGCAGGTCGACGACGACGGCGCCGCGCGGGTCGTCCCCCTCCTCGACGGCGCCCCGACGCTGCCCAGCGTCGTGCTGTTCGTCGGCCCCGACGACTACGTCACCGGCGAGCGCGCCCGCGTCCTGGCCCGCGCCCGGCCCGACGACGTCTGCACGCTGGTCAAGCGGCGCATGGGCGACAGCACGTGGCGGTTCGTCAGCCACGGCCGGTCCTGGTCGGCGCCCGCGGTCAGCAGCCTGGTGCTCAAGGCGCTGGTCAGCGAGACGAGCTTCTCCACGCAGGGCCCGGTGCAGGACGTCGTCATCACCGTGCCCGCCTACTTCGGCGACGAGGAGCGGCGGGCCACCCGGCTGGCCGGCGAGTACGCGGGCCTCACCGTCCTCGACGTCATCAACGAGCCGACGGCGGCCGCGCTGGCCTACGGCTTCGCCCGCCTCGACGGCGGCGGGCCGGCCGGGCACCTCGAGGAGGTCGCGCTCGTCTACGACCTCGGCGGCGGCACCGTCGACGTCGCGGTCGTGGAGCTGGCCGACCGGCGGCTGGCCGTGGTCGCCACCGACGGCGACCACGAGCTCGGCGGCGCCGACTGGGACGAGAAGCTCGCCGTCCACCTGTCGCGCGCCTTCCTCGCCGCCCACCCCGACGCCGAGGACCCGCTCGACGACGGCGCCGGCGGCCAGGCGCTGGTGCTCGCCGCCGAGCGGGCCAAGCGCGAGCTCAGCGTCCGCGAGTCCGTCGTCGTGCCGGTCGAGCACGACGGCCGCCGGGTGGACGTGCCGGTGACCCGCGCGGAGTTCGAGCGGCTCACCGCGGGCCTGCTCGACCGCACGATGGAGCTGACCCGCGCGGCGGTCGCGGCGGCCCGCGCCCGCGGCGTCGAGCGGATCGACCGGGTGCTGCTGGTCGGCGGCTCGACCCGGATGCCCGCCGTCGCGCGGCGGCTGACCGCCGAGCTCGGCGTGCCCGCCGAGGTGCACGACCCCGACCTCGCCGTCGCCAGGGGCGCCGCCGTCTACGGCCGCAAGAAGCAGCTGGAGCGGCTGCTCACCGCCGACCTGGTCACCCGCGGGCAGCTGCGCGACGGCACGCCGCTGGAGTACGCCGCCCCCGCCGACGTCGACGCCGCCTGTGCCCGCCTCGGCGACGCCGTGGGCCTGTCCGCGGCGCAGGTGCGGCGCACGGTGGAGATCCAGGTCCTCAACACCGTCTCCCGCGGCTTCGGCGTCCTGGCGCTGGACCGGTTCGGCGAGCCGTCGGCGGTCTTCCTCGTGCACCGCGACGACCGGCTGCCGGTGGCCGTGCGCCGCTCGTTCGGCACCGTCCACGACGACCAGCGGGTGGTCACCATCCGGGTGGTCGAGCAGGGCGGCGGCGCCGAGTCCGCCCGCCCCGAGGACGCCAAGCTGCTCGCCGAGGCCTCCATCGAGGACATCCCGCCCGGGTACCCCGCCGGCACCGAGATCCAGGTCGTGCTGCGGATGGGCTTCGACGGCATCCTCGAGCTGACCGCGCTGCACGAGGGGCTGGCCGACCGGCCGCTCACCGTGCGCGTGGAGACCGGCGCGGCGCTGAGCCAGGCCGACGTCGCCCGCGAGCGCGCGCAGGTCGGCCGGGTCCGCCGCCGGCAGGACTGACCCGTGCTGCCTCCCTTCGACGGCAACGGCTACCGCAAGCGGGTCCTCGCCGCCATCGAGCGCCGCGGCGGCCCCGATGCGACCGACCCCTTCGAGGTCTACGACCTCCCGCTGGAGGCCGCGGGATCGCTGACCGACGACGAGGTCGCCCGCCGGGTCGACGACGTCTGGGCGTTCTGGCAGAAGCAGCGCGACCACCCCAAGTACCGCGGGCTGGTGACCGCGCTGCTGCGGTCCCACGACGCGCTCGCCGCGCAGCTGCGCACCCCGGGCGGGCGGCAGTGGCTGGCCGGGCAGACCCGCGCCGAGCGGGAGCGGCGGGAGGCCGCCCGCTTCGCGGCGCTCGACGCCGCGCTGGAGCGGCTGGTCGAGCGCTTCGGCGGGGTGCCGGCCGACAAGGTCGCCGGCCTGCGCGGGATGGCCGCCGCGGCCGGGCTCGACGACGCCGCCTTCGAGGCCCGGCTGCGCGGGCACCGGCTGCTCGGCGCCGAGGCCCCGGCGGCGCCCGCGGAACCGGCCGACGCCGCGGTGGTGCTGCGGCAGGTCCGCGACGGCCTCGAGGAGCTCGGCCGGATCGAGGGCGCCCGCGTGCCCAGCCTGCACGCCCTGCTGGAGCTGCCCCCGACCGCCGACCGCGAGACGGTCCGCCGGCGCCGCGACGCCCTGCTCGTGGTCAACCGGCAGCGCCGCCCCGACCGGCGGCGGGCGCTCGTCGACGACCTGCTCGCCGCCGCCGGCACGCTGCTCGTCGACGGCGACCCCGCCGTCTACCTCGACGCCCTCGCCGACGACGTCCGCGCCGCGCTGCGCCCCCGCGTCACGGCAGCCGTGCTCGTCGAGGACCGGCTCACCCCCGCCGACGCGTACCTGCTCCTGCAGGAGGCGCAGGCCGCCGGCCTCGACCAGCAGCGCGCGGCCGCCGTCGTCACCGGGCTGGCCCGCGAGGCGGGCGCCATGGGAGACGTGCCCGCGCCGCCGCCGGCCCGCGTGCCCGGCCGCGCCGACTGGCAGGCGGAGGTGTCCGCGGCGCGCGCCGCGCTGCGGGACGGGCGGCCCGCCGCCGCCCGCCGGCACGCCGATGCAGCGCTGTCCGCGGCCGGCGAGCTCCTCCCGCCGATCCGTGCCGTGCGCGACGAGGCGGCCGAGGTCGCCGCCCGCGCCGGCGCCGCC
>NZ_JBHSGR010000027.1:0-53429 GCF_042654585.1 Geodermatophilus arenarius
CCGACTTCTGGAGCGCGCGGCCGCGCTGGCCGGGGACGCCGCCCGCGCCGAGGACCTGACCAAGGTCGCCGTCCGGGACGCCGCCGTCGGCGGGGACGCCTTCCGTGCGCGGGCGCTGGCCGGTGCCGTCCTGCGCGGCGCGGCGCCGGCGGCCGCACGGGCGGAGGTGCTGCACGTCCTGGGCCGGGTCGAGCAGGACACCGGCTCGGTGCCGGCCGCGGGCGACCTGCTGCGCGCGGCCGCCGACCTCGCCACCGGCCGCACCGCCGCCTGGGTGCTCACCGACCTCGCCGTCGTCCAGCACCGGCTCGGTGACGTGACGGGCATGCGGGCGACGGCGCGGCGGATCGCGGCCGCCGCGGACGCCGGCGACCCCCTGCAGCGGGTGCTCGCGGCGTGGGTCACCGGGATCGCCGCCCTGCACGCCGGCGACCCCGACCGCGGACGACGGCTCCTGCACCGGGCACTGGAGACCGCGGAGGGCGAGCCGGGGCTGCGCGCCGAGCCCCGGCTGCTGCCGCTGCTCGTCCTCGCGGTGGGCTGGCTGCCCGACCCGCCGGCCGCCGTCCCCGTGGTGGAGCGCCGCCTGCGCGAGGCCCGGGAGCTCGGGGCCCTGGGGGTGCTGGTCGCCGTCCTGTCGATGACCGCCCACGGCCGGGCGGAGCTGCTGGGCGACCACCCGGGCGCTTACGCCGACGCCGGCGAGGCGGTCGAGCTCGCCGAGGAGCTGGGCTACGTCGCCGACGCCGCGCCGGCCCTGGAGCTGCTGGCGGAGGAGGCCGCGGCGCGCGGGCGGCACGGGGAGGCGGCGGCGCACCTGGACCGCGCCCGGGCGCTGGTCGCCCGGGCCGGCACGGCCGCCGTCGCGGCGCACCTGACCCTCTCCGAGGCGTTCTGCGCGCTGTGCCGCGGCGACCTCGCCGCGGTGGCCCGGCTGCTGGAGGGGCGGCTGGCCGCCGACGGCGGGGTCGGCGCGCTGGGCGAGCCGCTGGGCGTGGCGCCGCTGCTGGTCGAGGCGTGGACGGGGCTGGGCCGGGCCGCCGAGGCCGCGGAGCTCGCCGGGGAGTACGAGCGGGTGTCGCGGTCGCCGCTGCCGCCGACCGCCGCGCTGGTGGCCCGCTGCCGGGCGCTGACCTGCCCGGACGACGACGCCGCGACGGCGCTGTTCGAGGGGGCGCTCGCCGCCCACGCGCTCGCGCCGGACCCCTTCGAGACCCCGCACACGCGGCTGCTGTTCGGAGCGAGACTGCGCCGCTCGGGTCAGCGGACGCGGGCGCGGGCGGAGCTCGCCGCGGCGGCCGACGCCTTCGCCGCGCTGGACCTCACGGCCTGGGCGCAGCGCGCCGAGGGCGAGCTGCGCGCCACCGGGCGGACCGCGCGCCCGCGCCGGCCGCTGCCCGAGGAGCCCCTCACCGCGCAGGAGACGCGGATCGCCGTCCTGGCGGCGCGGGGCGCCTCGAACGCGGAGGTCGCCGCGGCGCTGTTCCTCAGCCCGAAGACCGTCGAGCACCACCTGAGCAGCGTCTACCGCAAGCGCGGGCTGCGCTCGCGCGTCGGGCTGGCGGCGCTGTTCCCGCCCGCGGGCTGAGGGCGGGTCAGCCCGCCCGGTCGAGGCGGCCGGCCAGCCGGTCGACGAACCGGTCGACCGGGCGCGGCTGCTCGCCGGGCGGCAGGGGCTCGGCGGGGGTGAGCACCCACAGCACGGCGTAGAGCACCAGGCCGGCGCCGCCGGCGAGGGTCAGGGCGACGGCGGCGGCGCGCCACAGCACCGCGTCGACGCCGGTGTAGGCGGCCAGCCCGCCGCAGACGCCGCCGAGCATGCGCTCGGTGGAGCTGCGTCGCAGCGGCGGCCGGTTGCCGGTGTACGAGGTCGGGATCGTCATGGCACCAGGCTCCCGCCGCCGGGCCCCGCGGCACATCGGGGAAGGCCCGGAGAGCGCACCCGGACCCGACCCTGGTCAGCCCGCGGCGACCTTCGGGGCGACCTCGGTGCCCAGCAGCTCGATGCCGCGCAGCAGGTCCTCGTGGGCCAGCCGCGGGTTGGTCATCTGGATGGAGACCCGGTCCACCCCGCCGAGCTGGGCGGAGATCCGCAGCAGCTTCTCGGCCACGGTGTCGGGGTCGCCCGTGAAGAAGGCGCCGTCGGGCCCGCTGGTGGCGTCGAACTGGGCGCGGGTGGGCGCCCGGAAGCCGCGCTCGCGGGAGACCTTCGTGAACATCTCGTGCCAGCCGGGGTAGATCGTGTCCGCGGCGGCCCGGGTGCTGTCGGCGACGTAGCCGAACACGTGCAGGCCCACCTGCAGCTGCTCGGGGGCGTGCCCGGCCTGCGCGCCGGCCTGCCGGTAGAGGTCGACCAGCGGCGCGAACTGCCGGGGCTCGCCCCCGATGACCGCGACCATGAGCGGCAGGCCGAGGAGCCCGGCGCGGACGAACGACGTCGGGGTGCCGCCCACGCCCACCCAGATCGGCAGCGGGTCCTGCAGCGGGCGCGGGTAGACGCCCTGGCCGGTGAGCGCCGGACGGTGCCGGCCGGACCAGGTGACGTGCTCGGACTCGCGGATGCGCAGCAGCAGGTCCAGCTTCTCGTCGAACAGCTCGTCGTAGTCGGCCAGCGACAGGCCGAAGAGCGGGAACGCCTCGGTGAACGACCCGCGGCCGACGACCAGGTCGGTCCGCCCGCGGCTGATGAGGTCGAGGGTGGCGAACTGCTGGAACACCCGGACCGGGTCGGCGGCCGACAGCACCGCGACGGCGCTGCCCAGCCGGATCCGCTCGGTGCGGGCGGCGGCCGCGGCCAGGATGACCGGCGGCGCGGAGTCGTAGTACTCGGGGCGGTGGTGCTCCCCGATGCCGAAGGAGTACAGCCCGGACCGGTCGGCCAGCTCGATCTCCTCGAGCAGGTGGGCCATCCGCTCCTCGGGACCGATGAGCCGGCCCGTCCGCGGGTCGGTCACCGCCGCCACGAAGCTGTCGACGCCGAGGTGCACGGCGGTCCTCCTCCCGGGGCGGGCGCCCCTCTCGTCGAGCGGTCGGTCGTCAAGCGCTCAACGAGCAGTGAACCAGCCCCCCGGCGCGTGCCGCCCGACACAGGGGGTACCGCACGGCCCGTACCGCACACCCGAGTGATGGAGGGACCGTGTCGGAGTCAGACACCCAGGGTCAGGGCCTCGAGGAGACCGGGACCGGCGACGCCGCCAAGCGGATCGGCCAGGCGCCGACGGCGACCGACGTGGAGGACCCGGACCGGGCCTCGCGCAACACCGCGGCGGGCAGCGGGTCGGAGCCGGGCGAGGGCCCGGTGCAGCCCGCGGCCGACGAGGGCGTGGACCCGTCGGCGAGCATCGAACCGCACAACGAGGGGCAGGTCTAGCGGAGCCCGTGGACGACAGCGCCCCTCCGGCCTCGTGGCCGGAGGGGCGCTGTCGTGCACGGGTCTAGGCGGCGGTGGTCGCCCGGCCGTCGCGCGTGGCGCGGGGGCGGGGCGCCGCAGGGCGGTCCTCGGCGCCGGCGCGGAGGCCGGCGAGGTGCCAGGCGGTGCAGTCGGGGCAGCTGGCGATCCAGACGTGCCGGGGGTGGCGGAAGCAGGCGGCTCGGTCAGCCGGGGTGCTGGACATGGTGCGGGTACTCCCTGCCGCCGGTCTGACGGCGGCTCGTGACTCGTGGGACGGGTGGTGCAACACCCGGGAGGGGGTCCCCCATCCGGGCTGTGCGCGAGGACACCCTGCGTGCCCCGTACCTGCGCGTTCGGCGGAACGTGACGATCACGACCGCACTCTTTGGTGTCCAGCGTCTGCGACCCGGCCACGGGGAGTGCCGATCCTGGGCGCATGTCCGCTCGACTCGTCGCTGCCGGCACCGCCGCCGCGCAGCAGCCGTGGTCCCGGCCCGTTGCCCCGCCGGCGACCCAGGAGCAGCCCTGGTGGCGCTCGGCCGTCGTCTACCAGGTCTACCTGCGCTCGTTCGCCGACGGCAACGGGGACGGCATCGGCGACCTCGCCGGCCTGCGCGCCCGCCTGCCCTACCTGTCGTGGCTCGGCGTCGACGCGCTGTGGATCAACCCGCACTACCCCTCGGGCGGCGCCGACGGCGGCTACGACGTCGTCGACTACCGGGCGGTGGACCCCGAGTACGGCGACGTGTCCGACGTCGAGGCGCTGGTCGCCGACGCGCGCCGGCTGGGCCTGCGCGTCGTGCTCGACGTCGTCCCCAACCACACCTCCGACCGGCACCCCTGGTTCCAGGCGGCGCTGGCCGACCCCGACTGCCCCGAGGCCTCCCGCTACCACTTCGCGCCGCCGTCGGAGGAGCCGCCGAACAACTGGCGCTCGCTGTTCGGCGGGCCGGCCTGGTCGCGCACCCCGGACGGCCGCTGGTACCTGCACCTGTTCGCCCCCGAGCAGCCCGACCTCAACTGGCGCGACCCGGTCGTGGCCGAGGACTTCGAGCGGACCCTGCGCTTCTGGCTCGACCGCGGGGTGAGCGGCTTCCGCGTCGACGTCGCCTACGGGCTGTACAAGGACGCCGGCCTGCGCGACAACCCCGGCGAGTACTCCCCCACCCTGTTCGGCCACGGCCCCGAGCAGGCCATGACGTGGAACCAGCCCGAGGTGCACGACGTGTGGCGCCGCTGGCGGGCGGTCTGCGACGAGTACCCGGACACCATGCTGGTCGGTGAGGTCTGCCTGGCCGACCTCGACGAGGTCGCCCTCTACTCGCGGCCCGACGAGCTGCACCAGTCGCTGTCGTTCCGGCTGCTGAAGTCGGCGTGGGACACCCCGGCCTTCGCCGAGGCGATCGGCAGCGCGCTCGAGGCCTTCGGGCGGGTGGGCGCGCCGGTGTCGTGGGTCCTCGGCAACCACGACAAGGACCGCATGGTCACCCGCTTCGGCGGCGGCGGGACGGGCCTGGCCCGGGCGCGCGCCGCGGCGCTGCTGCTGCTGTCCCTGCCCGGCTCGGCCTACGTCTACGCCGGCGACGAGCTCGGCCTGCCGCAGGCGCACGTCCCCGACGAGGCCAAGCAGGACCCGATCTTCTTCCGCAGCGGCGGCGAGCGCGCCGGCCGCGACGGCTGCCGCGTCCCGATGCCGTGGAACGCCACCACCGGCGTCGGCTTCTCCCGCGACCGCTCCGCGAAGCCGTGGCTGCCGGTGCCCGCGGAGTGGAAGCGGCACGCCGTCTCCCGGCAGACCCGCGAGTCCGGCTCGGTGCTGCACCTCTACCGGCAGGCGCTGGCCGTCCGCGCCGAGCACCCGGCGCTGGGCACCGGCGAGGCCACCGTGAGCACCCGCGGCCACGTCCTCACCGTGCGCTGCACCGGCGGCGGGCGCACCGTCCGCTGCGTGGTCAACATGGGCGCCGACACCGCGCTGGTCCGCTCGCGCGGCCGGGTGCTGCTCGAGTCCGGTCCGGGCGTGCACACGTCCGCCCGGTCGGTGGCGCTGCCGCCGGACACGGCCGTCTGGATCGCTGAGGACTGAGGGCGTGAGCCCGGAGCGCTGCCCCTGCGGCACCGGCCTGGCCTACGCGGAGTGCTGCGGCCGCCTCCACGACGGGACGGCGGCCGCGGCCACCGCCGAGCAGCTGATGCGCTCGCGCTACAGCGCCTTCGCCGTCGGGGACGCCGCCCACCTGCAGGAGACGTGGGACCCGGCCACCCGGCCGCGGTCGCTGACCCTGGACCCGGCGGTGCGCTGGACCGGGCTGGAGGTGCTGGCCACCACCGGCGGCGGCCTGTTCGACGCCGAGGGCACGGTGACCTTCCGCGCGCACTCGCGCGCCGGCGGGCGGGAGCACGTGCAGGCCGAGCACAGCCGGTTCCGCCGCGTCGGCGGCCGCTGGCTCTACGTGGACGGCGACCCCGCCTGAGACCCCGGCAACCAGCGGTCCAGCCAGCCGAGGGTGCGGTCGACGACCTGCTCCAGCGCGCCGGGCTCGGGGAACAGGTGTGTCGCCCCGGGGACGACGGCCAGCCCGGACGGCCCGCCCAGCCGCGCGGCGGCGTCCCGGTTGAGCGCGAGCACCCGCTCGTCGGCACCGCCGACGACGAGCAGCGTCGGCGCCCGCACCCGGGCCAGCGCCGCCCCGGCCAGGTCCGGCCGGCCGCCGCGCGACACCACCGCTCCCACCCGGCCGGGCCGGTCGGCGGCGGTGAGGAGGGCCGCGGCCGCCCCCGTGCTCGCGCCGAACAGGGCCAGGGGCAGGCCGGCGGTCGCCTCCGCGCGGTCGAGCAGGTCGGCGGCCGCGGTCAGTCGGCCGGCCAGCAGCCCGACGTCGAAGCGCAGCTCGCGGGTGCGGGTGTCGACCTCCTCCTCCGCGGGCGTGAGCAGGTCCAGCAGCAGGGTGGCCCACCCCGCCCGCTGCAGCGCGGCGGCCACCTGCCGGTTGCGCGGGCTGTGCCGGCTGCTGCCGCTGCCGTGGGCGAACAGCACCACGCCCCGGGCGGCGGGCGGCACGGCGAGGTCACCGGCCAGCGCCGCCCCGGGTGCCGGCACCTCGACGGGGACCTCACCGGGCACCCCAGCAGGCATGGCCGTCCCTCCCCGGACGCTCGGCTCCCGGGTACCCGGCGGGGACCGGGCCGACGCGCGGGTCCCGGCCGGGTGTGGCGGGGAGCGGGCCGGTGTGGTGGTCTGCCGCGGTGCCCCCGCCCGCTGCCGACGTCGTCGTCGCCGGGGCCGGGCCGGCCGGGCTGTCGGCGGCCGCCGCCTGCGCCGCCGCGGGGCTGCGGACGGTGCTGGTGGCCCCGGCGGCCCGCCCGTGGCCGGCCACCTACTGCCTGTGGGCCGACGAGCTGGCGGCCGCGGCCGCCCCGCTCGGGCTCGACCCGGCCGCCGTCGCGGCCGGGTACTCCCCCACCGTCGTGCGCACCGCGGCCGGCGGCGAGCGGCGGCTGGCCCGCGGCTACGCGCGGCTGCGCAACGACGTCGTCACCGCCGCCCTGCTCGACCGGCTGCGCGCCGGCGGCGGCGAGGTGGTGACCGGCCGGGTGGCGGCGGTGGAGGCCGGGGAGGCCGGAGCCGGGGAGGCCGGAGCCGGGGAGGTCGCCGTCCTCGCCGACGGGCGCCGGCTGGCCGCCCGCACGGTCCTCGACGCGCGCGGCGGCGGCCCGGGGACGGCACAGCAGCGCGCCTGGGGCGAGGTGGTGAGCGGCCCCGTGGACGACGTCGTCCCGCCCGGCGGGGCGCTGCTCATGGACTGGACGGCCCTGGCCGACCCCGCCGCGCTGCCGGCGTTCCTCTACGGCCTGACCCTCGACGACGGCACCGTGCTGCTGGAGGCGACCTCGCTGGCCGCCCGCCCGCCGGTGCCACTGCCGGACCTGCGGGCGCGGCTGGACCGGTTCCTCGCCGCCCGCGGCCTGCGCCCGGCCGGCGAGCCCGAGCGGGTGGCGATCCCCCTGGACGCCCGGCCGCGGGCCGCCGGCCCGGGGATCCCGCTCGGCGCGTCCGCGGGGCTGGTGCACCCGGCCACCGGCTACAGCGTCGCGTCCTCGCTGCGGCTGGGCCCGCGGGTGGCGGCCGCGCTCGCGGCCGGCGGGGACGCGCGCGCGGTGGTGCGGCGGGCCCGGCCCCGGACGACGGCCGCGCTGCTGGGCCTGGGCCTGGAGGTGCTGCTGCCGCTGGACACCCGCGCCACCGACGCCTTCTTCGCCGCGTTCTTCGCGCTGCCCGAGCGGGCCTGGGCGGGCTACCTGGACGTCGGCTCGCCGCCGGCCGCCATCGCCGCGGCGATGGCCCGGGTGTTCGCCGCGCTGCCCGGGCCGCAGCGGGTGCGGCTGCTGCGCGGGGTGGCCGCCGGCTCGGCCCGCGGTCTCAGGCGGGGGTGGGTGGCGGCGTCGGGTCGATGACGGCGGCGTGCTCGGGCAGCACGCCGGTGCGCCGCCGCTGGCGCAGCAGGTACCACGCCAGGCCGACGGCGACGATCGCCCCGATGAACACCGGCGCGGCCCACTGCAGGTACCAGTGCGGCTCGCCGGTGGCGTTGTAGACCTCCCGCCGCGGCCAGGCCAGGTTGACCGCCATCCCGGCGCCCCACAGCACCGCGAGCACGTTGACCGGCAGGCCGAGGCGGCCCAGGGAGAACCGGCCCGGCGCCGGCCGGGGCCAGCGCCCGCGCAGCCGGGCGACCAGCATGGGGCCGGTCACCAGCAGGTAGGCCAGGTAGATCATCACCACGGCGATGCTGGTGAGCGCGGTGAACACCTGCGGCTGGCGCACGTTGAGCAGCAGCACGCCGACGGCGAGCAGGCCGACCAGGACCGCGGGCACCACGGGCGTGCGCCGCCGCGGGTCGACGTGCGCGAGCCGGGCGGAGGCCGGCAGCGCGTTGTCGCGGGCCATGGCGAAGGTCATCCGGATGGCCGCGGTGTGCACCGCGAGGCAGCAGACGGTGACCGCGACGACGATGCAGACGAGGAACGCCTTCCCGAGGCCGGTGCCGGCCACCGACAGCAGGACGTACTGCAGCCCCCCGCTGCTGGAGGCCAGCTGCGGGTCGGTGAGGTCGGGGGCGGCCATCAGCCCGAACAGCAGGATCAGCCCGCCGAGCACGAAGGACGCGGTGATCGCCCGCAGGATCGCCCGCGGCGCGGTGCGGCCCGGGTCGACCGTCTCCTCGCCGAGCGAGCTGGCGGTGTCGAAGCCGTACATGACGTAGCCCGACGCGAGCGCCGCGACGAGGAACGCGCCGAGGTAGCCCAGCGACTGGCCCTCGCCCCGGCCGCCGGTGTCGAACAGCACGTCCTGCGGCCCGCGGGTGAGCGCGACGGCCAGGACGACGACGATCAGCACCGCGGCCACCAGCTCGATGAACACCCCGGCGCTGTTGATGCGGGCCATCAGCCGCACGCCGAACGCGTTGACCAGCGTGGTGAACGTGATCAGCAGGCCGCCCAGCACGACGGCGTTGACGGCGACGTCGTAGGTGCCGGTGCCGTCGCCGACCAGCTGGAAGCCCGACCACAGCTGGGGCAGCGTGATCTGGTAGGCCAGCGCGGTCGCGGCGAGGGTCACGACCGAGGCGGTGAGCATCACCCAGCCGGCCAGCCACGACGTCGTCGCGCTGCCGAGGCGCTTGGTCCAGTTGTAGAGCGACCCGGCCACCGGGTAGCGGGCGGCGAGCTCGGCGAAGCACAGCGCCACCATGAGCTGCCCGGCGAACACCATCGGCCACGACCACACGTAGGCCGGGCCGCCGGCGCCGAAACCGAAGTAGAAGAGCTGGAACGTCCCGGTGAGGATCGAGATGTAGCTGACGCCGGCGGCGAAGCTGGAGAACCGGCCGATGCTGCGGTCCAGGTGCTGCCGGTAGCCGAACTCCGCGAGCTGGGGTTCGCCGTCGTCGGTGGGGCGCACGGGGGGCCTTCCGGGTGGGAGGTGCGGGCGGGCGGCCCCACTGTGGCCGACGGCGGGGTCCCCGGCGACCCGGGAGGTCATCCGCCGAAGGTGAGCACCTCCGCGACCGGCCGGCGGTTGGTGGACGGGCTGCGGTCCCCGGACGGGTACCCCAGCCGCATCAGCATCTGCGGGTGGCCGACCAGCGACAGCCGCGAGCGCAGCTGCGCGCGGGTGGCCGGCCAGTCCAGCGCCTGGGTCAGCGGGGAGGCCGCGAGCCCGGCCGCGGTCACCTCGAGCAGCACCCGGCCGAGCGCCCGCCCGGCGGTGAGCCAGGCCTGCCGGTCGTCGCCGTCGGTGCCCAGGAGCAGCACGGTGGGGCGCTCGACGTCCGGCGGCGGCGCGTCGGGGTCGAGGTCGCGGGGCCGCTCACCGGTGCGCGAGCCCACCACGAAGTCGCGGACCAGCCAGTTCGACGGCCGGGTCGCCGGGTCCTCCCCCGGCACCGCCCCGACCGGGATGCCGTCGGGTGCGGCCGGGTCGGTGCGCATCCACCGCTGCAGCTCGGCGAGGTACTCGGGCTCGCGCTGCTCGACCTCCTCGGCGCGGGACAGCAGGAAGGTCGTGGTGACCTCCTCGTCCTCCCCGCTGATCCGCTTCACCCAGACGCGGAACCCCCCTGCGGTGGCCTGCAGCCGGTCGACGACCTCGGCCGGGACGGCCTGCGGCAGGAACGGCGCCCGCTCGGTGTGCCGGGCGCCGATGGCGTCGGCCAGGGCCCGGTCGGCGTCGTCCGGGGTGCGGCCGCCGGTGACGGTAAGGACCGCCAGCAGGTCGGGGTCGGCCGGGTCGGGCAGCTCCTCGACGGCGGTGTCGTGCCCGGCGGCCGCGAGCGCGACGACGGCGAACTCGACGGCGACGCCGCAGCTGACCACCCGCTGCCGGCCGCTGGGGTCGAGGGCCTGCAGCGCCCGACCGGGATCGGTGCGGACCGCCAGCCGGTCGCCGGACGCGGTGAACCGCCACGGCTGCGTGTTGTGGATCGACGGGGCCCGGGTGGCGGCCTCCACCACACGCGTCCACTCCTGCTGGTCCACCGTCGTCCTCCCGTCGTCCGTGCGTCCCGTGCAGGACCTGCCTACCCCGTCCCCGCAGGTCACACCGCGCCAACCGCGGGAGCCCGCCGGAGCCGCCCGGCGAGGAGGACGACGACGCCGCGGCCGGTGACCGCCGCCCTCGTCAGGGCCATCGCGAGGCCGCCGAGGACGCCGATCGCGGCGACCGGCACCGGGGCCTGCCCCGGCCGCCACAGCGGCGTGGTGACGGCGGTGAACACGAGCAGGCCGGCGAGCCAGGCCAGCGCGGTGCAGGCGATCCAGCGGCCGGCGCGGGGCACGTGCCGGCGCAGCACCGTCCACTGGGCGGCGCCGACGACGGTGAGCAGCAGCGCCGCCGCGAGCAGCGCCAGGGGCACCCGCACGGCGAGCGGCCCGCCGGGGACCGCGGCGGCCCAGGTGCTCGGCGCCATCCCGAGGGACCACGCCACGACGGCGGCCGCGGCGGTGCGCAGCGTCCAGTCGCGCCGGGACAGGCCGGGCAGCACGCCGGCGAGCACGGCGGCCTGCGCCGCGCCGAGCAGCGCGCCCTCGGCGGCTCCGGCGGCCAGGAGCACCACGAGGGCGGCCGGGCCGGGCAGGTCGCCGGCGCCCAGCAGCACCGCCGTCACCGGCACCAGGAACCCGAGCGCCTCGCCGGCGGTGACGGCGAGCAGCCAGCGCCGCCACAGCGCGGTCGGGGTGGTCACCGGGGCAGCGTGCCGAGCGGACGCGCGCGTTCCGTAGGGCCGGAGGTCCCGGCCGCCGCTACCCTCCCGGCCGGTGAGCGCCCCTCCGTCCGACCCCGGCCCCGTGGCGGCGCTGCTGCGCCGCTGGCGGACGGCGGCCGCCCTCACCCAGGAGGAGCTCGCCGCCCGGTCGGGGCTCACCGCCAAGGCGGTCAGCGCCCTGGAGCGGGGCGAGCGGCGCCGCCCCCACCCGCACACCGTGCGCGCGCTCGCCGACGCCCTCGGCGTCGACGCCGCCGTCCGCACCGCCCTGACCGCCGCCGCCCTCGCGGCCGGCGGCGGGGCCGCGGCGGACTCCCTCCCGCCGCCCGCGGCGCCGGTGTTCGGCCGCGAGGGCGACGTCGCCGAGGTCGCCGGGCTGCTGCGGTCGGGCACCGCCCGGCTGGTCACGCTCACCGGGCCCGGCGGGGTGGGCAAGACGACGCTGGCGCTGGCGGTGGCCCGGGAGGTGGCGGCCGCGTTCCCCGACGGGGTGACGGTCGTCGAGCTCGCCCCGGTGCGCGAGGCGCGGCTGGTGCTGCCCACGCTGGCCCGCGCGCTCGGCGGCCGTCAGCTGGCCGGGCCGGTCGCTGACGCGGTGGCCGCCCGGATCGGGGACCGGCGCCACCTCGTCGTCCTCGACAACGTCGAGCACGTGCTCGACGCCGCGCCGGAGGTCGCCGGCCTGCTCGGGCGCTGCCCTGGCCTGGCGGTGCTGGCCACCAGCCGGGCGCCGCTGCGGGTGCGGGCGGAGCGGGAGCGCCCGCTCGCCCCCCTCCCGCTGCCGGCGGGCACCGGCGCGGCGGCCGTGGCCGCCTCCCCCGCCGCCCAGGTGTTCCTCGACCGGGCAGCGGCCGCCGGGCGCCCGGTCGTCCTCACCGGCGCCACGGCCGCCGACGTCGCCGCGATCTGCCGGCGCCTCGACGGGCTGCCCCTGGCCCTGGAGCTGGCCGCCGCGCACGCGCGCTACCTGCCGCCGGCCGCGCTGCTCGGTCGGCTGGACGAGGCACTCGGGTCCGGCGGCGCCCGGGACCTGCCCGAGCGGCAGCGCACGATGCGGGCCGCGCTGGACTGGAGCCACGACCTGCTGACCGCCGCCGAGCAGCAGCTCCTGCGCCGGCTGGCGGTGCTCGCCGGCGGTTTCTCCCTCGACGCCGCGCAGGCGGTGGCCGGCGTCCCCGACGTGCTGCCCGCCCTGGGCGGCCTGGTCGAGCAGTCCCTCGTCGTCGCCGAGGACGGGCCCGAGGCCCGCTACCGGCTGCTGGAGCCGGTGCGGCAGTACGCCGCCGCACGGCTGGCCGACGCCGGGGAGACCGAGCCGGCCGCCGACCGCGCGACGGCCGCCGTCGTCGACCTCGCCGCCGGCGCGGAGGCCGGGCTGACCGGGCCCGAGCAGGGCGCCTGGCTGGACCGGCTGGAGCGCGACCACGGCAACCTGAGCGCGGCGCTCGGCCGGCTGGTGGCCGCCGGGCGGTCCGCCGACGCCGCCCGGCTCCTGCGGGCGACCTGGCTGTACTGGGCGGTGCGCGGCGACGTCGCCGAGGGCCTGGGCTGGGTCGCCCGGGTCGACCGCACCGGTCTGGACCCGGTCGACGACGCCCGGCTGCTGCTCGGACTCGCCGCGCTGCGCCACGCGGCCGGTGACGTCCCCGGCACGGCGGAGGCGGCGGCCGGGGCGGCGGAGGCCGCCGCGGCCGCCGGCGGCGACGGCCCGCGCGCCCTGGCGCTGGTGCTCACCGGCTCGGCCGCGGTGTTCCGCGGCGACCTCGCCGCCGCCGGGCGCGACCTGGCCGAGGCGCTGCGGCTGGCCGGGGAGACCGGGGAGGCGTGGGCGCGGGTGCACGCCGTCGTCGCGCAGGGGCAGCTGCTGCTCCAGGCGGGCGACCTCGCCGCCGGGACGGCGACGCTGGCCGACGCCGAGCGGCTGGCCCGCGGGCTCGGCAGCCCGTTCAGCCTGGCGACGCTGCTCAACGTGCAGGCCTCCCTGGCCGCGCTCGCCGGCGACGAGGACGGCGCCCTCGACCGGTGGGCGGAGGCGGCCGACCTCGCCGCGGAGGTCCGCACCTCGTGGACGCTGGCCTACACGCTGCCCGGGCTGGCCGCCGTCGCCGCCTCCCGCGGGCTGCCCGAGCTCGCGGCGCAGCTGTTCGCGGCGGGGTCGGCGACGGCGGAGGCGGCGGCGGTGGCGGTGGCGTTCCCGCCCGACGTCGCGCTGGCCGCCCAGGAGCTGCCGGCGGTGCGGGCGGCGCTCGGCGAGGAGGCGTTCGCCCGGGCCTGGGACGCCGGCCGGCTGCTGCGCCCGGAGGACGTCCCGGCCCTGGTGGGGGCGATCAGGCGGGCCCGCGGACCGCGCTGACGTAGCGGCGGTACCGGCGCGCGAAGACCGTGCGCAGCAGCACCCGGACCGGGAACGGGACGACCTGCAGCATCATCGCCCGCTCGTCGGGGTCGCACTCCTCCAGCAGCGCGCCGAACAGCAGCGGCAGGTCCCGCACCGACATCTCGCCCTTGCCGTGCTCGCCGAGCTGCGCCCACTCCGCCTGCGTGACGTGCCGCTGCGCCAGCGGCAGGATCTCGCGCTCCTCCTCGGCCAGGTGCCCGGCCAGGACGGCGCCCAGCGCCTCGACGGTGGACGCCACCTCCTCGGCCACCGCCGGCCGGGCCTCCACCTCCCAGCGGTCCAGCGCCGGGCCGAGGGCGCCGATCAGCCGCTCCACCTCGGAGTGCTGGGCCTCCATGCGGTGGACGACGGCGGCGTCGGGCGGACAGCGCTCGAGCAGCCTCGGCCACAGCAGGTCGTCCTCGGCGGTGTGGTGCAGGTGGAGGCCGAGCAGCACCATCCGGGCGTGCCGGGCGAGGACGGCGGCGCGGGCGGTGTCGCCCGGCTCGACGGCGCGCACGAGCCCGGGGAGCAGGCCGAACTCGCGACGGAAGGCGCGGTGGACGACGTACATGTCGCGGACGTCGGCCATCGGGACGGCGGTGCGGCCGGGTGCGGTGGAGGCGGTGTTCGTCATGACGGCGAGCCTGTCGGCGCCGCCGCGCGCGTCCCACCCACAGCGCCCCCACACCACTCCCACGGTCCGGACCGGTGGACCCGGGCGGCCCGTTCCCGTCCCCGGTGGGACGCCGCGGTCCGGCGCTGCCCGGCCGGCGCGGGGTCAGCTCTCGGAGGCGTGGTGGTGGAACCGCCGCCACGGGTGCCGGCGGGCCGTCGGGGGCTCGGGGTGCGGCGCGGCGCCCGGCGGCGGACCGGCGGGCTCCGCGGCCGCGCCGGCGGCGGAGGGCCGGCGCGGGGTGGGCGGCCGGGTGCTGTCGGCCAGCCGCTCGCGGCTGAGCTGGTGCTGCAGGCCGAGCGGGTCGCAGCGGTGGCCGCGCGCGGCGACGTCGTGCTGCGCCTCCCACTGCGCGATGAGCTTCTCCTCGAGCGACATCTCGCGGCGCTCCGGCGCCGACGGGTCCATGGCTCCCCCTCTCCACCCCCGGGGCCGTCCCGGGGGACGCACGTCGTCAGGGCCGCGCGGCGGCGGACCCCACGGCCTCGGCCCGGCCGGGGCGCACCGCGTCGGGCCGCACGACGGTCACCGGGCAGGGCGCCGCGCGCAGCACCGAGGACGCCACCGAGCCGAGCAGCCGCCCGCGGGCGCCGCCCCTCCCCCGCGCGCCGAGCACCACCAGCTCCGCGCCCTCGGCCGCGGCCAGCAGCGCGTCGACCGGCGCCCGGTGCACCGCGCGGCAGGTCACCGCGACGGCGGAGGGCACGCCGGCCGCGGCGACGTCGTCGGCGAGCGCCTGCTCCACCGCCCGCTCCCAGTCGGCCAGCGGCGGCACGTAGGCCGGCTCCCAGGTGTCCGGGCGGGGTGCGGTCGGCACGCTCCACGCGCGCACCGCGGTCAGCGGCATGCCGGTGCGGGCGGCCATCCGGCCCGCCCAGGCGAGGGCGGCCCGGGCGCACGCCGAGCCGTCCACACCGACGACGACGCCGCCGGGCACGGCTCCCGAGGTCACGGCACAGACCCCCTCCACGCCGGTCACCAGGAACCGGCGCGCACCCATGACACGCCGCACCGCGGCCGGGCGGCAGGGTCGGAGGTCCCGGCCGGAGGTCCCGGCCGGAGGTCCCGGCCGGAGGTCCCGGTCGGCGGCCGGCCCCGGACCTCCCGAGGTCAGACCTCCTCGGTCTCCAGGTCCCCCGCCGCGCGCTGCGCCCAGCCCACCACGACGACCGTCACGACCAGCGCGGCCAGGGCGCCGACGACCACGGACGCCGGGAGCTCCAGCAGCGCGTCGAGCAGGGCGACGGCCGCGGCGAGCAGCGGCCACCACCAGCCGCGCCGGGCCTTCCCCGTCATCGCCGAGGCGGTGACGCTCGCGGCGACCAGGTAGACCGCCACCCCGCCGGCCACCAGCGACCGGGTCCCCGCCGGCACCTCGCCGGCGGCGGCCTCCACGACCGCGAGCTCGAGACCCGCGCCGACCGTGGCCAGCGCGAGCGTCAGGGGCAGGTGCCCGAAGACGTACGCGTCGTGGGCGTGGGCGCCGTTGTGCTCCCCCGCCTCGCCCAGCAGCCGCTTGGCGCGGGCGCCGGCGAGGTCGAAGTAGCTCCACCACAGCGCCGCGGCGAGGACGAAGGCCAGCACCGCCACCGGCAGCGCCGAGCCCGACCAGCCGGCGTCGTACAGGCCGTGCGCGACCGCGGCGACCGGCTCGCCGAGCACGAGGATGACGAACAGCGCGAACCGCTCGGGCAGGTGCTCGACGTGCAGCGGCAGGTCGGCCGAGGACCGCGTCGCCAGCAGCGGGACCAGCGCCTCGGCCAGCACCGCGGCGGCCCACAGGGCGAACGCGGCCGGGCGGGGCACCGCGAGCGACACCGCCCAGAGCGCCGCGCCCGCGGCGGTCCCGGCCAGGTAGAGCCGGGTGATCGGCCGCGCGTCCGGCACGTGCCGGTGGGCGCGGTGGTACTGCAGGAGCAGCATCGCGCGCAGCAGGAGCTGGCAGACGACGAAGACGGCGAACCGCTCGCCGGTCGCCTCCGACGCCGAGGCCGCCAGCCCGACGACGGCGGCCATGCTCCCGAGCTTGTACAGGCGGTAGACGACGTCGTCGTGGTCGAAGCGGTTGGCGTAGAGGGTCGAGCTGACCCAGGACCACCAGACGGTCGTGAACAGGCCGGCGAAGACGAGGAACCCGTGCAGGGTCACGTCCTCGCGCAGCGCGATCGCGAGCTCGGCGACGACCAGGACGAAGGCCAGGTCGAAGAACAGCTCCAGCCGCGAGGCGGACCGGTCGTCGTCCGTGCGCAGCGACGGCGGCCGGACGGCGTCCCGGCCGGTGAGGGCGCCGAGCAGCCTGCGGGCCGGTGCCTGGTCGGGCACGTGTCCCCCCGACGGGGTCAGGGCGCGGGGGCCGCGTCCTCGACCGGCGCCGACCGGCTCAGCTTGCGCCAGATCCAGCTCTGCGGCACCCGCTGGCCGGTGACCAGGTAGTCGGCGACCCCGTCGATGAACAGGGTCGCCTCCACCTCCCGGTGCACCGCGGCCCGGCCGGCGAACAGCAGTTCGTCGCCGGGCTCGAGCACCGTCCCGGGGTCGGGGGTCAGCACCGCCTCCTCGCCGCGCAGCAGGAGCAGCGGCACGGCCAGCAGGGTCTGGTCCCGGTCGGCCGGGTCGCGCAGCAGGTCGCCGAGCCGGAAGCACCCTCCGGCCAGCCGCGGGTGCAGCGCCGGCGCGTCCTCCGGGGTCAGGCGCACCTTCCACAGCGCCTCCAGGTGCGCACCGCACGCGTCCAGCAGCCGCTCGACGACGCCCGCCGACCACTCGTCGCTCTGCCCGGGCAGCTCGCGCAGGAACCGCCACAGCAGCGGCGTGCTCAGCCGGGCGTAGGCGTCGTGCGCGACCACCTCGGTGGGCACGAGCAGCGCGTCGACCTCCATGGCGGCGAACAGGGCGGCGTCGGCGGGCTGGTTCTGGCGGGCGGCGACGAACAGCGAGGGGTTGACCCGCCGCGCCTCGGCCACCAGCGAGAGGTTGGTGGTGTCGTTGTCGGTGCCGGCCACCAGCCCGACCGCCGTGGCCAGGTCCGTCCGCCGGATGACGTCGGGATCGGCGGCGTCGCCCTCCACGACGCCGTCGCCCGGCGTCGTGTCGACGACGGTGACCTCCAGGCCCTCGGCGCCCAGGTCGGCGGCGAAGTGCCGGCCGAACCGGCCGTAGCCGCACACCACCCACCGGCCCGGCGCGGGCGCCGTGCCCCGCGGCGGCAGCTCGGCGCCCGGCCCGCTCTCCAGCCAGGTCGTGAGCTGGTAGGACGCGGGCGTCCGCAGCGCCAGCCGCAGGTGGTCGCCGAACCGGTCGAAGGGGTTGATGACCGTCGGCGAGCCGAACCGGCTCATCCGCTCGGCGACCGCGGCCGACGTCGTGCGGGTGACCACCGTGAGCTCCGGGCGCAGCAGGGCGGCGGCCATGGCGACGGCGAGGTTGGCCTCGTCGTCGCCGGTCACGGCCAGCACCCCCTCGCACCACGGGTGGCCGAGGCCGGCGACGCCGAGCACGTGCGGGTCGCGCGCGTCGCCCACCACGCCGGGGACGTCGCCCCGGTGCGGCGCGATCTCCAGGGCGTCGATGCGGCTCTCGGCGATGTCGACGACGGTGAACCGGCGGCCGAGCGCGTCCAGCGACAGCCCGAGCGTCTCCCCGGCCTGCCCGTAGCCGCAGATGAGCAGGAACGGCTCGCGCAGCCGGGTCACCTTGCGCGACACGTGCCGCAGCGCCATCGCCTGGCGGAACGCGCGGTCCTGCAGCAGCGCCAGCAGCGAGCCGATCGCGTACGCCCAGCCGACCACGGTCAGGTAGATCGCGCCGGTCACCCACATGCGCTGCGCGTAGCTGAACGCGTACGGGATCTCCCCGAAGCCGATCGTGGTCGCGGTGTAGCTCATGACGTAGAAGGCGTCGAACGGGCTCAGCCGGGCCGGCTGCCCGTCCGCGTCCACGCCCGGGACCAGCGACAGCCCGAGCACGCTGACGGCGAAGATGACGATCAGCGTGATCAGCGGCGCGCGCATCCGCCGGAGGACGGTGAACACCGTCGCCGAGCCCTCCGCGCGCGGCACCACCGGCGCCCGGCGGCGGATGCGCCGTCCGCGGGTGGTGACGGGGGGCGGCGGCGCGGTCTCCACGGCGGCCCGCCTCAGTGCCGCTGGAAGGACACGGTCTCGACGACGAGCAGCACCACCGAGACCACGTTGGCCAGCAGCGCCCCGCCCGACAGCGACACCATGCTCGCCGTCGTCACGTCGGTCAGCCCCTCGGCGGAGACGTGCACCGCCCAGGCCCAGGTGATCGTCGCCGCGACCAGCTGCAGGTCGGCGACCAGGCTGGTGGCCAGGTGCACCGCGCCGATCTGGGTGCGGTCGCCGAACTTGAGCACCGTGGCGACGAGGCTGACCACGAGCGCGGCGAACAGCTCGTAGACGTTGTGCACCGCCGGGTCGTCGATGTCGCCCAGGAAGAACCCGAAGTTGAGCGTGGCGGCGAGCAGCACGAAGAACCCGAAGACGACCTTCTCGAGGTTCACGCGGGAGCACCTCCTCTCGGCGCGCGGACGACGCTAACGGGATCACGGCACGCGCACCTCCCGGAGTCGTACCGCACTGTCACCATCGCCGCGTGCTGCTCGCCGACGTCGTCGCCGCCTCCGCGGCCGTGGCCGCCACCCGCTCGCGCACCGCCAAGGCGCAGGCCATCGCCGGGGCGCTGCGCGCGGCCGGGCCGGACGAGGCCGGGCCGGTGGCCGCGTGGCTGGCCGGCGAGCTGCCGCAGGGCCGGGTCGGCGTCGGCTGGCGCACGCTGGCGCGGACCGCCCCGCCGGCCGCGGCCGCGCCGTCGCTGACCGTCGCGGCGGTCGACCGCACGCTCACCGCGCTGGCCGGCCCGGCCGGCAGCGGCTCGGCCGCCCGCCGCGAGGCGCTGCTGACCGAGCTGCTCACCGCCGCCACCGCCGACGAGCAGCACCTCCTCGTCCGGCTGCTGGGCGGCGAGCTGCGGCAGGGCGCGCTGGAGGGCGTGGTGCTGGACGCGATCGCCGCCGCGGCCGGCGTCCCGGCACCGGCGGTCCGGCGGGCGATGATGCTGGCCGGCCGGCTCGACGAGACCGCCGTCCTCGCCCTCGGCGGCGGGGAGGACGCCCTCGCCGCGGTCGGGCTGCGGGTGGGCCGCCCGGTGCGGCCGATGCTGGCCAGCCCCGGCTCCTCCCTCGACGCCGCGCTCGCCGACCTCGGCCCCGCGGTCACCGTGGAGCACAAGCTCGACGGCGCCCGCATCCAGGTGCACCGCGACGGCGACGACGTCCGGGTGTGGACCCGCACGCTGCGCGAGGTCACCGGCGGCGTGCCGGAGCTGGTCGAGCGGGTCCGCGCGCTGCCCTGCCGCACCGCCGTCCTCGACGGCGAGACCCTCGCCCTCGACGACGACGGCCGCCCGCGCGCCTTCCAGGACACGATGAGCCGCTTCGGCAGCGACGGCGTCGACACCTCCGAGGACGCGGCCGTGCTGCTGAGCCCGTTCCTGTTCGACGTGCTGCACCTCGACGGCCGCGACCTGCTCGACGAGCCGCTCGACGTGCGCCTCGACGCGCTGGCCGGCCTGCTCGCCGACGACGCGCACGCCCCGCTGCGCATGCCCGGGGTCCGCCGGCCGACGCCGGAGCAGGCGGCCGCGGTGCTCGACGACGCGCTGTCCGCCGGGCACGAGGGCGTGGTGGTCAAGGCGCTGGACGCCCCGTACGCCGCCGGCCGGCGCGGCCGCGCGTGGCAGAAGGTCAAGCCGGTGCACACCCTCGACCTCGTCGTCCTCGCCGCCGAGTGGGGGTACGGCCGGCGCACCGGCACGCTGTCCAACATCTGGCTCGGCGCCCGCGACCCCGACGGCGGTGAGCCGGTGATGGTCGGCAAGACGTTCAAGGGCATGACCGACGAGCTGCTGGACTGGCAGACCCGCACCTTCCCCGCGCTCGCCCGCGCCGAGCACCCGTGGGGCGTGGAGCTGCGGCCCGAGCTCGTCGTCGAGGTCGCGCTCGACGGCGCCCAGCGCAGCCCGCGCTACCCCGGCGGGCTGGCGCTGCGCTTCGCCCGGGTGCTCCGCTACCGGCCGGACAAGACCCCGGGCCAGGCCGACGACCTCGACGCGGTGCGCGCCCTGCTCGCGGGCGGCTGAGCCCGCTCCCGCCCGGGTGGTTCACTGCTCGCGGTCGGTCGGGCGGGCGGAACGGGGGCGGGCGTGGCACAGCCGGTCGGCGGGGGTCCGGTCCCCGGTGGGCTGGTCGCCCTGCTCGACGTCGCGGAGGCCGCACCCGGCCGGTTCCGCGGCGCGGCGCGCGGCGTGCCGGCCGACCGGGCGTTCGGCGGCGCGGTGGTCGCCCAGGCGCTGCTCGCGGCCACGGCGACCGTCCCGGACGACCGGGCGGTGCACTCGCTGCACGCCTACTTCGTCCGCGCCGGCGACCCGGCCGCGCCCACCGACCTGCAGGTCACCCGGGTGCGCGACGGCGGCAGCTACACCACCCGGGAGGTCGCCGCCGTCCAGCACGGGGAGACGGTCCTGGTGCTGACGGCGTCCTTCGCCCGGCCCGAGACCGGCCCCGAGCACCAGGTGCCCACCCTGGACGCCCCGCCGCCGGAGTCCCTGGCCGCGCCGGCCGACGCGTCGGCCGGCGCCCCCGCCTCCGTCCTCGCCTGGCTGGCCTGGCTGGACGCGCGGCACCCGTTCGACTTCCGGTTCGACGGCGGGCCGCCCCGGATCGCCGCCGGCCGGGGCGAGCCCGCGCCGCCGCGGCAGCGCTTCTGGTTCCGCTCCCGCGAGGCGCTCCCGGACGACCCGCGGCTGCACGCCTGCGCGCTCGCCTACGCCACCGACATGCTGCTGCTCGCCGTCGCGGTCGCCCCGCACGCGGCGGTCATCGGCGACCCCGGCCTCGTGACGGCGAGCCTCGACCACGCCGTCTGGTTCCACGGCCCGGCCCGCGCCGACACCTGGCTGTGCTTCGAGCAGGAGAGCGCCTGGTCCGCGGGCGGCCGGGCGCTCTGCTCCGGGCGGGTGTTCGACCGCGAGGGGCGGCTGGTGCTCACCGTCGTCCAGGAGGGCGTGCTCCGCCGCCGCCGGGCCTGAGCGGCCCCCAGCGGCAGGCGCCCGGGCGCGCGTCCCCCCGTCCCGGGGTGGCATCTGCTGTGATGGGTGGCACAGCGGTTCGCACGCCCCGCGGAGGTGCCGATGGCCGGCTGCCCGGCGAGCGCCCCCGCGCTCACCCGACCGGGTGGGGATCCCGTGTCCGCCCTGTCGCGGCGGCACCGCGCTGCCGATGGGGAGTCGTGACCAGTCTCGCCGTCCGTCCGGACGCCGGCGCCGTGCCCGGGGGCTCCCCGCGGCCGCCGGACCCGCTCGCGGTCCTGCTCACGACGCTCGACGAGCTGGAGACCCTCGCCCGCTTCGACTCCGAGGCCGCCGCGGAGCGCGCCGGCGCCGCCGCGGGGACCGCCCGCGAGCTCGGCCGCCCCGACCTCGAGCAGCGGGCGCGGCTGGTGGCCGCCGACCTGCTGCGGCGGCGCGGCTCGGTGGCCGAGGGCGGGCGGATCGCGCAGGAGGTGCACCGCTGGGCCACCGAGGCCCGGTCCCGGCACCTGCTCGCCCGCAGCTCCTTCGTCCTCACCGCGGTGTTCCAGGAGCTCGGCGACCTCGCCGGCGCGCTCGAGCACGCCGTGCAGGGCGTCGACCTGCTCGACGACGACGCGCTCCCGGCCCTGCGCATCGACCACCTGGTCCGGCTGGCCGACGTCCTGGGCCTGTCCCGCGACCCCGCCGCGCCCGAGCGCTACGCCACCGTCCTCCGGCTGGCCGAGGACCTCGGCGACGTCGACCGCCAGCTGCGCATCCTCAACAACCGCGCCTACACCGACACCCTCGCCGGCCGGTTCGCCGACGCGCTGCGGTTCAGCAGCCGGCTGCAGGAGCTGGCCGCCGCGCACGGCGTCCCGCTCGACGTCGGCCGCCTGGACACCGTCGCCCGCGCCCTCATGGGCCTGGACCGGCTGGACGAGGCCGAGGAGGCGCTGCTGCCGGGCCTGGCGCCGGAGGTGCTCGACAGCTCCCACGACGGCGACGCCGGGGCCGACTACCTGCTCACCCTCGCCGAGGTGCAGCGCCGCCGCGGCGCCGTCGACGCCGCCCAGCGCACCCTCGACGAGTGCGTGCGCCGCTGCCGGCAGCACGGGCTGACCTCCATCCGGGTGCGCGCCCGGGCCGAGCAGGCCGAGCTGCACGCGGCCGCCGGCGACCACCGCGCCGCCTTCGAGGAGCACAAGCGCTACTGCGCCGAGCTGATGGAGCAGCAGTCCGCCCAGCGCGAGTCCCGCGCCCGCGCGCTGCAGGCCATGTACGAGACCACCGAGGCCCGCCGGCAGAGCCGCCGCTGGCGCGAGCTGTCCCTGCGCGACCCGCTCACCGGCCTGCACAACCGCCGGCACGTCGACGACGAGCTGCCGCGGATGCTGGCCGACGGCGCGCTGGTGTGGGTGGCGCTGCTGGACCTGGACCACTTCAAGCGGGTCAACGACACCTGCTCGCACGCCGTCGGCGACGAGGTGCTGCGCACCGTCGCGGGCATCGTGCAGGACCTCCCGGCCCCGGGCACCGCCTCGCTGGTCGCCCGCCTGGGCGGCGAGGAGTTCCTCGTCGTCCTCGCCGGCGCCGACGCCGCGGCCACGGCCCGGTACCTGGAGGACGTCCGCAGCGCCGTGGCCGCCCACGCGTGGGGCCCGCTCACCGGGGACCTGCCGGTGACCGTGAGCATCGGCGCCGCCAGCACCAGCGAGGTGCCCGACCGGACGCCCGCGCAGCTGCTCGGCCGCGCCGACGCCCGCCTCTACCGCGCCAAGCGCGAGGGCCGCGACCGCGTCGTCGTCGGCGACTGACGCCCGGGCGGATCCGCGGGACGGTGCGCGCCCCACGCCGCACTCCGGCGCCCGTGTCGCGGCGCCGGCGCACACGGTCGACGCCGGACCGGCCGCGGGGCACGCTGACGGGGTGACGACCGACCCGACGCCGATCAGCCGCTTCCCCGTCGCCGACCCCGCCGACCTGCCGCCGGACCTGGCCGGGCGCCACGCGGAGGTGGCGGAGAAGTCGGGGTTCCTGCCCAACGTCTTCGCGGCGCTGGCCTGGCGGCCGGCCGAGGAGCGGGCGTTCCTCGCCATGCACGACGCGCTGATGGACAAGGACACCCCGGGCCTGTCGACCGGCGAGCGCGAGCTGATCGTGGTCGCCACCAGCGCGGCCAACGACTGCGCGTACTGCGTGGTGGCGCACGGCGCGATCGCGCGCATCCGCACCCGCGACCCGTACCTGGCCGACCTGGTCGCCGTCGACTGGCGCAAGGCCCCGCTCGACGACCGGGTGCGCGCCGTCCTCGACGTCGCCGTCCGGCTGGCCACCGACCCCGCCGCCGTCACCGCCGCCGACCTCGACCGGCTGCGCGCGCACGGCCTGACCGAGGACGACGTCTGGGACGTGGGCGCGATCACCGCCTTCTTCGCGCTGTCCAACCGGCTCGCGCACTTCGCCGCGATCCCGCCCAACCCCGAGTTCCACCTCATGGGCCGGCTCCCCCGGTGACCGCGCGCGGGCCGACTACCGTGGGCCCGTGACCAGCGCGGACAGCGGGACCGACGACCCGTCGGGCATCGCCGACGCCGACTTCGACCGGCTGGTCGTCCTGGTCCGCACGCTGCTCGACGTCCCCACCGCGCTGGTGACCCTCGTGGAGCCCGACCGCCAGGTGTTCCCCGGCGCGGTCGGCCTCCCGCCCGAGTGGCAGGCCCGCCGCAGCACCCCGCTGAGCCACTCGTTCTGCCAGTACGTGCGGGTCACCGCACAGCCGCTGGTGGTCCGCGACGCCCGCGAGGTGGAGGTCCTGGCCGGCAACCGGGCGATCGACGACCTCGGGGTGGTCGCCTACTGCGGGGTGCCGCTGGTCGGCCCGGACGGCGACGTCGTGGGCGCGGTCTGCGCCATCGACTCCCGCCCCCGCGACTGGACCGGCACCGACGTCGCGGTGCTCACCCAGGTCGCGGGGCTGGCCGCCTCCGAGCTGCGGCTGCGCGCGCTGACCCGCGACGCCGAGACCGCCCGGCGCGCCGCGGAGCGGATCAGCGAGCAGACCCGGCTGCTGCTGCGGTTCGCCGAGACGCTGGCCGACGCGGTCACCCTCGACGACGTCGCCGCGGCCGTGACCGGCGCCGCCGCCGAGGCGCTGGGCACCTCGCGGACCTGCCTGGCGCTCGTCGACCCCGCGACCCGCCGGCTGCGGCCGGTGCCCGGCTCCGCGGACGGCTCCCCCGAGGACGACTCCGCCTCCGTCGCGCTGGGCGCCGAGGTCCCGCCGGCGGTCGCGCTGGCCACCGGGCGCGCGGTGTTCCTCCCCGACCCCGCCACCACCGCCGAACGCTTCCCGCACGCGCGGCCCCCGCGGCCGGCCGGGGCGTCGGCGCACCTGCCGCTGCCGGTCGCCGGCGCGCTGCCCGGCACGCTGAGCCTGGCCTGGGACGAGCCGCACGCGTTCGGCCCGGTCGAGCAGGGCCTGGTCCTCGCCCTCGCCCAGTACACCGCCCAGGCCGTCGGCCGCGCGGTGCTGCTCGCCCGGCAGGAGTCGGTGGCCACCACGCTGCAGCGCGCGCTGCTCGGCGAGCTGCCCGCCCCGGACGGGCTGGAGCTGGCCGCCCGCTACCTGCCCAGCAGCGCCGGCGCGCAGGTCGGCGGGGACTGGTGGGACGCCTTCGACGACTCCGACGGCGCCACGGTGCTGGTCATCGGCGACGTCAACGGCCACGACGTCGCCGCCGCGGCCACCATGGGCCAGCTGCGGGCGATGCTGCGCGGCTTCGCCTTCGAGGGCGGCGAGCCGCCGGCCCGGGCGCTGGACCGGCTCGACGCCGCCGTCGCCGGCCTGCGCACCGGCGCCCTGGCCACCGCGCTGGTCAGCCGGGTCGACCTCGGCGACGACGGCGGCCGGGTGCTGTCCTGGAGCAACGCCGGGCACCCGCCGCCGCTGCTGCGGCACGCCGACGGCCGCGTCGAGGTGCTCGCCTCTCCCCCCGACCTGCTCGTGGGCCTGGACGCCACCCGGGCGCGGGGCACCCACCGCATCGCCCTGGAGCCGGGCAGCACGGTGCTGCTCTACACCGACGGCCTGGTCGAGCGCCGCCGCACCGACCTCGACGACGGCATCGCCCAGCTCACCGCCGCCGTCGCGGCGGACGGCGCCGGCTCGCTGGACGACCTGCTCGACCGGCTGCTGGAGGGCGTCCGGGGCTCCACCGACGACGACGTCGCGCTGCTCGCCGTCCGCGTGCGGTGACCGCGGACGGGCGTCCGCGACCCCGCCACGCCGCCGGGTGACCGGAACGCCGGCGGGCCCGCGCCGGACCGGCCCGACCGGGGCGGGCAGGATCGACGCCGTGCCCACCCCCGGTACCCCCCTCGCACGGCTCGGCTTCCTCACCATCGGCCTGTTCGACCCCGCCGACCCTGCCGCGGGTCACGAGACGACGCTGCGGACGGTCGAGCTCGGCGAGCGGCTGGGCTTCGACAGCGCCTGGCTGCGCCACCGGCACCTGCAGTACGGCATCTCCTCGCCGGTCGCCGTCCTCGCCGCGGCCACGCAGCGGACGTCGCGGATCGAGCTCGGCACCGCGGTCACCCCGCTCGGCTGGGAGAACCCGCTGCGGCTGGCCGAGGACCTCGCCACCGTCGACGTCCTCTCCGGCGGCCGGCTCAACCCCGGGGTCAGCGTCGGCCCGCCGATGCACTGGGACGACGTCAGGGCTGCGCTCTACCCCGACACCGCCGACGTCGAGGACTTCTCCTACACCCGGGTGGAGCGGCTGCTGCGGCTGGTCGCCGGGGAGCCCGCGGCGTCGTTCGCGGGCCGCGAGGGCGTCGTCGAGGAGTGGTCGGACCGGGTGCAGCCGCACTCCCCCGGCCTGCGCGACCGGCTCTGGTACGGCGGGGCGAGCACCCGCTCGGCGCAGTGGGCCGGGCAGGCGGGCGTGCACTTCCTGACCAGCAGCGTGGTCCGCGCCGAGGGCGGCTCCACCGACTTCGCGCAGATCCAGGCGGACCAGGTGCGTGCCTTCCGCGAGGCGAACCCGGCCGGGCGGGTGTCGCAGGGGCTGGTCGTCATCCCGACCGACGGTGCCACGGCCGAGCAGCGGGAGCGGTACGCCGCCTACGTCGAGGCCCGCAGCCCGCGGGTGGGGGTCCCCCAGGGCCCGGGGAGGCTGCTGTTCGCCCGCGACCTGCTCGGCACCTCGGAGCAGATCGCCGAGGCCCTGTACGCGCACGCCGGCTTCCGCGAGGTCACCGAGGTGGTGTTCGCGCTGCCGTTCAGCTTCGCCGAGGCCGACTACGAGCAGATCCTCACCGACACCGCCGAGCGCCTCGGCCCGCTGCTCGGCTGGTCCCCGGCGGCCTGAGCGGTCAGCGCGGCACGGACACCGACCACGCGGCCGGGACCACCCGCCAGGTGCGCGCGCCCACCGGCGGCAGCAGGTCGCCGTCGGCGTCCAGCCCGGCCGGCCCGCCGCTCACGGTGACCTCCCGCCCGCGGACGAGGACGACGTCGTCGCGGGCGGGGTGCCGCCCGGCGAGCAGCGCGACGGCGAACGCGGCCCGCGCGGCGGGACCGGTGGCCGCGCTGACCACGACGTCGGCCAGGCCGTCGCCGGGGTCGGCGCCCGGCGCGAGCGCCGTCCCGCCGCCGATGGTGGGCCCGTTGCACACGCCGACCACGAGCAGCGGCGTCCCCCCGTCGGCCGCCCAGCCGGCGGGCGCGGTGACGACGGCGCCGTCGACGGTCACCCGCAGCCGGTGGTCCGCGCCGGCGATCCCGGCCACGGCCGCGCCGACGGGGTAGGCGAGCGCGCCGAACCGGTCCTTGAGCCCTGCGGCCTCATCCGCGGCGCGGACGCCGATCCCGGCGTGCACCGCGTTGACGACCACGCCCCCGGCGTCGTCGCGCAGCAGGTCCAGCGGGCGCGGGGCGCCGTCGAGGACGCAGTGGGCGGCGGCGGCCGGGTCGTCGGGCAGCCCGAGCGCGCCGGCCAGGTCGTTGCCGGTGCCGAGTGGCACGACGCCGAGCGGGTCGGCGGGATCGAGGGCGCCGGCGCGGTCCAGCGCGGCGACGACCGCGTGCACCGAGCCGTCGCCGCCGGCGACGACCAGCCGGCGCCCGTCCCGCCCGGCGAGCACCCGGTCGAGGTCGCCCGCGTCCGCGGTCGCCGCGACCTCCACGTCGGCGCCGGCGCGCAGCACCTCCAGCGCCGGGTCCAGCGCGTCGGCGCTCCCGGCCGATCCGTTCACCACCAGCAGCAGCCGCACGGGGAGCACCCTCCCAGCCCGCGCGCGCCCCGGCCGCCAGCGGGCAGGATCGGCACCGTGACGAGTGACGCCGACGCCGTGGTCGCGGGCCTGCGCTCGCGCGGCAGCCTGAAGTGGACCCGCTACCCCGACGCGCTCGGCGCCTGGGTGGCCGAGTCCGACCTGGGCACCGCGCCCGCGGTGACCGCCGCGCTGCAGGACGCCGTCGCCCGCGGCCTGTTCGGCTACCTGCCCGACTGGCTCGCCGACGACGTGGCGCGGGCGACCGCCGGCTTCCTGCGCGACCGGCACGGCTGGGAGGTGCCGCCGGAGCGGGTCCGGCCGATGGCCGACGTCCTGGCCGGGCTGTCCGCGGCCATCACCCACCTGTCCCGGCCCGGCTCGCCGGTGGTCCTGCCCACCCCGGCCTACATGCCCTTCCTGGAGGTGCCGCCGGCGCTGGGCCGGGAGGTGCTCGAGGTGCCGATGGCCCGCGACGGCGACCGGTTCGTCTACGACCTCGACGCGCTCGACGCCGCCTTCCGCGCCGGCGGGCACCTGCTGGTGCTGTGCAACCCGCACAACCCGATCGGCCGGGTGCTCGAGCCCGCGGAGATGCTCGCCGTCGCCGAGGTGGTCGACCGGCACGGCGGCCGGGTGTTCTCCGACGAGGTGCACGCGCCGCTGGTCTTCCCCGGCTCCCGGCACGTGCCCTACGCGTCGCTGTCGGACACCACCGCCGCGCACACCCTCACCGCCACCAGCGCGTCCAAGGCGTGGGACCTCGCCGGCCTCAAGTGCGCGCAGCTGCTGCTCTCGAACGACGCCGACGCCGAGCTGTGGGCGCGGGTCGGGCACGGGGTGGAGCACGGCTGCTCGACGCTCGGCGCGGTCGCCAACACCGCCGCCTACCGGGACGGCGTCGGCTGGCTGGAGGAGACGATCGCCGTCCTCGACCGGCACCGCCGGCTGCTCGCCGACCTGGTCGCCTCGCACCTGCCCGGGGTCCGGTACCGCCCGCCGGAGGGCACCTACCTGGCCTGGCTGGAGGGCCTCCCGGCCGACGCCCCGGGCGACCTGCTGCTCGAGCGGGCCGGGGTGGCGGTGGTCGACGGCGCCCGCTGCGGCGAGGCCGGCCGCGGCGCGGTGCGGCTGAACCTGGCCACGCCCGAGCCGGTGCTCACCGCGATCGTCGAGCGGATGGCGGGCGTGCTGCGCTGACCGGTCAGCTGCGGGTGTCGGCCTCCACGGCCTCGAACGCCTTGCGGGCGGCGATGAGCACCGGGTCCCACACCGGCGCGAACGGCGGCGCGTAGGACAGGTCCAGCGACAGGACCTCGTCGACGGTCATCTCGTTCCAGATGCAGATGGCCAGCGCGTCGACCCGCTTGGCCGCGCCCTCCTCGCCGACCACCTGGGCGCCGAGCAGCCGGCCGCTGCGCCGCTCGGCGATCATCTTGACCCGGATCGGGGACGCGTTGGGCATGTAGCCGGCGGTGGTGGTGGAGTCGACGGCGGCGGTGACGAAGGAGTAGCCGGCGTCCTCGGCCTCCCTCTCCGACAGCCCGGTGCGCGCGGCCTCCACCGTGCAGATCTTGGTGATCGCCGTCCCGATGACGCCGGGGAAGGTGGCGTAGCCGCCGCCGACGTTGATCCCGGCCACCCGGCCCTGCTTGTTGGCGTGCGTGCCGAGCGCGACGACGACCCGCTGTTTCGACAGCCGGTGCACCGACTCCACGCAGTCGCCGGCCGCCCACACGCCGGGCACCTGGGTCCGCATCCGCTGGTCGACGGCGACGCCGCCGGAGGTGCCGAGCGGGATGCCCGCCTCCTTCGCCAGCCGCACGTTCGGCCGCACCCCGAGGCCGAGGACGACGAGGTCGGCGGGCAGCTCGCGGCCGCTCTCGGTGACCACCGCGCGCGCCCGCCCGCCGCGGTCGACGTCGATGCCCGCGACGCCGTCGCACAGGACCAGCTCGACTCCCTCGCTGCGGATGCCGTCGGCGATGAACCGGCCGACGTCGGGGTCGAAGGTGCCCACCGGGGTGGCCGACTTGTCGACGACGGTGACCTCGAGCCCGCGCATCCGGCACGCCTCGGCGATCTCCAGGCCGATGTAGCCGCCGCCGACGACGACCACCTTCCCCACGCGGCCGCTGTCGAGCTCGGCGCGCAGCGCGACGCCGTCGTCGAGGACCTGGACGCCGTAGACGCCCTCGGCGTCGATGCCCTCGACCGGCGGGCGCATCGGCACGCTGCCGGTGGCGTAGACGAGGTCGTCGTAGGGCTCGGTGCCCTCGGTGCCGGCGTCGAGGTCGCGCCAGTGGACGACGCCCTTGTCGGTGTCGATGCCGACGACCTCCGTGCGCATGCGGACGTCGATGCCGGCCGCCCGGTGCTGCTCGGGCGTGCGGGCGACCAGCCGGGCCTCGCTGTCGACGGTGCCGGAGATCCAGTACGGGATGCCGCAGGCGGAGTAGGAGGTCGCGCGGCCGCGCTCGAACATCACGACCTCGAGGTCGGGCTGCCGCTTCCGGGCCTGGGACGCCGCGCTGCCGCCGGCGGCGTCCCCTCCGATGACGACGAGACGACGGGTGCTCACCCCGGCAGGCTAGGACTCAGCGGCCCTCCAGGCTCACCGCGACGGTGGCGGCGAGTTCGCGGACCGCCTCGAGGTCGTCCTTCGTGGGGGCGCCGGTGAGCGACAGGGGTGCCGCGACCTGCTTCCAGCGGAGCGCGCCGGTGATCGTGCCGATCGCCCTGAGCGCGCCGGCGGTGTCGTCGCCGCCGTGCACCCAGACGCCGAAGGGCAGGCCGACGGTGGCGTCCAGGCACGGGTAGTAGACGGTGTCGAAGAAGTGCTTGAGCGCCCCGCTCATGTAGCCGATGTTGGCCGGGGTGCCGAGCAGGACGCCGTCGGCGGCGAGCAGGTCCGCGGGCCCGGCCGACAGCGCCGGCCGCTCGACCAGCTCGGTCTCCTCGACCATCGCCACGCCCTCGCGGGCCGCCTCGAGCACCGTCTGCAGGTTGGGCGAGGGCGTGTGGTGGACGACGAGCAGCCGCGGCATGCCGCCATCGTGCCCCGGCGGTCCGCGGACGCCGCCCGTCGTCGACCCGTGGCGGTCTCGACGGCGCCGGGACCGCCACAGGTCGACTCGGCGCGCGGCGTCAGGATCGGGACGTGCTCGAGGGGTCACCCGGGACGCCGACTTCCCCGGCTTCCGGCGCGTCCGACCCGTTCGGCAACCGCCTGGAGTTCCTGCAACGCGCCTGACCGCACCGCCGCTCCGTGGGCGGGCCGCCCCGCAGCTGACGCCGGTCCGGCAGGATCGCGGCCATGGCGGACAACCCCCGGATCGGGCCGATCGAGCGGACCACGAAGCGGTCGTGGGACGAGTGGCTCCGCTTCCTGGACTCCGTCGGCGCGAAGGACCTGGACCACCAGGCGATCGCGCTGCACGTCCACGAGGAGCTCGGCGACGGCTTCGAGCAGCGCGGCTGGTGGACCCAGTCGGTGACGGTCGCCTACGAGCACCACATCGGCCGCCGCGTCCCGGGCCAGCGCTCCGACGGCACCTTCCAGACCAGCGTGAGCCGGGCCACGCCGCTCGGCATGACCGAGCTGATGGAGCGCTGGCGGTCGTTCGCCGACGGCGACGCGGCCGTGCAGGAGATCGTCGCCGGGTCCGACGTGCGGGTCAGCGGCACCGACCGGCGCATCACCTGGCGGACGAGGGCGGCCGACGGCACCTCCGTCGTCGTCACCAGCGAGCCGAAGAGGAACGGGACGGCGTCGCTCGTGGCGACGCAGATGGGCCTGCCCACGCCCGAGGCCAACGAGGCGGCCCGCACGCGGTGGACGGGGATCGCCGAGCGGTTCCTGGCGGGTGCGCAGCCGGGACGCTGACCCGAGGAGGCGGCATCCGGGTGTGGCCGGACGCCGCCGCCGTCACTAGCGTGGCGCGATGGCCATCGAGGTCCAGCCGGCGACGCGGGAGCGGTTCGACGACGTCGCGACGGTGCTCGGCCCGCGGAACCCGGACGCGAACGTCTGCTGGTGCCTGAGCCACCGGCTCGACTCGCGGACCAACCGCGAGCTCGTCGGGCCCGCGCGACGCGAGTACGTCCGCGAGCTCACCGGGCGCCCGGTCGCGCCGGGGGTGCTCGCCTACGACGACGGCGAGGTCGCCGGCTGGGCCGCGGTCGCGCCCCGGGCGGAGCTGCCCTTCGAACGGTCGCGGCGGATCCCGCACGTCGACGACCTGCCCGTGTGGTCGCTGTGGTGCGTGCGCGTGCGCCCGGGCCACCGCGGGAAGGGCATCGCGCTCGCGCTCATCCAGGGGGCGGTCGCGTACGCGGCGGCGAACGGCGCCCCCGCCGTCGAGGGCTATCCCGCCGACAGCGGGGACGAGCGGGTCGACACGACGATGGCCTACGTCGGCACGCGGCGGATGTTCGAGGAGGCGGGGTTCACCAAGGCCGCCGACACCGACGCCGTCGCCGGCGGCTTCCCCCGCGTCCTCGTGCGCCGCGCCCTCCCCTGAGCCGGGACGTCACCGGTCGTCACGGCCCGTCGACGAGCGGGCGGCCCACGCCGACGACGTCGCGAGAGGCGTGGTCCAGCGGTGACGGGGCCACGAGTCTCGATCCGAGCAGGGGCCACGCACTCGGCTGTCAGGGGTGGGCATGACCAGGGTGGCGATCGTGACGGGAGGCGCCTCGGGGATCGGACGGGCGCTGGGTGCGGCCCTGGTCCGCCGGGGTGACCAGGTCGTCCTCGCGGGTCCCGACGGCGCGGCCGCGGTGCAGGTCGCGGAGCGGCTCACCGCGGACGGGCCCGGAACGGCCACGGGGGCGGCCGTGGACGTCCGGGACGCGGCAGCGGTCGAGGCCCTGGTGACGGGGACCACCGGGCGGTACGGCCGGCTGGACCTGCTCGTCAACAACGCGGGGGTGGGCATGGGCGGCCCCGTCGAGGAGCTGTCCCTCGCCCACTGGGACCGGGCCATCGACGTGAACCTGCGCGGAGTGGTGCACGGCGTGCAGGCCGCCTACCCGCTGATGGTGCGCCAGGGCTCCGGGCACATCGTGAACACCGCGTCCCTCGCCGGGTTGCTGCCCAACCCCGGGTTCACGCCCTACGCCACGACGAAGTGGGCGGTGGTGGGCCTCTCGCTGTCCCTGCGCGGCGAGGCCGCGCCCCGGGGCGTGCGGGTCAGCGTCGTCTGTCCCGGCGGCGTGGACACCCCCATGCTGGACAAGGGCATCCCGCCCGGTCTCCCACGGGTGCCCACCGTGGAGGCGATCGACCCGCGCAGGGTGATCACCACGCTGAACGGTGGCCGTCTGTACAGCGCCGAGGCCCTGGCCGCCGACGTGCTCCGCGGGGTGGACCGCGACCGGGCGGTCATCGTCGTGCCCCGGAGGGCCCGCGTCGCGTGGCGCCTGATGCGCCTGTCCCCGTCGCTGTTCCTGCGCCTCGGGGAGGTGGTGACCGGCCGCGACCCGGACCTGCGGGCGGTGGTCACCGGGGTGGCTCCCACCCTGAGGACGGAGCCCGCCGAGCAGGCTCGTACCTCGGGCTGACGCGCCCGGCCTGGTACTGGAGCAGGTGCTCCATTAAGGTGGTCTCGTCCGTCCACGGAGGAGGCACCGATGCCCCGGCCCCGGGTCCACGCGCCCGACGCGGTCCTCGACGCCGCCGAGGAGCTGCTCGTCGACCGCGGCCGCGCACGGCTGACCGTCCGCGCGCTGGCCGCCCGGTCGGGGGCCTCGAACGGCAGCATCTACCACGCCTTCGGCTCGCTGGAGACCGTCGTCGGGGCCGCCTGGCTGCGCCGCGCGCGGCAGTTCCTCGACCTGCAGCGGGCCGTCGTCGCGGAGGCCGGCGGGGACGCCCGCCGGGCGGTGCAGGCCGCCGCCGACGCCCCGGCCCGGCTCGCCGAGCAGGACCTGCGGGCGGCGCGGCTGCTGGTCGGGCTGCAGCGCGACGACGTGCTCACCGACGCCGTCGCCCCGGACGTCGCCGACGACCTGCGCGCCCTGGACACCGCGCTGCTCGACACGCTGCGCCGGCTCGCCCGCTCGCTCTGGGACCGCGACGACGCGGCCGCCGTCGGGGTCGTCACCACCTGCGTCGTGCGCCTGCCCGCCGCGCTGCTGTTCCCCGGCATCCGCGCCGGACGGGTGCACCCGCACACCCGCGCGCAGCTCGCCGCCGCCGTCGGCGCGGTCGTCGACTGCGGCCCGCCGGCCTGAGCCGCCCGCCCCCACCTCCCGACCACGGACCAGGAGCCTCCCGTGCCCACGCTCGACCGCCACGACGACGTCCTCGTGCTCGACCTCGGCGCCGACGAGAACCGCTTCTCCCCCGACTGGCTCACCGCCGTCGACGCCGCCCTGGACGAGGTCGAGGGCGCCTCCGGGCCCCGCGCCCTGGTCACCACGGCCACGGGCAGGTTCTTCTCCAACGGCCTGGACCTCGCGTGGCTGGCCGACCACGCCGACCAGCGCGACGCCTACGTCGCCAGGGTCCAGCGGCTGTTCGCCCGCGTGCTGGCACTGCCGGTCGTGACCGTGGCGGCGGTGCAGGGTCACGCCTTCGCCGCGGGGGCGATGCTCGCCCTCGCGCACGACCAGCGGGTCATGCGCGCCGACCGCGGCTTCTGGTGCCTGCCGGAGATAGACATCGACCTCCCGTTCAGCCCCGGCATGTCCGCCCTGGTCCAGGCGCGGCTGACCCCGCAGACGGCGCACGTGGCGATGACCACCGGCCGCCGCTACGGCGGCACCGACGCCCTCGCCGCGGCGATCGTCGACCGCGCCGTCGCCGAGGAGGACGTCCGCCCGGCCGCCGTCGAGATCGCCGCCGCGCACGCCGGGAAGGCCGGCCCGACCCTGGGGACCATCAAGTCCCGCCTGTACGCCCCGGTCCTGGCGCTGTTGCGGGACGCGGTGGCCCCCCGCGGCTGAGCACCGTCGGCGCGGCCGAGGGCGGCCGGCCGCTCAGTCGAAGAGCACGAGTCCGCGGATGTTCTTGCCGGCCTTCATGTCGTCGAACCCCTCGGCGACCTGCTCCAGCGAGTAGGTCCGGGTGACGAGCTCGTCGAGCTTCAGCGTCCCGGCCACGTACTGGGCCAGCAGGCTGGGGATGTCCCACCGGGGGTTGCAACCGCCGAAGAGCGCGCCCTGCAGCCGCTTCTGGAACACCGTGAACATCGTGTGGTTGATCGGGATGCCGCCCGCCTGGCGCATGCTCCCGGTGCCGGTGAGGACGACCGTGCCGGCCTTGCGGATGGAGGCCACCGCCTCGGCGATGTGGTCGCCGGTGACGACACCGACCGCCACGACGGTCGCGTCGGCGCCCTGGCCGTTCGTCATGGACCGGGCGAGCTCGGTGGCCTCGGCCATGGTCTCGGCCGTGTGCGTCGCGCCGAGCTGCTTGGCGGTCTCGCGCTTGAACTCGACCGGGTCGACGGCGATGACCGCCCGGGCGCCGATGGCCCGGGCGGCCTGCACGCTGTTGATCCCGATCCCGCCGACGCCCATGACGATGACCACGTCGCCGTCCCGGGCGTCGGACAGGTTGGTGACCGACCCCCATCCGGTGGGGACGCCGCAGCCGACGAGCGCGGCCTTGTCCAGCGGCACGTCGGGGTCGATCTTCACCGCCGACCGGGCGTCGACGACGGTGTGCTCGCTCAGCGCGGCGAGGCCGTAGGCCTGACCCACCGGCTTGCCCCGGTAGGACATCCGGAAGCTGGTGGGGTCCTCGATCCGGGCGCCGCTGAACAGCCGGGCGCCGAGGTCGCAGAGGTTCTGCCGGCCGGTCGAGCACATCCGGCACCGTCCGCAGACCGCGACGAAGCTGAGCACCACGTGGTCCCCCTCGGCCCACCCCGGGGTGTGGGGGCCGACACCCACGACGACGCCGGCGCCCTCGTGGCCACCGGCGAGGGGCAGCCGCAGGGGTGGGGCGCTCCCGGGCGGGACGTCGTGGTCGTCGGTGTGGCACAGCCCGACGGCGGCCATCCGCACGAGCAACTCGCCCTCGCGCGGCTCGTCGAGGTCGACCTCGGTGACCTCGTACCGGCCGGGCTGGGTGTGGAGGACGGCACTACGGGTCTTCACGACGGCTCCTTGCGGGCATCCGGGCAGGTGACGGGGGTCACACCGAGGTACCGGACCGTATCGGAGGACGCCCGGGAGCGGGAGTCCGTCAGCGCCGGATCGCGGCGAGCAGGCCGGCGCGGGCGCCGGCCAGCGACGGGCCGTACCACGTCAGCGCCCGCCCGGACACCAGCACCGACCGGACCTGCGGGAACGCCTCGGGGCCGTCGCCGGCGGTGAACGGGTACGGCTCGTCGGGCAGCAGGACGACGTCGGGCCGCGCGGCGAGGACGTCGTCGACCGACACGTGCGGGTAGCGGTCCTCCCCCTCCCCGAAGACGTTGACCAGGCCGAGGCGGGCCAGCACGTCGCCGGTGAAGGTGCGCGGGCCGACCACCATCCACGGGTCCCGCCAGACCGGGACGGCGCAGCGCAGCGGCGGCTCCGGCGCCGGCTCCGCCCACGCGCGCGCCGCGTCCGTCAGCCACGGCGGCTCGGGGACCTCCAGCGCCTCGGCGAACAGCCGCCGCATCGAGGTCAGCGCCTCGTCCACCGACTCGATCACGGTCACCCACACCGTGATGCCCGCCGCCCGCAGCCGGTCGACGTCCAGGCGCCGGTTCTCCTCCCGGTTGCAGACGACGAGGTCGGGCGCCAGCGCCGCGATCGCCGCCCGGTCGGGGTTCTTCGTGCCCCGCACCCGCGCGACGTCGAGGCCGGCCGGGTGGGTGCACCAGTCGGTGGCGCCCACCAGCCGGTCGGGGACGGTGACCGCCAGCGCCTCGGTCAGCGAGGGCACCAGTGACACGACCCGGCGCGCCGGCCCCACCAGCGGGACCGGCGCACCGAGGTCGTCCTCACACACTGCGCCGGTACTGGCCGCCCACCTCGAAGAACGCATCGGAGATCTGGCCGAGAGAGCACACCCGGACGGCGTCCATCAGCGCGTCGAAGACGTTGCCGCCCGACGTCGCCGCCTCCTGCAGCCGGGCGAGCGCGGCCGGCGCCTCCTCGGCGTGCCGGGCGTGGAAGTCGGCCAGCCGGTCCAGCTGCGACCGCTTCTCCGCCTCGGTGGCCCGGGCCAGCTCCAGCTCCTCCGGCGGGGCCTCGTCCCGGTGCGGGTCGAGGAAGGTGTTGACGCCGACGATCGGCAGCGAGCCGTCGTGCTTGCGGTGCTCGTAGAGCATCGACTCGTCCTGGATCCTGCCGCGCTGGTAGCCGGTCTCCATCGCGCCCAGCACGCCGCCGCGCTCGGCGATCCGGTCGAACTCGGCCAGCACCGCCTCCTCGACGAGGTCGGTGAGCTCCTCGACGATCGCCGACCCCTGCAGCGGGTTCTCGTTGCCGGCCAGTCCCCACTCCTTGTCGATGATCATCTGGATGGCCAGCGCCCGGCGGACCGAGTGCTCCGACGGCGTCGTGACCGCCTCGTCGTAGGCGTTGGTGTGCAGCGAGTTGGCGTTGTCGTAGATCGCGCACAGCGCCTGCAGGGTCGTGCGGATGTCGTTGAAGTCCATCTCCTGCGCGTGCAGCGACCGGCCCGACGTCTGCACGTGGTACTTGAGCTGCTGGGACCGCGCGCCGGCGCCGTAGCGGTCCCGCATCGCGACCGCCCAGATCCGCCGCGCCACCCGGCCGATCACCGTGTACTCGGCGTCCATCCCGTTGGAGAAGAAGAAGCTCAGGTTGGGCGCGAAGTCGTCGATCGCCATGCCGCGGGCGAGGTAGGCCTCGACGTAGGTGAAGCCGTTGGCGAGGGTGAAGGCGAGCTGGCTGATGGGGTTCGCCCCGGCCTCGGCGATGTGGTAGCCGGAGATCGAGACCGAGTAGAAGTTGCGCACCCGGTGCCGGATGAACCACTCCTGGATGTCGGCCATGCAGCGCAGCGCGAACTCGGTCGAGAAGATGCAGGTGTTCTGGCCCTGGTCCTCCTTGAGGATGTCGGCCTGCACCGTGCCGCGGACGTTCGCCAGCACCCAGGCGCGGATCTCCTCGGTCTCGGCGGCGTCGGGCTCGCGGCCCTCCTCCTCGCGGAACCGGTCCAGCCGCTGCTCGATCGCGGTGTTCATGAACATCGCGAGGATCGCCGGCGCGGGACCGTTGATCGTCATCGACACCGACGTCGTGGGCGCGCACAGGTCGAACCCGTCGTAGAGCACGCGCATGTCGTCGAGCGTGGCGATCGAGACGCCGGAGGTGCCGACCTTGCCGTAGACGTCGGGCCGCGGCTGCGGGTCGCGGCCGTAGAGGGTCACCGAGTCGAACGCCGTGGACAGCCGGGTGGCCTCGTTGCCGGCCGACAGCACCCGGAACCGCCGGTTGGTGCGGAACGCATCGCCCTCGCCGGCGAACATCCGCGCCGGGGCCTCCCCGGAGCGCTTGAACGGGAAGACGCCGGCCGTGTACGGGAAGGAGCCGGGCAGGTTCTCCCGCCGCAGGAAGCGCAGCAGCCCGGCGGCGTCGGAGGTCCGGGGCAGCGCCACCCGCGGCACCCTCGTCCCGGACAGCGTCTCCCTGGTCAGCGGCGTGCGGACCTCCCTGCCGCGCACCGTGTAGACGAACTCGTCGCCGGAGTACTGCTCCACCCGCGCCGGCCACTCCTCCAGCAGCGTGCGCACCTCGGGCAGCAGCTCCCGGTCGGCGGCCTCCGCGGCCTCGCGCGCGGCCTGCGCCGCGGCGCCGACCAGCACCTCGGCCGCGGTGGTCAGGTGCTCGCGCCGCCGGACGACCGCGGCCTGCTCCCCGGTCACCCGGTGGTGCGCCCGCACCGCCTCGGCCACCTCGGCCAGGTACCGCGACCGCGACGACGGCACCACGCTGGCCAGCCCCGTCGAGGCGCGCACGTCCACCCGCGGCAGCACGCCGGCGCCCGCGGGCAGGCCCTTCTCCACCAGCAGGCCGAGCAGGTGCTGGTAGAGCGCGGTGACGCCGTCGTCGTCGAAGCGGGCGGCGCTGGTGCCGAACACCGGCATCTGCTCCCACGGGACGCCGAACGCCTCGCGGTTGCGCACCATCTGCCGGGCGACGTCGCGGCGGGCGTCCTCGGCGCCGCGGCGCTCGAACTTGTTGATCGCGACGACGTCGGCGAGGTCGAGCATGTCGATCTTCTCGAGCTGCGACGCGGCTCCGAACTCCGGCGTCATGACGTAGAGCGCGACGTCGCTGAACGGCACGATCGCCGCGTCGCCCTGCCCGATGCCCGGCGTCTCCACGATCACCAGGTCGAACCCGGCGGCCTTCACCGCCGCGAGGACGTCGTCGAGGTGCTCGGGCACCTGCGCACCGGCGGCGCGGGTGGCCATCGAGCGGAAGAAGGTGTGCGACCCGTCGCCGGACTCCAGGGCGTTCATCCGGATCCGGTCGCCGAGCAGCGCGCCGCCGCCGCGGCGGCGGGTCGGGTCGACCGCGACGACGGCGACCCGCAGCTTGTCCTCCTGGTCGCGGCGCAGCCGGCGCAGCAGCTCGTCGGTGAGCGAGGACTTGCCCGACCCACCGGTGCCGGTGATGCCCAGCACCGGCACGGTGCGGGCCGCGGCGGCCTCGCGCACGCGGGCGGCGAGCGCCTCGTCGGCGCCGGCCTCCAGCACGCTGATCGCCCGCGCCAGCGCCCGCGGGTCGCCGGTCAGCAGCGCGTCGACGTCGGGGCCCTCGGCGGTGAGGTCGACGTCGCAGGCGCGGACCAGCTCGTTGACCATCCCGGGCAGGCCCAGGCGGGCGCCGTCCTCCGGGCTGAACACCCGCACCCCGCGCTCGGCGAGCAGCGCGATCTCGTGCGGCACGATCACGCCCCCGCCGCCGCCGAACACCTGCACGTGTCCCGCCCCGGCGGCGGCCAGCCGCTCCTTGAGGTAGCTGAAGTACTCGACGTGCCCGCCCTGGTAGCTGGAGATCGCGACGCCCTGCACGTCCTCCTCGACGGCGGCGCGCACCACCTCGTCGACGCCGCGGTCGTGGCCGAGGTGCACCACCTCCGCGCCCTGGCTCTGCAGCAGCCGCCGCATCACGTTGATCGCCGCGTCGTGCCCGTCGAACAGGCTGGCCGCGGTGACGAAGCGGACGGGGTGGACGGGCACGTGCAGCTCCGCAGACGCCATGGCCGTACGGTAGGCCCGATTTAGTAGGACGTCCAACCATCTCGGCGTGTCCGCACGGGGCGTCGCGGACCGGCCCGGCGGCGGTGGCCCGGTGGGAGGCTGAGCGGCACGCGCGGGAACCCCTCGTCAGGTCCCGGCCGTCGTGTCAGGGTGCCCGCCGTCCCCGAACCGAACGGAGCAGCACCCCCATGGCCTTCCGCAACCTGATGGCGAAGCTCGGCGCCGGCAACGCGAGCGTCGACGCCGTCCTCGACCGCCCGGCGACCACCCCCGGCGGCACCGTGACCGGCACGGTGCACCTCACCGGCGGGCAGGTCGCCCAGGAGATCAACGAGATCCGGGTGTCGCTGCAGGCCACCGTGGAGGTGGAGAGCGGCGACAACGAGTGGCGGGAGAACGTCACCTTCGGCACCGCGCCGATCGCCGGCGCCGGCCGGATCGAGGCGGGCGCGAAGGCGGCGATCCCGTTCAGCTTCCCGGTGCCCTGGCAGTGCCCCTTCACGACGCTCGACGGCTGGACGCTGCGCGGCGTGAAGATCGGCCTGCGCACCAAGGTCGACATCCCCGGCGCCGTCGACCCCGGCGACCTCGACGCGGTCGCCGTCGAGCCGCTGCCCGTGCAGCGCACCGTCGTCCAGGCGCTCACCGGCCTCGGCTTCCGCTTCCGCGGCGCCGACGTCGAGAAGGGCCGGCTGGCCGGCAGCGACCTGCCCTTCTACCAGGAGGTCGAGTTCGCGCCGCCGTCGTCGCTGCGCGGGCGCGTCAACGAGCTCGAGGTGACCTTCCTCGCCGGCCCGCACGGCGTCGAGGTCGTGCTCGAGGTGGACCGGCGCGGCGGGCTGCTCACCGAGGGCCGCGACGTCGGCGGCCGGCTGCGGTTCGGCCACTCCGACACCGACGTCTCCGCGGTGGCCGCCCAGCTCGACGCCGCCGTCCGGCAGCTCGGCGCCCGGCGCGGCTGGCTCTGAGCACCCCGGACCGGGCCCTGACACGGGACGGGGCGGCCGCGCGCCTGCGGGACCTCCCGCGGCGCGCGGCCGGCCGCCCCGACCTGCGCCAGGCCGCCGTCGCCGTCTGCGTCACCTGCACCGGCGACGTCCCCGCCCTGCTGGTCACCCGCCGCGCGGCCGGGCTGCGGGCGCACGCCGGGCAGTGGGCGCTGCCCGGCGGCCGGCTGGACCCGGGTGAGACCCCGGTGCGGGCCGCGCTGCGCGAGCTGGAGGAGGAGGTCGGGCTGGTCCGCGGGGAGGACGACGTCCTCGGCCTGCTCGACGACTACGTGACCCGCTCCGGCTACGTCATGACGCCGGTGGTCGTGTGGGCCGGCGACGCCGGGGAGCTGCGCCCGGCCGAGGCCGAGGTGGCCGCGGCATACCAGGTGCCGCTGGCCGACCTCGACGTCGAGCCGGTGCTGCTGTCGATCCCCGAGTCCGACGCGCCGGTCATCCGGCTGCCGCTGCTCGGCGGCTGGGTGCACGCCCCGACCGCCGCGGTCGTGTACCAGTTCTGCCAGGTGGTGTGCCGCGGGCTGCACACCCGCGTCGCGCACCTCGAGCAGCCGGTCTTCGCCTGGCGCTAGCCGTGCACGGGCCCGGCGTCAGCGGCGGTGCCAGCGGGCGGCGCCGTAGGAGGCGAGCCCCAGCACGACCCCCGACAGGACGGCGCTGCGCCGGGCCACGTCGCCCTCGGCGCGGGAGGTCCACACCGCGGCGGCGTCCAGCGCGGTGAGCAGCAGCGTCACCTCGGTGGTGCGCCGCGCCTGCGGCGCCGGGGTGACCAGCAGCGCGGCGCCCATCGCGATGTTGCGGGCCGCGCCCAGGCGCACCAGCAGCGGCAGCGCGACGTCGCCCTGCGCGGCGTCGGTCCGCACCCCGAGCGTCCGGGCGGTCCACCGGGGCGCGAACAGCGCCACCGTCCCGATCCACACCGACAGCGACCCGACGGCCCTGCGGGTGACGTCCCAGTCGTGGCTGCTCACGAGCGGCCCTTGCCCGCGAAGGACCTGCTCGAACCGGCGGTGAGCACGAGCACGACGGCGAGGAACGGCAGCGTCGCCCAGCTGGCCACCACGTCGCTGACCGTCGCCACGGTGAACGCCGCCGCCGGCGGGGCGTCCAGCGGGCCGACCACGCGCTCGAGGCCGAGCGCGGCCACCGACGCGGGCACGGTCAGCAGCGCCGACACCGCGCCGCCGAGCACCACCCCGGCGAGCACCGCGGCCGGCAAGGTGCGCACCGCCCGCAGCGCGGTCGCCGTCCCCCGCCCGAGCGCGCCGCCGGGCCGCAGCCGGCCGTCACCGGGCAGGCCGGTGAGCGCGCCGGTCAGCCACAGCTGGGCGAGCAGGCCGGTGGTGAAGCCGACGACGTCGACCAGCAGCGCGTGCCCGACGCTCGGGTCCCGGTACACGAGCAGCTGGCGCAGCACGTCGGGGACGGTGTTGACCAGCGTGACCGCGAGCGAGAGGGCGTAGACCCGCCCGGCGTGCCGGCGCAGCAGCGCCAGGGCCTCCCGGACGACCGCGGCGGCGCTCACGCCCGCCGTCGTCATGCCCTCGTCGCGACGGCCTGGACCCAGCGGTCGCCGGCCGCCCGCCGCAGCCGCCCCGGCGGCACCTCCAGCCCGTGCGCGCGGAGCTCCGCCAGCAGCTGCTCGGTGGAGAACCGGTCGGCCGGGTGGCGGGAGACCGCGCGCAGCCACGGCGCGTCGACGAACCGCGCGGTCATCTCGGTCAGCGCCAGCTGCCCGCCCGGGCGCAGCACCCGCGCGACCTCCGCGACGGCGGCCCGCCAGTCGGCGATGTGGTGCAGGGCGTGGAAGTCGACGACGAGGTCGGTGCTCGCGTCGTCGACCGGCAGCGCGGTGGCGTCCCCGACGCGGAAGGTGACCCGGTCGGCGAGGTCGGCGCAGGCGATCCGGGCGCGCCCGACGGTGGCCGGGTACAGGTCGAACGCGGTCACCTGCGTGGCGCCGAGCCGCTCGACGGCGACCCGCGCGCCCAGGCCGCGGCGGCCGGTGCCGATCTCGACGACGCGCTCGCCGCGGGCGCCCAGGCGGCGCAGGATGCGCCCCTCGACCCGCAGGCCGATCTCGTAGCGGAGGCGGGAGTCGACCCACAGGCGGTTGGCGTCGACGTAGGTGGGAGGCACGGTGCGGCTCCCGTGCGGGGCGGTCATGCCGGGCGGCTACCCACTCCGCGGGCGAGCGCACCGTAGACGTCACGGGCGTGGTCGAAGACGAGGAAGTGCCCCTCGCCGGCGTGCCAGTGCGCGGTGACCGACGGCAGCATCCCGGCCAGCACCCGGCCCAGCGCGACCGGCACCTGCCAGTCCTGGGTGCCGTGCCAGAGGTGGACGTGCTGGCGGACCTCCCCCACCGGGAAGCCCCAGGGCCGGAACAGCAGCGCCCGGTCCTCGGCCAGCACCCCGGCGCCCTGGCGCAGCCCCTCGGTGAACGTGCGCGCCAGCACCCGCCGCACCGCGGGCCGGCCGATCACCCGCCGGTCGGCCGGGTTGAGCCGCAGCTGCAGGTAGCGGGGCAGCAGCTGCGGGCGGACGGTCAGCGGCGCGAACACCGGCCGCAGCAGCGCCGCCGTCGCCGGGGACGGGCGGTGCGCGGCCGCGCGGACCGACGTCGGCAGCCAGCCCGGCCACGGCCACGGGACGTCCGGCGGCGGGGCGCCGCCGAGGATCCCGACGGCGTCCACCCGGTCGGGCAGGGCGTGCGCGCAGGCCAGCGCGTACGCGGCGCCGCCGGACAGCGAGAGGGCGGCGAACCGGTCGATGCCGAGGGCGTCGAGCAGCTGGACGACGTCGCCCGGCCAGTCGGTCACCCGCCGGCCCGGCTGCGGGTCGGAGGCGCCGAAGCCGGGCCGGTCGGGGACGACGAACCGCACGCCCCACCGGCGGTAGGCGGCGGGGTCCTCGACGTGCCGCTCGAGACGGGAGCTGGGCGAGCCGTGGCAGCCGAGCACCGGCCGGCCGTCGGGGTCGCCCCACTCGGCGTAGGCCATCGTGCGGCCGTCGCGCAGCTGCAGCCGGCCCTCGCGGGGTCCGTCGGTGAGGTCGGTGCTCCCGGGGTGCATGCCCGGGGGCTACCCGGCCGGCGGGCGGGTCAGGCGCGGCGGCCGAGCAGCGCCAGGACCCGCGCCTGCCGGTCGGCGCCCTCCGGTGCGTCCACCCGCCGGCAGATGCCGTCCGTGTAGAGGGCGTCGCCCCAGCCGCGGGCGCCGGACTCGACCCGGTCGAGCTCGGCGGCGGTCAGCGTCGCGTCCTGGCCGGTGGCCCGGGCGAGGTCCCAGCGGTGGACGACCATGTCCCACACGTAGAACTGCGCCAGGGTCTCCCCCACCGTCGTCGGGCCGAAGAAGCCGTCGTACCCGGCGTCGGCGACGGCCGGGTCGGCCACGACGGCGAGCACCCGGGCGGCGTGCTCGCGCAGCGCCGCGGCGGGGTCGGCGGCGACGTCGGGCGCGGGACCGAGGTCGACCCCGCGGCCGGTGAGGAACTCGCGCTGGGTGTCGACGAGGTGCGCCACCAGGTCGCGGGCGGTCCAGTCCTCGCACGGCGTGGCGGCGTCCCACCCGGCGGCGGGCACGGCGTCGGCGACGGCGAGCAGCGGCTCGAGGACGGCGGCGTAGTCGGCGGCGATCGGGGTGGTGGTCGTCGTGTCCATGGCCCGAGCCTGGCCGCGTGCGGCAGCCTGCGTCTTGATGGAACCCGACAGCGCCGCCGTCCACCCTCGCGACGCCGTCGAGCGGGCGCACCTGCGCGACCCGCGCGACGCCTCGCACGTCATGTACCGCTACGAGGTCACCGGTCCCCTGGCGGCGCTGGTGCAGCGGTTCTGGATCCCGGTGTGGTCGGTGCCGCCCGGCGAGGAGGCGGTGCAGCGGGTGCTGCAGTACCCGGTCTGCCTGCTCGTCGTCGCGCCCGGCTACGCCCGCTTCTACGGCGTCGTGTCGGGGCTGTCGACGACGACGCTCACCGGTGACGGCTGGGCGGTCGGCGTCATGCTCACCCCGGCCGCCGGCGCGCTGGTGGCCGGCGGGCCGGTGGCGGCCTACACCGACCGGCACGTCGACGTCGGCGAGGTGCTCGGCGACGACGGCGCCCGGCTGGCCGCGCGGGTGCGCGCGGCGATGGCGGCCGACCCGCACTCCCCCGCGGCGCACGCGGAGGCGCGGGCCGCCTACGACGACGCGCTGCGCCGGTTCCTGCCGGTCGACGAGGAGGGCGCGCTGGTCGACCGGCTGGTGGCGCTGGTCGAGTCGCGGCCGGACCTCACCCGCGTCGACCAGCTGTGTGCCGAGACGGGGCTGTCCGAGCGGGCGCTGCAACGGCTGGTGTCCCGCCGGCTGGGGCTGACGCCCAAGTGGCTGGTGCAGCGGCGGCGGCTGCAGGAGGCCGCCGGCCGGCTGCGCGACCGGACGGCGACGCTCGCCGGGGTCGCCGCCGACCTGGGCTACGCCGACCAGCCACACCTGACCCGCGACTTCGCCCGGGTCACCGGGATGACGCCGGGCGAGTTCGCCGCGCGGTACGCGACCTGATCAGCCGGAGACGACCTGCCGCTCCGGCTCGATCCAGACGGTGACCCGCTCGGTCGTGATGTTCTCCGGCGGGTAGGGCCGGCCGTCGTACTTCTGCGACAGCTCGTCGATGTGCGCCCGCGCCTCCGGACCGGTCGTCGTCTCGGCCACCCGCCCGCGCACCTCGGCGAAGCGGTAGGGGTCCGACTCGTCGCGGATGGCCAGCGTCACCCGGGCGTCGCGCTGCAGGTTCTCGAACTTGCGCCGTCCGGTCTCGGTGTTGACGAACAGCCGCTCCCCGTCGGTGCCGACCCAGATGTACTGCGTCTGGATGCGCCCGCTCGGCAGCAGCGTGCTGATCGCCGCGTAGTTGGGGCCCTCCGCGAGCTCACGGGTGACCGGGTGGAGCGAGGGGCCGTCCTGGGTGTCTGCCACCGCGGGTGCCTACCCCCTCCGGTTCCGGTGCACGCCGTCCGTGTTGCGGGCCCCGACCCGGCAGCCCACCGTGGGTCGACCGCCCCTCCCCAGCCCAGGAGCTGCCATGGCCTCCCTGTCGAAGGACCCGGGTGCCGCCCCGGCCGACGGCGACCGCCCGACCCCTCGACAGCGACGCGACCGCACGCACTGGCTCTACATCGCGGTGATCGCGGCGGTGGTCCTCGGGATCGTCGTCGGGCTGGTCCTCCCCGGCTTCGCCACCTCGCTGGAGTGGCTGGGGACGGCGTTCGTCGGGCTGATCAAGATGCTCATCGCGCCGGTCATCTTCTGCACGATCGTGCTGGGCATCGGCGCGATCCGGAAGGCCGCCGCGGTGGGCCGGATCGGCGGCCTGGCGCTGGGCTACTTCCTGCTGATGTCCACGGTCGCGCTGGCGATCGGGCTCGTCGTCGGCAACCTGCTGCACCCCGGCGACGGGCTCGCGCTGTCCGAGGAGCTGCGCGGCCGCGGCTCGGAGCTCGCCGAGACCGCCGAGGAGAGCGGCGGCACCGTCGACTTCCTGCTCGGCCTGATCCCGACGACGCTGCTCTCCTCGCTCACCGACGGGTCGGTGCTGCAGGCGCTGCTGGTCGCGCTGCTCGTCGGGTTCGCCATCCAGGCGATGGGCGCGTCCGGGGAGCCGCTGCTGCGCGGCATCGGGCACCTGCAGAAGCTGGTCTTCCGGATCCTGGCGATGGTCATGTGGCTGGCCCCGGTCGGCGCGTTCGGCGCGATCGCGGCGGTGGTCGGCGAGACCGGCGTCGACGCGCTCAAGAGCCTCGCCGTGATCATGCTGGGCTTCTACGCCACCTGCGCGGTGTTCGTCTTCGTCGTCCTCGGGCTGCTCCTGCGGCTGGTGGCGAGGCTCAACGTGTTCCGGCTGCTGAGGTACCTGGGCCGGGAGTTCCTGCTCATCCTGTCGACGTCGTCGTCGGAGACGGCGCTGCCGCGGCTGATCGCGAAGATGGAGCACGCCGGGGTCAGCCAGCCGGTGGCCGGCATCGTCGTGCCGACCGGCTACTCGTTCAACCTCGACGGCACCGCCATCTACCTGACGATGGCCTCGCTGTTCATCGCCGAGGCGCTCGGCGACCCGCTGTCGATCGGCGAGCAGATCGGCCTGCTGCTGTTCATGATCATCGCGTCGAAGGGCGCCGCCGGGGTCACCGGGGCCGGGCTGGCCACCCTCGCCGGCGGCCTGTCGGCGCACCGGCCCGAGCTGCTCGACGGCGTGGGGCTGATCGTCGGCATCGACCGGTTCATGTCCGAGGCCCGCGCGCTGACCAACTTCGCCGGCAACGCGGTCGCCACCGTGCTGGTGGCCACCTGGACCCGGCAGCTGGACCGCGAGCGGCTCGAGGCGGCGCTGTCGGGTGCCGCGCCCTTCGACGAGGCCCGCATGCTCGACGACCACGGCGGGTCCGCGCTGCCCGACGACGCCACCAGCGCCGGCCCCGGCGACCGGGACGCCGACGCCGGGCTGCGCCGGCTGGCCGAGAGCTCGAAGCGGTAGCCGCGGCGGCCTGGCCGGGCGACGCCGCGGCGCTGGCCGCCGAGCAGGACCGGCTCGCCGCGCTGCGCCCGCCGCCGTGGTCCCCGCCCGCCGGGCCGGACGTGCGGCCGCTCGCCGGCGCGGTGGCCGCGGTCGAGGACGCCGGAGGGCTGGTCGCGGCCGCGGTGCTGGGGAACGCGGCCGCCGTCGTGCGGGGACCGGCGGCGGGCCCCTACGCACCGGCGCTGCTGGCGCTGCGCGAGGCGCCCCTGCTGGCCGCCGCGCTGGCCGCGCTGGCCGCCCGGCCGGACGTCCTGCTGGTCGCGGCGGCCGGACGGGACCACCCGCGGCGGGCCGGGCTCGCGCTGCACCTCGGCGCCGTGCTGGACCTGCCGAGCGTCGGCGTCACCGACCGGCCGCTGGCCGCCCGCGGCGACCCGCCCGGGCCGGCGCGCGGGGACACCGCTCCCCTGCTGCTCGGCGGCGAGGAGGTGGCGCGGGCGGTGCGCGTGGTGCCCGGCGCGCGCCCGGTGGTGGCCTCGGCCGGCTGGCGCACCGCCTCGGCGACCGCGGCCGACGTCGTCCTGGCGACGACGGCCGGCGTCCGCACGCCCGAGCCGCTGCGCGCGGCCCGCCGGGTGGCCCGGCTCAGCCGCGGTCGGCCGGGGTGAGGCCCTCGACGACCGCGGCCATGTCCACCGCGCCCGGGTCGCCGAGCCGGCCGGCGGCGGCCTCCATCGTCTCGAGCACCGCGGCGGTGAGCCGGTCGGAGACCCCGCCGGCCCGCAGCGCCGCGCGGATGAGCCGGGCGTCCTTGGCCGCGCCGGTCAGGCCGAAGCTCGGCGGGTAGTCGCCGGCCATCATCAGCGCGCCCTTGACGTGGGCGTAGGCGGAGTCGACCGGCCCGCCCTCGATGGCGTCGAGGAACCGCTGCGGGTCCTGGCCGAGGGCGCGGGTCAGCGCGACCGCCTGCGCGGTGCCGGCGGTGAGCATGAACAGCCACGAGTTGCACGCCAGCTTGAGCCGGCTGCCCGCGCCCGCCTCCCCCAGCCACACCGTCTTCGAGCCCAGCGCGTCGAACACCGGCGCCAGCCGCTCGCGCGCCTCCTCCGGGCCGCTGGCCAGCAGGGTCAGCGCGCCCTTCGCGGCCGGCTCCTTCGTGCCGAGCACCGGGCAGTCGACGAGCACGAGGTCGAGTTCCCGGGCCGCCTCGACGGTGCGGTCGGCGCCCTCGACACCGACCGTGGAGCACTGCAGCCACGTGGTCCCGGCGGCGGGGGCGGCCCGCCGGACGACGTCGAGCACCGCGTCGGCGTCCAGCAGCATCGTCAGGACGACGTCGGCGCCGTCGGCCGCCTCCGCCGGGGAGCCGAACGCCTCCGCGCCGGTGCCGGTGAGCGCCTGCGCCTTGGCGGGGTCCCGGTTCCAGGTGCGGACGGGCAGCCCGGCCCGCCGCAGCGAGGTGACCATCCCCGCGCCCATCGTCCCGGTGCCGAGCACCGCCACCGTCGGTCGCGCCATGCAGCCGATCCTGCGGCCGGCGGCCCGGCCCCGCAGCCCCGGCCCCGCAGCCCCGGCCCCGTGTGCACGCAGCGCGCCCGGACCCGCCCCCCGCCCGCGCTGCGTGCACACGACGCGGACCTCCTCCGCCCGGTCGACGTCGGTGACCGGGATCGGCACCCGCTCCACGTCCGTCGTGCGGTCCTCCTCGCCGGGCGTGGCCGTGCCCTACCCGTGCCAGGCGTGGCCGTGGCTGTGCACGCCGTCGGGACCGTGCCGCTCGTCGGGCACCGGGCCGCCGTCGTCCGCGGCCCGGCCGGCCCCGTCGTCGTCGCGGCCGCGGTTGCGCCGGAGGTCGACCACGCCGAGCGCGAGCGCGGCGGCGGCGCCGAGGACGGACACGGCCAGCCCGGCCGCGGCCGCCGTCGGGTAGTCCCCGGACGCCGACAGCACGAGGTAGAACAGGCCCGGCAGCGCCGCGGTGCCGACGGCCGCGCCGAAGCGCTGCGCCGTCTGCAGACCCCCGCCGGCCGACCCGGCCATGGACACCGGGACGTCGCGCAGGGTCATCGTGATGTTGGGCGAGATGACGAACCCGCCGCCGATGCCGCCGACCAGCAGCGCCGGCGCGATCGCCCACCCGGCCGCCGACGGCGGGACCAGCAGCAGGACCACCGCGGCCGCCGCGAGGCCGACCATGACGCCCGACAGCCCGAACACCGTCAGCCTCCGGCCGTGCCGCTCCACCAGCCGCCCGGCCACGACCGCCGCCGACGCCGACCCGAGCGCGAACGGCGTCACCGCCAGCCCCGACTGCAGCGGCGTGTAGTCCAGCCCGGTCTGGAAGAAGAGCGCGAACACCAGCCAGATGCCGCTGAACCCGACGAAGTAGACGGTGCCCAGCGCCGCGCCGATGCCGTAGCCGCGGGTCCGGGTGACCAGACGGGGGTCGAACACCGGCTGCCCGTCGCGGGCCACCACCCGCCGCTCCCACGCGACGAAGACCGCGAGCAGCGCCGCCCCGACGAGGAACAGCCACCACAGCCGCGCGAGCCCGCCGGACTCGGCTTGCACCAGCGGGAACAGCACGGCGAGCGCCCCGGCGCCGAGCAGCAGCACCCCGACGACGTCGATCCGCCCGCGCCCGCCGCCGCCGCCGCGGGGCAGCAGCCGCAGGGCGAGCGCGAACGCGACGACGCCGATCGGCACGTTGACGTAGAACAGCCAGCGCCAGCCGCCGGGCCCGTCGGCCAGGCCGAGGATCGCGCCGCCGACGACCGGGCCGACGGCGGTCGAGATCCCGACCGTGGCGCCGAACAGGCCGAAGGCCCGCCCGCGCTCGGCGCCGCGGAACAGCTGCTGGATGAGCGCGGAGTTCTGCGGCGCCAGGCACCCGGCCGCCAGCCCCTGCACCAGCCGGGCGGCGACCAGCCAGCCCACCGACGGCGCCGCCCCGGCCGCGGCGCTGGAGAGCACGAACCCGGCCAGCCCGAGCAGGAACAGCCGCCGGCGGCCGAACGCGTCGCCCAGCCGGCCGGCGGGGACCAGCATCAGCCCGAAGGTCAGCGCGTAGCCGGACACCACCCACTGCACGGTCGCGGGCGTCGCCCCGAGGTCGGACTGCAGCGAGGGCAGCGCCACCGACACGATGCTGACGTCGAGCAGGCTCATGAACCCGACGACGAGGGTCACCGACAGCGCGGTCCACCGCTTCGGGTCCGGGCGGTACCCCTCCTCCCCGGCGGCGGCCTGCGACGGGGCGTCGGTGGATGCGCGTGGCGGCACGGGGAGGCCTCTTCCGGTGGTGCAGCGGGAGGCGCGGCCGCCGTCCGGCCGGCCGCGCCGTGCTGCCCTACCCGGTCGTGCCCCACCGACACCCGGGGGTGCCGGTGGGGCACGGTCAGTCGAGGACGGCGGTGGCGTCCACCTCGACCAGCAGGTCCGGCTCGGCGAGCGCGGCCACGGGGAGCAGGGTGACCGGCCGGGTCAGGTCGCGGCCGAGCCGGGCCGACGCCCGGGCCACGCCCTCGCCCAGCGCCGGCAGCGCCTCCGGGGACCAGCCGACGACGTAGAGGACGAGCTTGGCGACGTCGTCGAAGGTGCCGCCGGCGGCCTCCAGCGCCGTGGCCACGTTGAGGAACGCCTGCTCGGTCTGCGCGGCGAGGTCGCCGGGGCCGACGGGCTCCCCCTCGGCGGTGCGGGCGACCTGGCCGGCCAGGTACACGGTGCGGCTGCCGGTGGCGACCGCCACCTGGCGGTAGACGCCGGGGACGGGCAGGCCGGGCGGGTCGATCAGCCGGACGGTCACGGCTCCTCCTCGGGGGTGGTGGGGGCCAGAACATAAAGCCGCTATGCGACAGTTCCGGGATGCCGCGACGTCCCGACCCCGCCGTCCGCCGGCTGCTGGTCGAGCGGGCGGCGCGGATGCTCGCCGGCCGGGAGCCGGTGACCCTGCGCGTGCTGGTCGAGGGCACCGGCGCCTCGACGATGGCCGTGTACACGCACTTCGGCGGCATGCCGGGGCTGTGGAGGGCGGTGCGGCAGGAGGGCTTCACCCGGCTCGCGGCCCGGCTGGACGCCGTCGCCCGCACCGCCGACCCGGTCCACGACCTCGCCGCGCTCGGCGTCGCCTACGCACGCAACGCGCTGGACGCCCCGGAGCTGTACCGGGCGATGTTCGACGCCCGCGCCGACCTCGCCGACGCACGGGCCGCCGACGCGACCTTCCAGCGCCTGGTGGACGCCGCCGCCCGCGCCCGCGACGACGGCCGGCTGGCCCCGGGCACCGACCCGCTCGCCCTGGCCACGCGGTACTGGGCCGCCGGGCACGGCCTGGTGTCGCTGGTCGTGCAGGGCGTGCTGCCCGCCGGGGTCCTGGAGCCGCAGGCCGTCGAGACCGCCGTCGCCCTGCTCACCGCCGCCGGCGACGACCCCGCCCGCTGCCGGGCCTCGGTGCGGCGCGCCTGGTCCGCTGGCTGACAGCGCAAGAACGGTCGGGCCACACGGCCGCCCGGGTCGCCAGACTCGACGCGTGACCCCGCCCGGCCGCGACCGCCTCCGCGAACTGCTCGACGCCGTGCTCGACGAGGACAACCGCACGCTCTCGGACATGGCCGGCGACGCGTACGCCTCGCCGTTCCACTTCAGCCGGCAGGTGTCCGGCGGCGCCGGGGAGTCACCGGTCGCGCTGCGCCGCCGGGTGGTGCTCGAGCGGGCGGCCTGGCAGCTGCGGCAGGGCGCGAGCGTCACCGACGCCGCGTTCGCCGCGGGCTACGAGTCGGTCGAGGGCTTCAGCCGGGCGTTCGCGCGGGCCTACGGCCGCAGCCCGGGCTCGGCCGACACCGGCAGCGCCGCGCGGGACGGGCACTGGCTGCCCGCGCCCAACGGCATCCACTTCCACCCGCCGGCGTCGCTGTGGGTCGCCGACGAGCCCGCGCGCCGCGGCGGCGACCAGGTGACCGCGCTGCTGGTGCACCACGGCGTCGAGGACACCCGCGCCCTGCTGGAGCTGGCCAAGGGCCTGCCCGAGGAGGAGTACCGGCGGGTGCGGGCGCCGGGCCTGACGGTCCTCGCCTGGGACGGCGCCGAGGAGACGCTCGCGGCCGTCCTCGACGCCCTCGTCTGGTCGCTCGAGGTGTGGGTCGCCTCGATCGAGGGCGGGGAGCACCCCGTCCGCGGCGCCGACGACCCGGCCGCGCTGATCGACCGGCACGACGCCGTCGCGCCGCGCTGGCTCGCCGCCGTCCGCGAGATCGCCCGTCGCGGCGCCTGGGGCGACCGGCTGGTCGACGCGCTGTGCGAGCCGCCGGAGAGCTTCGTCCTCGGCAGCGTCGTCGCGCACGTCCTCACCTTCTCCGCGCACCGCCGGCTGCTCGCCCGGCACTGGCTGCGCGACGCCGGCGTCGCGGTCGACGCCGGCGACCCCATCGAGTGGCTCTCCCGGAGGGACCGATGACCCGCACCGTCTACTACACCGCCACGACCCTCGACGGCTTCATCGCCGGCCCCGGCCACTCGCTGGACTGGCTGCTCACCCGCGAGGCCGACGCCGAGGGGGCGATGGGCTACCAGGCGTTCGAGAAGACCGTCGGCTCGCTGGTCATGGGCGCCTCCACGTACGAGTGGGTGCGCGAGCACGGCGGCCCGGACACCTGGAGCTACGACCAGCCCGCCTGGGTGCTCACCCACCGGCAGCTGACGCCGTACGAGGGCGCGGACGTCCGCTTCACCAGCGCGGACACCCCCGACGACCTGCGCGCGCTGCACGCGGAGATGACCGCGGCGGCCGGCGACCTGGACGTGTGGATCGTCGGCGGCGGCCCGGTGGCCGCGCAGTTCGCCCGGGCGGGACTGCTGGACGAGGTGGTCGTCTCGATCGCGCCGGTCACGCTGGGCGCCGGGATGCCGCTGCTGCCGGCGCACGTCGAGCTGGTCACCCGGGAGGTCGCGCAGAACGGCGAGTTCGTCGTCGTGCGGTACGACGTCGTCCGTCCCGGCTGAGCGCCGCACCCGGGCGGCCGGTCCGAGGGGGCGGATCGGGCCGCCGGGGTACGCCGCTCCGGCCAGGACCGCGATCCCGTGTCGACACCTCGACGCGGCGACAAGCCTCCGTGCCGACAAGCCTCCGTGCCGACAAGCCTCCGTGCCGACAAGCCTCCGTGCCGACAAGC
>NZ_JBHSGR010000027.1:53524-57916 GCF_042654585.1 Geodermatophilus arenarius
CAAGCCTCCGTGCCGACATGCCTCCGTGCCGATCCGGCGACGTGGCGACCTGCCGACGGGTCGACGGGAGGGTCAGGCGGCGCGGATCACCGAGACGTCGAACTCGACCTGGATGCGGTCGCTGACGAGCCACCCGCCCGTCTCCAGTGCGGTGTTCCAGGTCAGGCCCCACTCGCTGCGCTTGATCGCCAGCGCCCCCTCGAAGCCGACCCGGGTGTTGCCGAACGGGTCCTTCGCCGAGCCGGTCATCGCGAACTCCACGGTCACCGGGCGGGTGACGTCGCGGATGGTGAGGTCGCCGGTCACCTGGTAGGTGTCGTCGTCGGTCTGCTCGACGTCGGTGGAGGTGAACACCATCTCCGGGAACCGCTCGACGTCGAGGAAGTCCGGCGAGCGCAGGTGCGCGTCCCGGTCGGCCTGGCCGGTGTCGATGCTCGCGGTCCTGATCCGGATCGTCACGCTGCTGGCCCCGGGCTTCTGCACGTCGAGGTGCGCCTCGCCGGCGAAGTCGGTGAACGCGCCGCGGACGGTCGTCACCATCGCGTGCCGTGCCCGGATGCCGATCCGGGTGTGCGCCACGTCGATGGTGTAGTCGCCCGTGACGTCGGCCAGCGCGGCCGTCGCCGCGTCGAAGTCGGTGGGGTCGCTCTCTGCTGCCCGGTGCTTCGCCACGTGTCCCGTCCTTCCCCCTCGCTGACACACCATCCTCGCCGATCCCGCCGACGGTGCCACCGCCGGGCTCCGGGAACGGGCGGCGGACGGCCTCAGCGACCCGGGCGGAACGGGTTGCGGCCCGGCCGGAACAGCGTCTCCTGGGTCAGGCTCGCGGCCAGGACGCCGTCGCGGGTGGTCACCGAGCCGGTGTACCAGCCGCGCCCGCCGGACACGGTGTGCGGGACCAGGTCCACGAGCACCCAGTCGTCGAGCCGGGCCGTCCGGTGGAACCACACCGCGTGGTCCAGCGTCGGGCCGGGCGCCGCCTCGTCCTCGGGCAGCGCGGACAGCCCGGTGCCGATGTCGGACAGGTAGGTGAGCGCGCAGGCGTGCACCAGCGGGTCGTCGGGCAGCGCCACGGTAGACCGGGACCAGAACCGGGTCGGCCAGGAGGCGGCCGGGTGCGGCTGGGAGGGCCGGCGGCCGTCCATGGTGAACAGCCGGGGCAGCGCGAACGGCTCGCACTCCGCGGGGTCCTCGGCCGCCGGCGCCGCGGCCACCTGGACGTCGGGCCCGGCGGTGGGCGCCTGGAACGACGCCGACATCGACAGCACCACCTCGCCGCCCTGCACCGCGACCACCCGGCGCGCGGAGAACGACCCGCCGTCGCGGTCGCGGTCGACGCGGAAGACGGTCGGCCGGGCGGCGTCGCCGCTGCGGAGGAAGTAGCCGTGCAGCGAGTGCGGCAGCCGGTCGGACGCCACCGTGCGGCCGGCGGCGAGCAGCGCCTGCGCCGCGACCTGCCCGCCGTAGAGCGGGAACGGGTCGGTGAACACCAGCGCGCTGCGGTAGAGGTCCCGGTCGATCTCCTCGAGCGTCAGGACGTCGAGCAGGGTCGGCTCTCCCGCGGTCGTGGTCACGACCGGCGAAACTAACCGGGCCCGGAGCCGCCGTGCGAGGCGGCCCCGGGCCCGAGGGAGCAGTGCGGTTACAGCAGCTCGAGGATGGTGGCGTTGGCCTGGCCGCCGCCCTCGCACATCGTCTGCAGGCCGTAGCGGATGCCGTTGTCGCGCATGTGGTGCACCAGCGTCGTCATGATCCGCGCGCCCGAGCCGCCGAGCGGGTGGCCCAGGGCGATGGCGCCGCCGTTGGGGTTGAGCGACTTCTCGTCGGCGCCGAGGTCGGCCAGCCAGGCCAGCGGCACCGGCGCGAAGGCCTCGTTGACCTCGAACACGCCGATCTCGTCGATCGACAGCCCCGACCGCGCCAGCGCCTTCTGCGTGGCCGGGATCGGCGCGGTGAGCATGACCACCGGGTCGGCGCCGGCCAGCACCGCGGTGTGCACCCGGGCGATCGGCCGCAGACCGAGCTCGGCGGCCTTCTCGCTGGTGGTCATGAGCAGCGCGGCCGAGCCGTCGGAGATCTGCGAGGAGTTGCCGGCGGTGATGACGCCGTCCTCCCTGAACGCCGTCTTCAGGCCGGCGAGCTTCTCCACCGTCGACTCGCGGATGCCCTCGTCCTGGCCGACGACGGTGCCGTCGGGGGTGGTCACCGGCGCGATCTGGGCGTCGAAGCGGCCCTCGGCGCGGGCGGCGGCGGCCTTCTCGTGGGAGGCGACGGAGAACTCGTCGCAGCGCTGGCGCGACAGGCCCCACCGCTCGGCGATCGTCTCCGCACCCAGGCCCTGGTTGATCTTCGCGCCGCCGTAGCGCTCGGAGAACCTCGTCCCGAACGGGTCGGCGTCCTGCCGCGCGCTGCCCATCGGCACCCGCGACATGGACTCGACGCCGCCGGCCACGACGACGTCGTACTGACCCGACACCAGGCCCGCGGCGGCGAAGTGCACCGACTGCTGCGAGGAGCCGCACTGCCGGTCGACGGTCACGCCGGTGACCGTCTCCGGCCAGCCCGCGGCGAGCGCCGCCGTCCGGGCGATGTCGAAGGTCTGCTCGCCGACCTGGGACACGCAGCCCCAGATGACGTCCTCGATCTCGGCCGGGTCGACGCCGGCCCGCTCGGCCAGCGAGGTGAGGACGTGCGCGGACAGGTCGACCGGGTGCACCCCGGACAGCCCGCCGTTGCGCTTGCCCACGGGCGTGCGCACCGCCTCGACGATCACCGCGTCACGCATGTCTGCTCCCTCCGAGCGGGTGTGGTGCCCGGCACACTAACCCGCGCTCCTGGCGACCTCCGCCGCCCGGGCCGGGCGGCGGGCCAGGAGTCCCGCCGCGAGGGCCGCGAGCAGCGCCGCGGTGACCCAGCCGAGCCCGCTGCCGGCCAGCGGCAGGCCCGTCCCCCCGGAGGCCCGGACGACGAGCAGGACGGCGGCCACGCCGAGGGCGGTGCCCAGCTGCGCGGCGGTGTTGACCGCTCCGGCCGCCGTCCCCTGGAGCTCCGGGCCGACGTCGGTCCCCAGCGACGTCGCGGCCACCGAGGACAGCCCGATGCCCAGCCCCGCGACGGCGACCGCGGCCGACACCACCCACGTGCCCAGGCCCGCGCCGAGCAGCGCCGTGTCACCGGCGGCGATGACCGCGAGCCCCGCCGCGGCGGTGACCCGCGCCGAGGTCCGCCGCAGCACCCGCGCGGCCAGGCCCGCGCCGGCGACGACGCAGAGGCTGAACGGCACCAGGGCCAGTCCCGCGGCGGTCGCGCCGAGGCCGCCGGCGTCCTGCAGGTGCAGCGTCGCGACGGTGACCGACGAGCTGGTGGTCGCCGTGTTGGCCGCCGAGGCGAGCACGCCGCGGCGCAGGCGGGGGTGCCCCACGGCGGCGCGCGGCAGCAGCGGGTCGGGCGAGCGCCGCTCGACCGCGGGCAGGCACGCGGCGGCGGCGAGCCCGGCGAGCAACAGCGCGACGCCGGTGGCCCGGTGCGCGCCGTCCTCGACCAGCGACGCGCCGGCCACGACCGCCGCCACCGCGGCCGTGAGCACCCCGGCGCCGGCCAGGTCGAGCGTCCCCCGCGTCCGCCGCGGGGTCGGCGGCGCCGTGCGGCCCACCGCCGCCAGGAGCAGCGCGGCCAGCGGCACCTGCACCCAGAACAGCACGCGCCAGCCGGCCAGGTCGGTGAGCACGCCGCCGAGCACGAGCCCGCTCGCGCCGGCGGCCGCGCCGGTCGCGCTCCAGGCGGCCAGCGCCCGCCGCCGCGCGCCGCCCTCCTCGGTCGCGGCGGTCAGCAGGCGCAGCGCGGTCGGCACGGAGAGGGCGGCCGCAGCCCCCAGGGCGCCGCGCGCCACCACCAGCACCCCGGCCGACGGCGCGACCGCGGCCAGCAGCGACGCCGCGCCGAAGCCGGCCAGCCCGGCCCCCAGGACCCGCGCGTGACCGAACCGGTCGCCCAGGCGCGCGGCCGGCATGAGCAGTGCCCCGAACAGGACGGCGTAGACGGTCACCACCGGCGCGGCCGCCGACGGCGGTGCGCCGAGGTCGGCCAGCACCGTGGGCAGCGCCGCGACCACCAGCGTGGTGCTGAGGACGTCGACGAACTGCACCGCGCACAGGGTCGGGACCGCTGCCGGACCTGCCATGCCAGGACGGGTACCCCGCTTCTTCATCGATGAAGCACGGGGTGGCGCCGCGTCGTCCCGGAGGAAGCGGGACCGCCCGGTGCCGCGAAGCCCACAGGAGCGCCGCGCGCCCCTAGCCTGCGCCGCGTGAGCCGAGACCGTCCCGAGCACGGCGGCCCCCCGGGCCGCCCGATCCCGGCGCGGCTCGACCCGCGCGCCGGCCGTCCCTCGCG
>NZ_JBHSGR010000028.1:0-54622 GCF_042654585.1 Geodermatophilus arenarius
GGCGGGCGGCCCAGGCGGCGCGGTCGCGGTCGGCGGCGCGCTCGGCGTCGGCGAGCTCGGTGACCGCCCGCGCGGCGGCGGTGTGCGCGGCGACGGCGTCGGTGTGCGCGGTGACCAGCGCGACGTCCTCGTCGTCGACGTCGGCGACGCCGGCCCGCCGCTCGGCCAGCCGCGCCCCGGCGGCCTCGGCGCGCGCGGCCGCCTCGGCGGCGGCCTGGGCCAGCCGCTCCACCTCGGCCTGCCCGGCGGCGGCGCGGGAGCGCCCGGCGGCGACCTTCCCCGACAGCCGGGCCAGGCCCTCGCGGCGGTCGGCGAGCTCGCCGGTGGCGGCCACCCAGGCGCGCTGCTCCGCGGCCAGCGCCTCCTCCAGCCCGGCGCGGGCGGCGACGGCGGTGGCGAGCCGGCCGCGCTCGGCCTCGAGCCCGGCGGCGAGCTCGGCCTCGGTCGCGGCGACCCGGTCGGCCTCGGCCTCCAGCTGCTCGGGGTCGCGGCCGCCCGTGGGGGCGGGTCCGGCGGCGGACAGGTGGCGGTGCCGCTCGGCGGCCAGCTGGGCGACGCCGCGGAACCGCTCGCCGAGCGCGGACAGCCGGTACCAGGTGTCCTGCGCGGCACCCAGGCGCGGCGCGTCCGCGGCCAGCGCCGCCTCCAGCGCGCCCTCCCGCGTCGACACCTGCACCAGCTCGGCCTCGACGACGGCGCGCCGCTCGCGGGCCGCGGTCTCGTCGGCGACGTCCTTGGCCAGGGCGTCGCGCAGGCCGACCAGGTCGTCGGCGAGCAGCCGGAGGCGGGCGTCGCGCAGCTCGGCCTGCACGCCGGCGGCGCGGCGGGCGACCTCGGCCTGGCGGCCCAGCGGCTTGAGCTGGCGGCGCAGCTCGGCGGTCAGGTCGGCCAGCCGGTCGAGGTTGGCCTGCATCGCGTCGAGCTTGCGGAGCGCCTTCTCCTTGCGCTTGCGGTGCTTGAGGACGCCGGCGGCCTCCTCGACGAACGCGCGCCGGTCCTCGGGGCGGCCGGACAGCACGGCGTCGAGCTGGCCCTGGCCGACGATGACGTGCATCTCGCGGCCGATGCCGGCGTCGCTGAGCAGCTCCTGCACGTCGAGCAGGCGGACCTTGTCGCCGTTGATCTCGTACTCGCTCTCGCCGGAGCGGTACATCCGGCGGGTGACCGAGACCTCGGTGTAGTCGATCGGCAGCGCGCCGTCGGCGTTGTCGATGGTGAGGGTCACCTCGGCCCGGCCCAGCGCCGGGCGGCCGGCGGTGCCGGCGAAGATGACGTCCTCCATCTTGCCGCCGCGCAGCGACTTGGCGCCCTGCTCGCCCAGGACCCAGGCGATGGCGTCGACGACGTTGGACTTGCCCGAGCCGTTGGGGCCGACGACGGCGGTGATGCCCGGCTCGAGCCGCAGCGTCGTCGGGGACGCGAAGGACTTGAAGCCCTTGAGCGTCAGGCTGGACAGGTGCACGGACTCGGCAGCCTAGTCCTCCCGGGCCGGCGCGCCGGGGCGGGCGAGGCGGGTGGTGCTGAGGAGCAGGACGCGGTTACGCGAGGGCCGGCTCGGCGTTGTCGCCGGTCAGGCTCATCAGCTCGTGGGCGATGGCCGCCTCCCGCTGGGCCCGCAGCTCGGTCAGCTCCTGCTCCAGACGGCGCACCTTGGCACGCAGGACCGCGTTCTCCTCGAGTACGCGGAGCTCCGCGGGGGACACGACGGAACCGAACAGGGCCTTGGCCATGGCGGAAACGGCCTTTCCGACAGCGAGAGGGGGTGCCCGCCGCCCCGGGAGGTCGGTCGGCGCGGGCTCGGTGTCCCCAGGGTGACAGCCCCCGACACGCAGGTCAACGCCAAGACCGGAGCGTCATCGTGTCGGGGGGATGTCGCCTTCGTCACGCGGTGGTGAAGCCGGGGACCCCCTGCACCTCGCGGTCCTCCTGCACCGTCCCGGTCACCCGGCCGGGGGCGTCCGGGCCGCTCAGCGCGGCGACGACGGCGCGGACGTCGTCGGCCGGTCCCTCCAGCTCGACCTCGACGCGGCCGTCGGGCAGGTTGCGCGCCGAGCCCGACAGGCCGGCGGACTCGGCCAGGCCGCGGACGAACCAGCGGTAGCCGACGCCCTGCACGCGGCCGGAGACCAGCACGCGCACGCGGACGGCGTCGCTCACGACCGCCTCGCGCGCGGGCGCGGCTGGCACTGCGGGCAGCTGTAGCTCGACCGGTTCGTGAAGGACTCCCGGACGATCGGCGTCCCGCACCGCGGGCAGGGCCGGTCGGCCTGGCCGTAGACGGCGAGGAAGCGGGAGAAGTAGCCGCTCTGCCCGTTGACGTCGACGTACAGCGAGTCGAACGAGGTGCCGCCCTGCGCCAGCGCCTCGCCGAGCACGCTGCGCACGCCGTCGAGCAGGTCCGCGACCTGGGTGCGGGTCAGCCGGTCGGTGGGCCGCGTGCCGTGCAGGCGGGCCCGCCACAGCGCCTCGTCGGCGTAGATGTTGCCGACGCCGCCGATCAGCGTCTGGTCGAGCAGCGCCCGCTTGACCTCGGTGCGCCGGCGGCGCAGCGCGGCGCTGAAGCCGGCCTCGTCGAACGAGGTGTCGAGCGGGTCGATGGCGATGTGCGCCAGCCGCGGCGGGATCCGCTCGCCGTCCGCGTCCTCGACCGCGAGCCCGCCGAACGTGCGCTGGTCGACGAAGCGCAGCTCGCGGCCGCCGTCGGTGAAGGTGAACCGGGCGCGCAGGTGGGTCTCGTCGGGCTGGGACCGCTTCTCCACGAGGAGCTGCCCGCTCATGCCGAGGTGGGCGACCAACGCCCGGCCGGCGGGTGTGCCGTCGGCCTCGGTCAGCGGCAGCCACAGGTACTTGCCGCGGCGGTGCGCGGCGCTGAACGTGCGGCCGGTCAGCGACTGCACGAAGGAGTCGGTGCCCTCGAGGTGCCGGCGCACCGCGCGCGGGTGGTGCACCTCGACGGCGGCCACGGTGCGCCCGGCGACCCAGCGCTCCAGACCGCGCCGGACCACCTCGACCTCGGGCAGCTCGGGCACGGGTCAGTCCCCGGCGGGCGCGGGGGCGTCGGCGGGCGCGGGGGCGTCGGCGGAGACGGCGCGCCAGGCGGCCTCGGCGGCCTCCTGCTCGGCGGCCTTCTTGGTGCGCCCGGTGCCCTTGCCCCGGACGACGCCGGCCAGCGAGACCGCGGCGGTGAAGGTCTTGGCGTGCGGCGGGCCCTCGTCGGTGACGTCGTAGACGGGGGCGCCCAGGCCGCGGGCGGCGCCGAGCTCCTGGAGGCTGGTCTTCCAGTCCAGGCCGGCGCCGCGGGTGGCGGACTCGACCAGCAGCGGGTCGAACAGGCGGTGCACGACGGCCGCCGCGGTCTCCAGGCCCACGCCCAGGTGCACGGCGCCGATCAGCGCCTCGAGCGCGTCGGCGAGGATCGAGTCCTTCTCCCGGCCGCCGGTGGTCTCCTCGCCGCGGCCGAGCAGCAGGTGCGGCCCCAGGCCGCCGTCGCCGAGCCGCCGGGCGACCCCGGCCAGCGAGGTCATGTTGACCACCGAGGCGCGCAGCTTGGCCAGCCGGCCCTCGGGCAGGTCCGGCTGGCTGCGGTAGAGCTCGTCGGTGACGACGAGGCCGAGCACCGCGTCGCCGAGGAACTCCAGCCGCTCGTTGGTGGGCAGGCCGCCGTGCTCGTAGGCGTAGGAGCGGTGGGTCAGCGCCAACGCCAGCAGGCCGCCGGGCAGCTCGATGCCGAGGGCGTCGAGCAGCCAGGCGGCCGCGGAGTCGGCGTGCGCCGGTCCCGCCGGCGAGCCGCCGTCGGGGACGACCGGCGGGCGGGCGGCGCTGCCCACGTCGTACCGGGTCAGACCGAGAGGACCTGGCGGCCGGCGTGCTGGCCGCAGTTCGGGCAGGCCTGGTGCGGCGGCTTGAGCTGGCCGCAGGCGCGGTTCGGGCAGGGGGCCAGCGTGGGGGCGCTCGCCTTCCACTGCGACCGGCGGGCGCGGGTGTTGGCGCGGGACATCTTCCGCTTCGGGACGGCCACGGTCAGTTCTCCTCAGGGTCGCCCGGACGGTCGGTGACCGCTCCGGTGGTGAAACGGCCGGCGAGGCCGGCCCAGCGGGGGTCGACCAGCTCGTGCGAGTGGTCGTCCGGCAGGTCGTCGAGGCGCTGGCCGCAGCCGGAGCACAGGCCGGCGCAGTCCTCGGTGCAGGTGGGCGAGAGCGGCAGGGCGAGGACGACGGCGTCGCGCACCATCGGCTGGAGGTCGATGCGCTCGCCCTCGACGAGGCGCACCTCGTCCTCCTCGCTGGTGGCCTCGGTGGTGCTGCCCGGGTAGGCGAACAGCTCCTGGACGTCGAGGTCGTAGGTGTCCTCGACCGGGTCCAGGCAGCGGGCGCACTGGCCCTCGACCGGCACCTCGACGTCGCCGGAGACCAGCACGCCCTCCATCACCGACTCCAGCCGCAGCCGCAGGTGGACCGGCGCGCCCTCGGGTACGCCGATCATCTCCAGCCGCCAGCCCTCGGGGGCCGGGACGGTGCGGTCGAGCTCCTGCATCGAGCCCGGACGGCGGCCGAGCTCGCGCAGTTCCACGGCCCAGGGGTCGGCGGCAGGGCGCCGGGCGTCGGGGGACGCGGCGCCGGGGCGGCGGTCGGCAGGTGCGGCAGGCATGTCGGTACTCGCGGTCGTCAGGGTGGGAGGGGATCCGGCCGGGCACGGACACCGGTGGTCGGACCAGCAACCGAGACTACCCGATCCCGCGCCGACGCCGTCCGGCCGTGGCGGGGTGCTGGAACGGCCACCCTCCACGGGCCCTCCGCCTGCGCGTGCGAGGCGTGGGGGGAAGGGTGGCCCTCCTACGGCTCCCGCAGCGTCTCGCGGGCCTTCTCCACCGAGCGCAGCATCCGCTCGAGGGTGGTGCCGAAGTCGGCCAGCCGGGTGTCGACGTACTCGTCGACCTCGGCGCGCATCCGGTTGACCTCGGCGACGGTCTGCGCGCCGAGCTCGTCGGAGCGGGCGACCGCGCCGCGGTAGACCTCGGTCTCGCTGACCAGCCGCTCGTGCTCGGCCTGCGCGGCGGCGAGCACCTCGGCGTGCTGGGCCTGCGCGTCGGCGAGCACCGCCTCGTGGTGCGCCTGCGCCTCGGCGATCAGCCGGTCGGCCTCCGCCTCGGCCCGGGTCAGCAGGTCCTCGGCCTCGGCCTGGGCGCGGGCGAGCAGCTCGTCGCGCTGCCGCCGGGCGGTCCCGAGGACCTCCTCGCGCTGGCGGCGGGCCGAGGCGACCAGCCGGTCGGCCTCCTCGCGGGTGCGGCCGGTGAGCTGCTCGGCCTCGGCCTGCGCCTGCTCGAGGATCTCGGTGCGCTGCTCGACGATCGCGCCGGCCGCGTGCACCTCCTCGGGCAGGTTCTCCCGCAGGTCGTCGAGCAGGTCGAGCACCTGGTCGCGCGGCACCATGCACGAGCCGGACATGGGCACGCTGCGGGCGCTCTCGATGAGCCGGCTGAGCTCGTCGACGGTCTCGTAGAGCCGGTACACGACCTCGGTCACGGCTGCGCCCCGTCGTCGCGCTTGGCCAGCAGCCGCTCGAGGACCGCCTTGGGCACCAGCCGGGAGACGTCGCCGCCGAAGGTGGCGATCTGCTTGACCAGGCTGGAGGACAGGTGGCCGACCTGCGGCGCGGTGGGCACGAACAGCGTCTCGACGCCGGCCAGCTCGCGGTTCATCTGCGCCATCTGCAGCTCGTACTCGAAGTCGCCGACCGCGCGCAGGCCCTTGACCACCACCGGGACGTCGTGGCTGCGGCAGTAGTCGACGAGCAGGCCGCTGAAGCTGTCGACGACGACGTTGGGCAGCTCGGCGACCGCCTCGCGCAGCAGCTCCATGCGCTCGTCGACGGAGAACAGCCCGGCCTTGCCGGGGTTGACCAGGACGGCGACCACGAGCTCGTCGTACAGCGCCGCGGCCCGGGTGATGACGTCGACGTGGCCGTTGGTGACCGGGTCGAACGACCCGGGACAGACCGCTCGCCTCACGGGAGGCGACCGTACCGGAGCACGGCCTCCCCGTAGCGGCGGTCGCGGATCCCGGTGAGGGGTGTCGGCCACTCCCAGGGCTCCTCGCGGGAGGAGCGCTCGACGACGACGACCGCGTCCGGGGCGAGCCACTCCCCCGTGACCAGCGCGCTCAGCACGCCGCGCACCTCGTCGGCCGGGACGGCGTAGGGCGGGTCGGCGAGCACGAGGTCGAAGCGGGCCGGCGGCGCGCCGCCGACGACGGTGGGCACCGACCCCGCGACCACCCGCGCGCCGGGCAGGCCGACGGCGGCGACGTTGGCGCGCAGCACCGGCAGCACGCGCGGGCCGTTCTCGACGAGCACCACCTGCGCGGCCCCGCGGGACAGCGCCTCCAGCCCGAGCGCGCCGGAGCCGGCGTAGAGGTCGAGGACGGCGGCGCCGTCGAGGTCGAGCAGGGTGCCGAGGCTGTTGAACAGCCCCTCGCGGGCGCGGTCGCCGGTGGGGCGCACCCCGCTGGGCGGCACCTTCAGCCGCCGCCCTCCGGCCGCCCCGGAGATCAGCCGCGTCATGCCTTCTCGAGGTAGCCCGCGCGCTCGTCGGTGGCCAGGGCGGCGACCTCGGCGGCGAGGCCGGGGTGGTCGGCCAGCCCGCGCTCGGTGGCCAGCAGCGCGGTGGCCTCGGCGCGGGCGGTGGCGATGAGCTCCTCGTCCTCGAGCAGGGACAGCAGCTTGACGGTGGAGCGCCGCCCGGACTGCGCGGCGCCGAGGACGTCGCCCTCGCGGCGGGTCTCGAGGTCCACGCGGGCGAGCTCGAAGCCGTCGGAGGTGCCGGCGACGGCGGCCAGCCGCTGCCCGGTCGCCGTCGTCTCGCGGGCCTCGGTGACCAGCAGGCACAGGCCGCGGTGCTTCCCGCGGGCCACCCGGCCGCGCAGCTGGTGCAGTTGGCTGACGCCGAACCGGTCGGCGTCCATGACCACCATCACGGTGGCGTTGGGCACGTCGACGCCGACCTCGACGACGGTGGTGGCGACGAGGACGTCGACCTCGCGGGCGGCGAAGGCCCGCATGGTCGCCTCCTTCGCCTCGGGCGTCATGCGGCCGTGCAGCACCGCCAGCCGCAGCCCGGCGAGCGGCCCCTCGCTCAGCGCCTCGGCGACGTCGAGGACCGCCAGCGGCGGGCGCCGGTCGTCGCCGCCGCTCTCCTGCGGGGCGTCGGCCTCGTCGGGCTCGTCCTCGCTGCCGGTGTCCTCGTCGCCGATCCGCGGGCAGACGACGTAGGCCTGCCGGCCGGCGGCGACCTCCTCGCGCAGCCGCTCCCACGCGCGGTCGAGCCAGGTGGGCTTGTCGCTGACGGGGACCACCGAGCTGGCCACCCCGCCGCGGCCGCTGGGCAGCTGCCGCAGCACGGAGGTCTCCAGGTCGCCGTAGACGGTCATGGCGACGGTGCGCGGGATCGGCGTGGCGGTCATGACCAGCACGTGCGGCGGCCGGTTGCCCTTGGCGCGCAGCGCGTCGCGCTGCTCCACGCCGAAGCGGTGCTGCTCGTCCACGACGACCAGGCCGAGGTCGGCGAACTCGACGCCCTCCTGTAGCAGCGCGTGGGTGCCGACGACGATCCCGGCGCTGCCGTCGGCCACCGCGGCGCGGGCGGCGCGGCGGGGCGCGGCCTTGAGCGAGCCGGTGAGCAGCACGACCTTCGTGCCCGCGGGGTCGCCGTCCAGCTCTCCGGCGCGGGCCAGCGGGCCGAGCATGCCTGCGATGCTGCGGGCGTGCTGCGCGGCGAGGACCTCGGTGGGCGCCAGCAGCGCGGCCTGCCCGCCGGCGTCGACCACCTGCGCCATGGCCCGCAGCGCGACGACGGTCTTGCCGGAGCCGACCTCGCCCTGCAGCAGCCGGTGCATGGGGTGGTCGCGGGCGAGCTCGGCGGCGAGCTCCTCCCCCACCTGCCGCTGCCCCTCGGTCAGCTCGAAGGGCAGCGCGGCGTCGACGGCGTCGAGGAGTCCGCCGTCGCGGCGCGGGCGGGCGGTGCCCGGCTCCAGCGCCGCGGCCCGCCGGCGGGCGCCGAGGACCAGCTGCAGGACCAGCGCCTCGTCCCACTTGAGGCGCTCCTCGGCGCGCTCGACGTCCTCGTCGCTGGTGGGGCGGTGCACGTCGAGCAGGGCGGCGGGGAGGCTGAGCAGCCCGTGGCGGCGGCGCAGGTCCTCCGGCAGCGGGTCCTCGACGAACCCGAAGCCGCCGGAGGCGTCGAGCAGCAGCCGCACCGACTTCTGGATGACCCAGCTGGAGACGTCCTTGCTCGCCGGGTAGATCGGGATGAGCGCGCGGGCCCAGTCCTCGTCGTCGTCGCCGGTGATCAGGTGGAAGTCCGGGTGGGCGAACTGCTTGGTCCGGCGGTACTCGCCGACCGTGCCGGCGAACAGCCCCCAGGCGCCCTCCTCGAGCTTCCCGAACCTGCGGTTGAAGAAGACCAGCTGCATCTCGCCGGCGCCGTCGCCGACGGTGACCTCGGTGAGCGTGCCGGGCCGGTTGCGCATCCGCCGGCTGGTCACGCGCCGGACCTGGGCGAGCACGGTCACGCGGTCGCCGACCTGCAGGTCGTCGAGCCGGGTCATCTCGCCGCGGCGGGCGTAGCGGCGCGGGTAGTGGCGCAGCAGGTCGCGGACGGTGCGCAGCCCCAGCGACTCGGCCATCGCCTTGGCCGTCTTGGCGCCGAGCACGCGCGCGAGGTCGGTGTCGAGGGTCACCGCCATCGGGCTACTCCACCCCCACCTGCAGGGGCAGGACCGCGCCGGCGTCGTAGCGGACGACCTCGACGGTCGGGTGGACGGCGGCCAGGTGCGCGCAGACGGCGTCACCGAGCGCGGCGTCCGGCCCGACGACGAGGGTGGCCATCTCGCCGCCGGCCGACAGCAGCCGGTCGAGCAGGTCGCAGGCCACCGCGGCGAGGTCGCGCCCGACCACCACGACGTCGCCCTCCGCCGAGCCCAGCGCGTCGCCGGGCCGGCAGAACCCGGCGCTGGTGAGCGCCTCCTGCTCGGCGAGGGTGACCTCGGCCCAGCGGGTGGCCGCAGCGGCCTCGGCCATGGCGATGACGTCGTCGCCGAAGCGGCGGGCGGGGTCGGCCACGGCGATGGCCGCCAGGCCCTGGACCGGCGAGCGGGTGGGGACGACGGCGACGTCGCGGCCGGCCTGGCGGGCCCGTTCGGCCGCGCGGGCGGCGACCGGGGTCAGCGCGGGGTCGTTGGGCAGGACGACGACGTCGCCGGCGGCCGAGACGAGCAGCTCGTCGAGCAGCTCGTCCTCGTCGACGCCGTCGGGCCCGCAGGCGACCACGCGGACGCCCTCCCCGGAGAACAGCTGCGCCAGGCCCTCCCCCGGCACGACCGCGACGACGGCGCGGCGGCCGGGCACCGGGGCGGCGGGGCGGACGGGCGCCAGCGGGGTGACGGTGATCCGGTGCGGCCGGCCGGCCTCGATGCCGGCCTCGATGGCGCCGCCGACGTCGCTGGTGTGCACGTGCACGTTCCACTGCCGGCCGGTGGGGGTGTCGACGCCGACGACGACGAGGCTGTCGCCGAGGGCGGCCAGCCGGGTCTGCAGGACGGTGACGGCGGCCTCGTCGGTGTCGGCGAGCAGGTACTGCACCTCGCTGCCGGGGCCCGGCGGCGGCTGGTGCGGCACGTCGGCGGGGTCGGCGGGGTGCGCCGGGCGGGGCACCAGCGGCGGTCGGGCGGGCTCGACGCCGGTGACGGTGGCGACCAGGGCGTCGAGGACGAGGCACAGGCCGGCGCCGCCGGCGTCGACCACGCCGGCGTCGCGCAGCGCGTCGAGCTGGCCGGGGGTGGCCTCCAGGGCCGTGCGGGCGCCGTCGGCCGCGGCGGTGACGACGTCGGCCAGGGCGGTGCGACCCTCGGCGACGCAGGCCACGGCGCACTCGGCTCCGGCGCGGGCGACGGTGAGGAAGGTGCCCTCCTCCGGGTCGGCGACCGCGGAGTAGGCGGTGTCGGCGGCCTTCTGCAGCGCCGCGGCCAGCGCGGGGCCGTCGGCGGGCTCCTGGCCGGCGAGCTGGTCGGACAGGCCGCGCACCAGCTGGGCGAGGATCGTGCCGCTGTTGCCGCGGGCGCCGAGGACCGCGCCGCGGGTGAGCGCGGTCCAGGCCGGCTCGCGCCCCCCGGCGGCGTCGAGCTCGGCGACCGCCGCCTGCGCGGTGAGGAGCAGGTTGGTGCCGGTGTCGCCGTCGGGCACGGGGAAGACGTTGAGGTCGTCGAGGCTGCGCCGTCCCGCGGACAGCGCGGCGACCGCGGCCCGGCACCAGCGACCGACCGCGGCGTCGTCCAGCGCCTGCAGCACGGCCGGAGGGTACCCGCGGGAACGGACGGACCCGGTCCCGTGGCGGAGCCGCTCCCCGTCCTCCCCCGACCTCGGCGACGGTTCCGCGGAGGAGCGGTTATGCTGGACGACGGTCTCGCGGTCGCCTCCTGTGCGCCGCCGTCTGAAAATCGATTCTCTGGGAGTGATCCACCGTGGCTGCCGTGTGCGATGTCTGTGGCAAGGGGCCCGGTTTCGGTATGTCGGTGTCGCACTCGCACCGCCGCACGCCGCGCCGTTGGAACCCGAACATCCAGTCGGTGCGGGCGCTCGTCGCCCCCGGCAACCGCAAGCGGATCAACGCCTGCACCTCGTGCATCCGCGCGGGCAAGGTCGTCCGCGCCTGATCGCCGGGCCTCCTGACCGGAGGCCGCCGCTCGCGAAGGACCCCGGAGGTCGCCGACCTCCGGGGTCCTTCGCGTGCGCGAGGGTCAGCGGGCGCCGATCCCGCGGGCGCGCGCCGCGGTGACCACCAGGTCCACCACCGTCCCCAGCGGCAGGGCCGTCCCGTCGACGACGAGGTGGTAGTGCCGGGCCGCCGCGGGGTCGCACCGGTAGAAGTGCCGGACGTAGGCCTCGCGGGTGGTGTCGTTGGCTGCGAGCTCCCGCCGGAGCTCCTCCTCGGGGCGGCCGTAGCGCGCCACCGCCGCCCGGAGGCGGGCCTCCGGCGGGCCGTCGAGCCGCACGTGGAGGGCGTCGGGCCGGTCGCGCAGCACCAGCGCCCCGCCGCGGCCGAGCACCACCCCGCCGGCGCCGTCGGCGATCTCGCGCAGCACCCGCTCGGTGTGCTCGCGGTAGGCCCGCTCGTCGGGCTGCGTGGTCGACGGCATGACGCCGCCGACCGGGTCGGGCATGGCACCCAGCGAGGCCACCAGCCGCCACAGGCCGCGCACGACGCGCTCGTCGTTGGCCTCGGCGTCGTCCTGGGAGACGCCGAGCCGGCCGGCCACCTGCGCCGGGATCGCCCGGTCGTGGAAGGCCAGGCCGAGCCGCTCGGCGACGGCGGGACCGACCTCGGGGCCGCCCGCGCCGTAGGACGCGGAGATCGTCACGACGCCCACGGGCGCTCCTCCTCGTCGATCCGCCGGCCGAGGAACACCGCCCCGGCCTCGCCGGCGTAGATGCCGTACCCCGGGACGGGCGTGTACCCCATCGCCGAGTACAGCGCGAGCGCCTCGGGCTGCCGGTCGCCGGAGTTGAGCACGACCGAGCGGTGGCCCGACTCGCGAGCGGAGCCCTCGAGCGCGGTGACGAGCACCTGGGCCAGGCCGCGCCGGCGGAAGCGCGGCACGACGTACACGCGCTTGACCTCCGCGACGGTGGGGTCGTCGCCTCCGGTGTGCCGGCGCCAGGCGCCGCAGCCGGCCGGCTCGCCGTCGACCTCGGCGACGAGGAACAGCCCGGCCGGCGGGACGAACTCGGCGGGGTCGACGACGGCGCCGTCCGGGCCGCCGTAGCGCTCCACGTACTCCTGCTGCACCCGGCCGACGAGGTCGCGGGCCAGCGGGTCGTCGTAGGGCACCGCGCGCAGCCGCGCGACCGACCCGTCGCGCAGCCGCACCTCAGCCGAAGTGGACATGCCCGGTCCCCTCCGCACCGACCGCTCCCGCGACCGCGGCCGCGGGCTCCCCGCTGACGGACACGCCCGGTTCCCCCTCCTCGACCCGCCCGATCGGCACCCACCCCTCCGGCAGCGCCGCGGACGGCGGGAAGGTCGCCAGCAGGGCGTGGTCCTCCCCGCCGGTGAGCACCCAGGCCAGCGGATCGGCGCCGAGGGCCGCCGCCACCTGCTGCAGCGGACCGGGCGGCTCCAGGGTCGCACGCACCAGCGCGGCCCGGTCGACGTCCAGGACGACGCCGCTGTCGGCGGCCAGGTGCCCGGCGTCGGCGAGCAGGCCGTCGCTGACGTCGCACATGGCGGTCGCCCCGGCGTCGGCCGCGGCCGGCCCGGCGAGGTAGGGCGGGGTGGGGCGGCGGTGCGCGGTCACGGCGGCCAGGGGGCTGCTGAAGCCGCGGCGCAGCACGGCCAGCCCGCACGCCGACCAGCCCAGCCGCCCGGCGACGGCGAGCACGTCCCCGGGCCGCGCCCCCGAGCGCAGCACCGGCGCCCGGCCGCCGAGGTCGCCCAGCGCGGTGACCGACAGGACGACGGCGGCGCTGTCGGGGGCGGAGGCCACGGTGTCCCCGCCGACGACGGCGGCGCCCAGCGGCGCGCACTCGGCGGCCATCCCGGCGGCCACGCCCTCCAGCCACGAGGTGGGCGTGTCCGCGGGGCAGGCCAGCCCGACCAGCAGCGCGGTGGCGACCCCGCCCATCGCGGCGACGTCGGCGAGGTTCGCGGCGGCGGCCTTGTGCCCGACGTCCTCGGCCGAGGACCAGTCCCGGCGGAAGTGGCGGCCCTCGACGAGCACGTCGGTGGTGGCGACCACCCGGCCGTCGGGCACCCGCAGCACCGCGGCGTCGTCACCGGGGCCGACCTGCGCGACCCGCGCTGCGCCGGCGCGGGCGACCACCCGGGCGATGACGCCGAACTCCCCCACGACCCGCACGCTGTCGGCGGGGTCCTCGCGCGGCACCAGCGGACGGGGCCGTGTCACAGGCCACCCCGGGTCGCTGGGGTACGTTGCGCTCCGGTCCGTCTGCCGGTGGCAGGCAGCCACCCGCAGAGCCGTCCGAGGAAGGTCGTCCCGTGGTCCACGCCTACATCCTGATCCAGACCGAGGTCGGCAAGGCCGCCCAGGTGGCGTCCACGATCAGCGAGATCGCCGGCGTGACCAAGGCCGAGGACGTCACCGGCCCCTACGACGTCATCGTCCGCGCCGAGGCCGAGACCGTCGACGAGCTGGGTCGCCTGGTGGTCGCCCGCGTCCAGTCGGTCGACGGCATCACGCGCACGCTGACCTGCCCCGTCGTCAACATCTGAGCCGCTGAGCGAGGACACCCCCGCCCCGGACCCGGCGCCGGCGCCCGCGCGCGACCCGCTGCGCCGGCTGGCGCTGATCGCGACCGCCGTAGTCGTGCCGGTGCTCGTGGCGCTGCTGGTCCTGGTCCGGGTGGTCGGCGGCGACGACGAGGGCGACGAGCCGGTCGCCGACGTCAGCGGCGCCCCGACGCAGCAGCGCGCCGAGGACCTCCCGGTGCTGCCGGTCGAGGTCCCGCCGCCGACGCCGGAGGCCGACGCGCACTGCCCCGCGCTGATGTCCGGCCTCCCCCTCGACCTGACCGGGGAGCCGCAGCGGCTGGTCGACTCCGACACCCCCTACGCCGCCGCCTGGGGCGACCCGCCGATCGTGCTGGTGTGCGGCGTGCCGCAGCCCGCGGGCCTGGTCCCCGGCGAGGGGCTGCTGCAGATCGACCAGGTCACCTGGTTCGTCGAGCAGACCGAGGAGGCCACGACCTGGACCGCGGTCGACCGCGCCGCCTACGTGCAGGTGACCCTGCCGCCCGACGTCGACAGCGCCCCGGTCACCGTGCTCAGCGGCGTCATCGCCGACACGCTGCCGCCGCGCTGAGGCCGCTCAGGCAGCCGGGAGCCGCTCCAGCTGGGCCCGGACGGCGTCGTGCACCTCGTCGCCCGCGGCCTGCTCCGTGGCCGCCACGGCGGTCACCCCGACGCTGAACACCCCGTGCGCGCACCAGGCGAACGCCGCCGGGCCCGACAGCCCGGTCGCGGGGTCGACCTCGGCCACGGTGAGCAGGCTGCAGCCCTCGGGCAGCGACGACGGGTCGTGCTGCAGCACGCCCTCGTAGAGCTCGGCGTCGTTGCCGGCGAGGTCGCGCGCGTAGGCGGCGGCGCCGGCGGGGTCGGCGAACTGGTCGAGGAAGACGCTGGTGAGCGGGCCGGTCGTGGCGCCCCAGAAGCGCTCCCAGCCGTGCCGGTAGCCGTACTCGCGCAGCACCGCGCGCTCGCGGGCGGGGTCGTCGGAGTAGGTGGCCACGTCGTCGACGGTCTTGGCGCCGGCGGGGGGCTGCAGGTCGGCGTCGGCGATCCGCGGGAGGCCGGAGGGCACCTCGTCGAGCAGCAGCTCCCCGAGCTCCTCGACGCTCTCCGGCGTGGCCGGGGCGGGCGCGGGGGTGGCGCTGGTGGGCGTGCAGCCGATGGCCGGCACGAGCGACACCAGCCCGGCGAGGACGGCCGCGAGCCGGCCCGGGGTCACCGGGGTGTCCGCTGGTCCCCCGGCCGGCCCGCACGGGTCAGTGCGGAGGCGACCAGCCGGTCCACCAGCTCGGGGTAGGACACCCCGCTGGCCGCCCACATCCGCGGGAACATCGAGATGGGCGTGAAGCCCGGCATGGTGTTGACCTCGTTGACCACCAGCCGCTCACGGCCGTCGGGGCCGGTGCCGAGGAAGAAGTCCACCCGCGCCAGGCCCTCGCAGTCCAGGGCGAGGTAGGCGCGGCGGGAGGCCTCCTGCACCTTCCGCGTCTGCTCGGGCGTGAGGTCGGCCGGGACGTCGAACTCGACGGCGTCCTCGAGGTACTTGGCGTCGAAGTCGTACCAGTCGGTGCCCGGCTTGAGCCGGATCTCGGCCGGCAGGCTGGCCTCCGGCGGCCCGCCGGCGCGGCCGGCGAGCACGCCGCACTCGATCTCCCGGCCGGGCACGGCGGCCTCGACGACGACCTTCGGGTCGACGGCGGCGGCGGTGGCCACCGCCTCGGGGAGCTGCGCCCAGTCGGTGACCCGGGTGATGCCGATGCTGGACCCGGCACGCGAGGGCTTGACGAACACCGGCAGGCCCAGCCGCTCGCGGTCGGCGGCGGTGAGCAGGCCGGGGTCGGCCGACAGGGCGCCCTCGGCGTCGCGGAGCACCACGTGGTCGCCCTGCGGCAGCCCGGCGGCGGCCAGGAGCTTCTTGGTGAACTCCTTGTCCATCGACGCGGCGCTGGCGAACACGCCCGACCCCACGTAGGGCAGCCCGCTCATCTCCAGCAGCCCCTGGATGGTGCCGTCCTCGCCGTAGGCGCCGTGCAGCACCGGGAAGACGACGTCGACCTCGGTGAGCGCCGGGCCGATCGCAGCGGCCGGCTCCAGCACGGCCAGCCCGCGCCCGGCGGGGTCGCCGACCAGCGACACCGCCGTCCCGCCGGTGACCTCGGGCAGCCGGCCGCCGTCGATGGCCAGCTGCTGGCCCTCGTCGGGGAGCACCCAGCGGCCGTCCCGGGCGATGCCGACGGGGACCACCTCGTAGCGCTCCCGGTCCAGCGCCGCCATCACGCTGCCGGCGCTGACGCAGGAGATGGCGTGCTCGGCGCTGCGCCCCCCGAACACGACCGCGACGCGCACCTTGCCCGTTCCGCTCATCGCGGCCGACCCTAGTCGACGGTCCCCGCGCGTCCTCCGGCTCCCGCGGGGCCGGCGTCCGCGTCGTGTGGGAACCTCGTCGGCGATGCGGGAGAACGCGGCCCCTCCGGTGGACCCCCGACCTCCGGCGACGACGGCGCACCAGGGGGACGGCGCTGCGCGCAGGCACCCGCTCCCGCTGCGGCTGGCCGGCGCGGCGGTGCACGCCTACACGGCGCTGGGCTCGGTGCTGGCGCTGCTGTTCGTGCTGGCCGCGATCGAGGGTGAGGTCGAGGCCGCGCTGTGGATCGGGCTGGCCGCGCTGGTGGTCGACGGCACCGACGGGATGCTGGCCCGCCGCGCGCGGGTCAAGGAGACGATCCCCTGGTTCGACGGCGCGCTGCTGGACAACATCGTCGACTACCTGACCTACGTCTTCGCCCCCGTCGTCCTGCTGTGGACCACCGGCGCGCTGCCGCACGGGCCGGCCGGCTGGGTGCTGGCCGCGCTGCCGCTGCTGGCGTCGAGCTACCAGTTCTGCCGGGTCGACGCGAAGACCGACGACCACACGTTCCTGGGCTTCCCCAGCTACTGGAACGTCGTCGCGTTCTACGCGGTCGTGCTGGACCTGTCGCAGGTGGCCGTGGCCGTGGTGCTCGTCGTCTGCTCGGTGCTGGTGTTCGTGCCGGTGCGCTACCTCTACCCGTCGCGGACCGAGGCGTTCTGGCAGGTGAGCATGGCGCTGACCGCCGTCTGGTTCGTGTCCTACGCCGTGCTGGTGGCCCAGCTGCCCGACCCGAACCCGTTCGTCGTCGCGCTGTCGTTCGTCTACGTCGTCTACTACCTGGCCTTCAGCGGCTGGCTCACCGCCCGCGCCGCCCACCGCCGCCGCCGGGACGCCCGCACCGCCCGGTGACGTGCCGGAACGGCCCTCCCGCACGGGCCCGCGCCGAGCGGAGCGGGGCGTGGGGGTCCTCCTAGAAGGGGGCTCGGAGGACCAGCTCGACGTTGCGGTCGGCGGGCGTGCCGGCCAGCGGCGAGCCCAGGCCCGCGTACGGCACGTTGGCGGCCAGCTCCCGGTGCAGCGCCGCCAGCGCGGCGGGGTCCCCGGCGGCCGGGTCGTCGGCGGCCGGCGGCCGGGCGGGGCTGTCGTGGTCGACCATCGTGCAGACCAGCGAGAGGGTGCCGTCGCCGTTGTCGAGCAGCTCGACCAGCCGGGCCTGCCCGGGCCAGTCGACGACGGCGCACGTGGTCACCTCCCACAGCCCGCGCCCGGGCTCGTGCGGGTGCGCCCACGGCCGCACCTCGCTGACGTGCGTGTGCCCGTTGAGCCACAGCACGACGTTCGGGTACCGGTGCAGCAGCGCGAGCAGCTCGGGCGCGCCCAGCGCGGTGTCGCCCGTGGCCGGCTGCCCGCCGAGGGCGTCGGCGCGGGTGAGCGTGCCCGACCCGTGGTGCGAGAGCAGGACCACCAGCCGGTCGGCGTTGCCGGTGGCCACCCGCCCGCCGTCGGGACCGGGCGCCGACGACGACACCTCGCGCAGCCGCTCCTCCAGCCACCGCGCCTGCGCCGCGTCGACCGAGCCCGCGGCGCCGCCGGTGACCCGGGTGGTGTCCAGGCAGACGACGCGCACGCCGGGCAGCCCGTCCCAGGCGTAGTAGGCGGTGCCGTCGCGCAGGTTCTCCTCGGTGAACCCGTGGCCGGTCGGCGCCCCGCCGTCGGAGAGGTGCGCGGCGACGAAGGACCGGCGGTCGATGAAGCGGCGGTCGGCCACCGGCGTCACCGGGCGGGAGGTGGCGGTGGTGAAGACCTCGGAGCGGTGCGTGAACAGGTGCAGCGCGTCGTCCAGCGGCAGGGCGGGGTCGACGTCGACCGGCTTGCGCCCGGCGCCGAGGACGGCGGCCAGCGCGGGCGTGGGGACGCCGACGCCCTGGATGAGCGCTTCGTGGTTGCCGTGGCAGCCCAGCCACGGCAGCCGCAGCCCCTCGGCGGCGAAGGCGGCGAACGCCGCCTCCAGCAGCCCGGGGCGGGCGGGGAAGCCGAACCGCTCGTGGTGGACGCCGCCGTCGTCGTCGGGCCGCCAGAACAGGTCGTGCGGCCACCCGGAGGCCTGCACGCCGTCGTAGGCGGTCAGCCCGGCGCCGGGTGAGACCACTCCCCCGCGGAGGACGGCCAGGTACAGCTCCAGCTCGTTCCACTGCGCGTTGTCGATGGCGTCGCCGGTGGTGACCACCACCTGCAGCGGCTGCCCGGTCCGCGGCGCGCCGGCCAGGCCGTTGAGGGTGCGCACCAGCGCGTCGACGGCGTGCGCGGTCAGCGCCTCCTGCGGCCGGTGCATGGGCACGAGGGCGCGCATCCGCGGGTCGGCCTCGAAGCGGTGGAAGAACTCGAAGCGGGCCGGCGAGCAGACGTCGGCCAGCTGCAGGTCGGTGACGTGGGCGAGGCAGGCGACCGCCCGCACGCCCCGGCGCGGCGGCTCCCACGACGGCCCCACCAGCTCGCGGCGCACCCGGTGCGGCTCCCCGGCCGCCCAGGCGAGCGCCCGGTAGTCGCCGTCCCGGCCGGCGTGCAGCACGGGGCCGGCGGCAAGGACGCGGTCGAGGGTGGTGCGGCTCATCCCGTCAGACGGCGTCGAGCGCGGTGGTGAGGTCGGCGACGACGTCATCGGTGTCCTCGATGCCGCAGGAGAAGCGCAGGAAGCCCGCCGGGACCGCGTCCCCGCCCCACTGCGCCCGCCGGTCGACGGTGCTGTGCACGCCCCCGAAGCTGGTCGCCGCCGTCCACAGCCGGCTCGCGGCGAGGAAGCGCGACACCGCGGCCTCGTCGGCGAGCTCGGCCGAGACGACGCCGACCGGCCGCAGCATCTGCCGGGTGGCGAGCTCGTGCGAGGGGTCCGAGGCCAGCCAGGGCCACCGGACGCCGGTCACCGCCGGGTGGCCGGCGAGGACCTCGGCCACCGCCGCGGCGGTCTCCGCCTGGCGGGCCAGCCGCAGGTCCAGCGTGCTCATCGACCGGTGCCCGAGCCACGCGTCGAACGCGCCGGGCGTGCTGCCGGTGTGGTCACGCCAGCCCTTGAGCCGGTCGAACACCTCGCCGGAGGTGGTGCTCACGTGGCCGAGCAGCAGGTCGCTGTGCCCGGTGAGCGCCTTGGTGTCGGCGCCCACGGTGAGGTCGGCGCCGAGCGCCAGCGGCCGCTGGCCGAGCGGGGTGGCGGTGGTGTTGTCGACGGCGAGCAGCGCGCCGGCCGCCCGCGTCGCGCGGGCCACCGCGGCGACGTCGCAGACGTCGAGGTGCGGGTTGCTCGGCGTCTCGAGGAGGACCATCCGGGCGCCGTCGAGGTCCCCGCGGGCGGCGACGTCGCCGATCCCGGTGGTGGGCACGTACTCCACCCGGACGCCGAGCCGCTCAAGCTCGTCGCGGGCGAGCAGCCGGGTCGCGTAGTAGCCGTCGGCGGGCAGCACGAGGCGGTCGCCGGCCGACACCAGCGCGGTCACCGCGGCGGTGACCGCGGCCATCCCGGTGGAGAACGCGAGGCACCGGCCGCCGTCGAGCTCGCCGACGGCGTCCTCGAAGGCGCGGAACGTGGGGTGCTCGGTGCGGGCGTAGGCGTCGGCGCCGTCGGCGCGCGGCGGGCGGTCGCCGAGGTGGAAGGGGGCGGCGAACACCGGCGAGGGACGCAGCGGGGTGCCCGGCACCGGCGGGGCGTCGCCCGCCCGGACCGAGCGGGTGCCGTCGCCCCACCCGGCAGGGAGCGTCGTCACTCCGGCTCGGCCCGGGGGTGCGTCGTCACTCCGGCTTCGCTTCCCGACTCATGATCTCCTTCACCATCTGCGCGGCCGGCACGCCCTCGTGGCAGACCCGCACGACCGCCTCGGTCACCGGCACGTCCACGCCGTGCGCGCGGGCCAGGTCCAGCACCGGGCGGCAGCTCTTGACCCCCTCGGCGGTCTGCCGGGTGGTGGCCTGCACCTCCTCCAGCGACAGGCCCCGCCCCAGCTTCTCCCCGAACGTGCGGTTGCGCGACAGCGGCGAGCTGCAGGTGGCCACGAGGTCGCCCAGCCCCGCCAGCCCGGCGAAGGTCGAGGGCTCCGCGCCCAGGGCCACGCCCAGGCGGGTGGTCTCGGCCAGGCCGCGGGTGATCAGGGAGGCCCGGGTGTTGTCGCCGAAGCCCATCCCCTCGGCGATGCCGCACGCCAGCGCGATGACGTTCTTCACCGCGCCCCCGAGCTCGCAGCCGACGAGGTCGGAGTTGGTGTACGGCCGGAAGTAGACGGTGTGACAGGCGGCCTGCAGCGCCGCGGCGCGGTCGGCGTCGGTGCAGGCGATGACGGTGGCGGCCGGCTGCTCCTCGGCGATCTCCCGCGCCAGGTTCGGCCCCGACAGCGCCGCCACCCGGTCCGGGCCGGCGCCGGTGACCTCGCAGATGACCTCGCTCATCCGCTTGGTCGTGCCGAGCTCGACGCCCTTCATCAGCGACAGCAGCGTCGCGTCCGCAGGGAGCAGCGGCGTCCACTCGAGCAGGTTGGCGCGCAGCGACTGCGAGGGGACGGCGAGCACCACGACGTCGGCGCCGTCGAGGGCCTCGGCGGCGTCGGGGGTCGCCGTCAGCGCGCGGGGCAGCGGCACGCCGGGCAGGTACTCGGCGTTCTCCCCCGTCTCCGCGATCGCCCGGGCCAGCTCCGGCCGGCGGGCGTGCAGGGACACCGTGCAGCCGGCGTCGGCGAGCACCTTGGCGAAGGTGGTGCCCCAGGAGCCGGCGCCCAGGACGGCGGCGCGGGTGCCCCGCCCGAGGCGGTCCAGCTCGCTCACGCAGCGCTCCCCGGGAGGTCGCCGGGCAGCGACCGCCCCGGCCGGGGGGCGAACGAGGCGGGGGCCGGCTCACCCCGGAGACCGGACAGCAGGTCGCGCACCCGGCCCATGATGAGGTCGGTGGTCTCCCGGAGCAGGTCCGGGGTCAGCGGGCGGCCGGCGCGGACCTCCGCCCGCAGCGCGGACAGGTCGACCGGCTCCCCGACGGCGTAGTCGGCGGGCGCCCGGAGGCGCAGGTGCAGCTCCTTCGTGTGGTAGTCGTGCACCCGGTGCGGGCCCCACTGGGCCACCGGCAGCACCACCGCGTCGGTGGTCAGCGCCAGGCGCGCGACGCCGGTGCGCGCCTGCATCGGCCACCAGTCGGGGTCGCGGGTCACCGAGCCCTCGGGGTAGATCACGACGACGTTGCCCGCCTCCAGGTCGGCCGCCGCGGCGGCCAGGGAGCCGAGGGCGTCGGCGGAGCCGCGCGCCACGGGGATCTGCCCGGCGTGCCGGAGGATCTTCCCGACCACGCCCTTGAACACCGCCTGCTTGGCCAGGAAGTGCGGTACGCGCCCGTTGTCGTAGACCAGCCGCGCGCAGGCCAGCGGGTCGAGCACCGACACGTGGTTGGCCACCAGCAGCACCGGGCCGGTGCGCGGCAGCCGGTCGCCGTCCCGGTAGCGCAGCCGGAACAGCAGCGAGGTGAGCGGGTAGATCAGCAGGACCGCCAGCTTCAGCGACCACGGCAGCCGGCCGCGCTCGTGCAGCGCGCGCCGCTGTACCGCAGTGGTCCGGGAGGACTGCTCCTCGGTCACCGGCACCCCTCCGCTCGGTCGTGACGACCGGCACATGATCGACCCTCCGGCCGGTCCGGGTGCGCACCGGGGTCCTCCGGCGTCCGCGGCGGGCCGTGGCGGTGTGCTCACATGGTGCCCGTGCGGTGGTCCCTGGTCGTCCCGGCGAAGCGGCTGTCCGCGGCCAAGACCCGCCTGGTGCCGCTGACCGGCGGCGGTCCCGGGCTGCACGCGGACCTCGTGCTGGCGCTGCTGGCCGACACCGTCGCCGCGGCCCGCGCCTGCCCCGCGGTGGCCGACGTCGTCGTCGTGACCGACGAGGACCTCGCAGCCGCCACCGTCCGGGCGCTCGGCGCGCGCACGGTGCCCGACGAGCCCGACCGCGGGCTCAACCCGGCGCTCGCCCACGGGGCCCGGGCCAGCGGCGGGCACGCCGTCGCCGCCCTGTCGTCGGACCTGCCGGCGCTGCGGCCGGCGGAGCTGGCCGCCGCCCTGGCCGCGGCCGAGGCGGCGCCGCGCTGCTTCGTCGCCGACGCCGCGGGCACCGGCACCACCCTGCTCACGGCGGCCGGTGTGCCCCTGGACCCGCGGTTCGGCCGGGACTCCGCCGCCGCGCACGCCGCCGCCGGTGCGGTGCCGCTGGACGGCGACTGGCCGGGCCTGCGCCGCGACGTCGACACGCCCGCCGACCTGGCCGCGGCCGCGGGCCTCGGCGTCGGGACGGCGACGGCGGCGCTGCTGCCGCGGCTCCCGCACCCGGCCGCCTGACGGGGACCGCGCACGGGCGGCGGCCGTCCCCGTGCGTGGGGCACGATGAGCGCCGTGGCAGCCGAGACGACGTCGCCGATCACCGGTCCCGAGACGCCCGCCCCCGCGGATCAACCCCCGCTGCCCGCGGACCGCTTCCTCAACCGGGAGCTGTCCTGGCTGGACTTCAACGCGCGGGTGCTCGAGCTGGCCGAGGACGCGTCCATGCCGCTGCTCGAGCGGGTCAAGTTCCTGGCGATCTTCGCGGGCAACCTCGACGAGTTCTACATGGTGCGCATCGCCGGGCTGAAGCGGCGGCTGAGCACCGGGCTGACCGTGCGCTCCCCCGACGGGCTGACCATCCGCGAGCAGCTGGCCCGGGTCACCGAGCGCACCCAGGAGCTGGTGCACCGGCACGCCGAGTGCTTCGAGCGGGACGTCACGCCGCGGCTGGAGGCCGAGGGCATCCGGATCGTGCACTGGGACGACCTCGCCGAGACCGAGACGCGGCGGCTGCGCGAGTACTTCCGCGACCAGGTGTTCCCGGTGCTCACCCCGCTGGCCGTCGACCCGGCGCACCCGTTCCCCTACATCAGCGGCCTGTCGCTCAACCTCGCCGTCGTGGTGCGCGACCCGGAGACCGGCGCGCCGCGGTTCGCCCGGCTCAAGGTGCCCAACAACGTGCCGCGGTTCGTGCCGGTGGGGCCGGTCGACTCCCAGGCGACGTTCCTGCCCCTCGAGGACCTCATCGCCGCGCACCTGTCGCTGCTGTTCCCCGGCCTCGACGTGATCGACCACCACCTGTTCCGGGTCACCCGCAACGCCGACCTCGAGGTGGAGGAGGACCGCGACGAGGACCTGCTGCAGGCCCTCGAGCGGGAGCTCGCCCGCCGCCGGTTCGGCCCCGCGGTCCGGCTCGAGGTCACCGAGACGATGGACCCGCAGATCCTCGACGTCCTCGTCTCCGAGCTCGAGGTCAGCCCGCAGGACGTCGTCACCGTGCCCGGGCTGCTGGACCTGGCCTCGCTGTGGGCGCTGTACGACATCGACCGCCCCGAGCTCAAGGACGAGCCGTTCGTGCCGGCCACCCACCCGCGGCTGTCCGAGGGCGAGACGCCCAAGAGCGTGTTCGCCACGCTGCGCGAGGGCGACGTGCTGGTCCACCACCCGTACCACTCGTTCGCCACGAGCGTGCAGCGCTTCATCGAGCAGGCCGCCGAGGACCCGCACGTGCTGGCGATCAAGCAGACGCTGTACCGGACCTCCGGGGACTCCCCGATCGTCAACGCGCTGATCACCGCCGCGGAGCTCGGCAAGCAGGTGGTCGTCCTCGTCGAGATCAAGGCACGCTTCGACGAGGAGGCCAACATCACCTGGGCCCGGTCGCTGGAACGGGCCGGCTGCCACGTCGTCTACGGCCTGGTGGGCCTGAAGACGCACTGCAAGACGGCGCTGGTGGTGCGCCGCGAGAACGGCGTCATCCGCCGCTACGTGCACATCGGCACCGGCAACTACAACCCGAAGACGGCGCGGCAGTACGAGGACCTCGGCATCCTCACCGCCGACCCGCGGGTGGGCGCCGACCTCACCGACCTGTTCAACGTGCTCACCGGCTACTCGCGGCAGACCACCTACCGGCAGCTGATGGTGGCGCCGCACGGGGTCCGCGCCGGGCTGGTGGAGAAGATCCGCCGGGAGGCGCGGCACGCCGCCGAGGGCCGTTCGGCGGGCATCCGGTTCAAGGTGAACTCGCTGGTCGACGAGCGGGTCATCGACGCCCTCTACGAGGCCTCCCGCGCCGGGGTCCCGGTCGAGCTGTTCATCCGCGGCATCTGCGCGCTGCGCCCGGGTGTGCCCGGGCTGAGCGAGACGATCCGGGTGCGCTCGATCGTCGGCCGCTTCCTCGAGCACTCGCGGGTCATGGCGTTCGACAACGCGGGCGAGCCGGAGTGGTGGCTCGGCAGCGCCGACCTCATGCACCGCAACCTCGACCGCCGGGTCGAGGTGCTGCTGCGCGTGTGCGACGACACCGCCCAGCGGGAGCTGCAGGCGGTGTTCGACGCCGCCATGGCCCCCGGTGTGCGCTGCTGGGAGCTCGGCTCCGAGGGCCAGTGGACCCGCACCGGGACCCGGGACTACCAGGCCGCCCTCATGCACCGGGTGATCGAGCATGCCGGCTGAGCGGACGGCGGTCGTCGCGGCCGCGGGCGGGGTGGTGTGGCGGCCGGCCGCCGACAGCGGGGTCGAGACCGTCCTCGTGCACCGGCCGCGGTACGACGACTGGTCGCTGCCCAAGGGCAAGCTCGACGCCGGGGAGAACGCCCTCTCCGCCGCGGTGCGGGAGGTCGTCGAGGAGACCGGACTGCAGGTGGCGCTCGGCCGCCGCAGCCTGCGCACCCGCTACGAGGTCGCCGCCGGGCCCAAGCACGTGGACTACTGGCTCATGCGGGCGGTCGGCACCGAGCAGCCGTTCGAGCCCAACGACGAGGTCGACGAGCTGCGCTGGCTGCCGCTGGACGACGCCGCCGCGCTGGTCACCCACGAGCACGACCGGCGGGTGCTGGCCGACCTCGCCCGCGACGACGTCCCGCGGGGGCCGTCGCTGCTGCTGGTGCGCCACGCCAAGGCCGGCAGCCGCAGCGACTGGGACGGCCCCGACGACGAGCGGCCGCTGGAGTCCAAGGGGTGGCGGCAGGCGCGGCAGCTGGCCGACGTCCTGCCGGCGTTCAGGCCGGTCGAGCTGCTCAGCGCCGCCCGCGTGCGCTGCCGGCAGACCCTGGAGCCGCTGGCCGAGCGGACCGGCCTGCCCGTGCGCGACCTGCCGGAGCTCGGCGAGGAGGAGTTCACCGCCGACCCGCAGGCCGGCCTGGCCGTCGTCGAGCGGCTGCTGGAGCCGCGGGAGGGCGCCGGGGTCACGGTGGTGTGCAGCCAGGGCGGGGCGATCCCGTCGGTGCTGATGAGCCTCGGCGTCCGCTGGGAGGGCGTCGCCGGGCGGCTGCACCCGCCGGCGGCCAAGGGCAGCGTGTGGGCGCTGGGCGGCCGGCCCGGAGCGCTGCTGGCCGACTACTACCGCGACCTCGGCCCGGACCCCGACGCCCCCGAGTAGGGGGCGCCGGGGCCGACGAAGGACCACCCCTCCCCCCACGCCCCGCGAGCTCGGCGCGGGCCCCTGGAGGGTGGCCGTTCCCTCACGTCACCTGGCGGGGAGCGCCCTCGGCAGCCAGGACGGGCGCTGCGCCTCGTAGGCCTCGATGTCGGCCAGGTGCCGCTCGGTGAGACCGACGTCGTCGAGCCCCTCCAGCAGCCGCCAGCGGATGTAGTCGTCGACCTCGAACGGCACCGTCGTGTCGCCGTAGGTGACCGTCTTCGCCTGCAGGTCGACCGTCACCGGCAGCGCCGGGTCCGCCTCGACCGCCTGCCACAGCGCCTCGACGTCGGCCTGCGGCAGGACGACGGTGAGCAGGCCGGACTTGGTCGAGTTGTTCCGGAAGATGTCGGCGAACCGCGAGCTGATCACGACGCGGAAGCCACCGTCGAGCAGCGCCCAGCAGGCGTGCTCGCGCGACGATCCGGTGCCGAAGTCGGGGCCGGCGACCAGGATCGAGGCGTCGGCGTGGTGCGGCTGGTTGAGCACGAAGTCCGGCTCGTTGGTGCGCCAGGCGACGAACAGGCCGTCCTCGAACCCGGTGCGGGTGATCCGCTTCAGGTACTCGGCCGGGATGATCTGGTCGGTGTCGACGGCGCTGCGCCGCAGCGGGGCCGCGGTGCCGGTGTGCGTGGTGAACGGCTGCATCTCAGACTCCTGCTGGGGTGGCGGGGCGGGTGGTCACACCGTCGCGGGGACGTCGGCCAGGTCGGCGGGGGCGGTCAGCCGGCCGGTGAGCGCGGTGGCGGCGGCCACGGACGGCGACACGAGGTGCGTGCGCCCGCCCTTGCCCTGCCGGCCCTGGAAGTTGCGGTTGCTGGTCGACGCCGACCGCTCCCCCGGCTTGAGCTGGTCGGGGTTCATGCCCAGGCACATCGAGCACCCGGCGCCGCGCCACTCGGCGCCGGCCTCGGTGAACACCCGGTCCAGGCCCTCGGCTTCGGCCTGCTGCTTGACCCCGATCGAGCCGGGGACGACGAGCATCCGGGTGCTGGCGTCGATCCGCTTCCCGCGCAGCAGCTCGGCGGCGGTGCGCAGGTCCTCGATCCGGCCGTTGGTGCAGGAGCCGAGGAAGACCGTGTCCACCTCGATCTCGCGCAGCGGCGTGCCGGGGGTGAGGCCCATGTAGGCCAGCGCCTGCTCGGCGGCGCGGCGCTCGTTGTCGTCGGCGAAGTCGGCCGGGTCGGGCACCCGCCCGGTCAGCGGCAGGCCCTGGCCGGGGTTGGTGCCCCAGGTGACGAACGGCGAGAGCTCCGCGGCGTCGAGGACGACCTCGGTGTCGAAGACCGCGCCCTCGTCGGTGTGCAGCGTCCGCCAGTGCGCGACGGCGGCGTCCCAGTCGGCGCCCTGCGGGGCGTGCGGGCGGCCCTGCAGGTAGGCGAACGTCGTCTCGTCGGGGGCGATCATCCCGGCGCGGGCGCCGGCCTCGATCGACATGTTGCAGATCGTCATCCGGGCCTCCATCGACAGCGCCTCGATGGCGCTGCCGCGGTACTCGATGACGTGGCCCGCGGCGCCGTTGGTGCCGATCCGCGCGATGACAGCGAGGATGACGTCCTTGCTCGACACGCCCTCGGGCAGCTCGCCGTTCACCGTGACGGCCATCTGCTTCGGGCGGTACTGCGGCAGCGTCTGGGTGGCCAGCACGTGCTCGACCTCGCTGGTGCCGATGCCGAACGCCAGCGCGCCGAACGCGCCGTGCGTGGACGTGTGGCTGTCGCCGCAGACGATCGTCATCCCCGGCTGGGTCAGCCCGAGCTGCGGGCCGATGACGTGCACGATGCCCTGGTCGCGGTCGCCCATCGGGGCCAGCCGGATGCCGAACTCCGCGGCGTTCCTCCGCAGCGCCTCGACCTGCGCCCGGCTGACCGGGTCGGCGATCGGCGCGAGGACGTCGAGCGTCGGGACGTTGTGGTCCTCGGTGGCCATGGTGAGCTCGGGGTGCCGCACGCGGCGGCCGGCGGCCCGGAGGCCGTCGAACGCCTGCGGGCTGGTGACCTCGTGCACGAGGTGCAGGTCGATGTAGAGCAGGTCCGGCTCGCCCGCGGCACTGCGCACGACGTGGGCGTCGTAGACCTTCTCCGCCAGGGTCTTCGGCACGGGGTCCCTCCCGATCGGGCCATCCCACGGTGGCGTCTCACTGTGTGGGATGGGAGTATCGCTGTGTGGGACAGCCTAACCCCGTCGCCGTTCTGGACAAAGCAGTGGCCATCCTCCGCGCCGTCGCGCAGGAGCCGGCGTCGCTCGCCGACCTCGTGACGCGCACCGACCTGCCGCGGGCGACCGCCCACCGGCTGGCCGTCGCGCTCGAGGGTCACCGGCTGCTGCGGCGCACGCCGGCGGGCACCTGGGCGCCCGGTCCCGCCCTGGCGGAGCTCAGCCACGGCAGCGCCGACCTCGCCCGGGTCGCCGGTCGGCACCTCGCGGCGCTGCGCGACGCCAGCGGCGAGAGCGCGCAGTTCTACGTGCGCGAGGGCGGATCGCGGGTGTGCGTCGCCGCCGCCGAGCGGGCGCACGGGCTGCGCGACACGGTGCCGGTGGGCGCGCGGCTGCCCATGACGGCGGGGTCCGCGGCGCACGCGCTGCTGGCCTTCGCGCCGCCGGAGGAGGTCACGCCGCTGCTGCCGCAGGCGAGCTTCACCGCCCGCACGCTGCTCGACGTCCGCCGGCGCGGGTGGGCGCACAGCGTGGCCGAGCGCGAGGCCGGCGTCGCCTCGCTGTCGGCACCGGTGCGCGACCCGGCGGGCGCCGTGCTCGGCGCGGTGTCGATCTCCGGCCCGGTCGAGCGGCTGGGCCGCCGGCCGAGCCCCGAGGTGGTCGGCGCGGTCCTGGAGACGGCGGCGGCGATCGCCCGCGCCGCCTCCTAGGAGGGTTCTCCCCGGCGCCCGCGGGGCGGAGACTCCTCGCATGACCGCCACGGAGCCCCGGCAGCGCGGGCGGGCCCGGATCGCCGGGCCGGGCGAGGGCATCGGCCTGGACGAGCTGGCGCTGGCCACCCGCAACCACGGCCTGCCGCTCGAGGCGCTGCGCTACGACGTCACGCCGCCGGGCCTGCACTACGTGCTCACCCACTACGACATCCCCGCCGTCGACCCCGCCACCTGGCGGCTGGAGGTCACCGGCGCGGTCGAGCGGCCGCTGCGGCTGGACCTCGACGACCTGCGCCGGCGGCCGGCGGTCACCTCGCGGGTGCTGCTCGAGTGCGCCGGCAACGGCCGGGCCCGGCTCGAACCGCGCCCGGTCAGCCAGCCGTGGCTGCTCGAGGCCGTCGGCAACGCCGAGTGGACCGGCACACCGCTGGCGCCACTGCTCGAGGAGGCCGGCGTCTCCCCCGCCGCGGTCGACGTCGCCTTCACCGGCGCCGACCACGGGGTCGAGCGCGGCGTCGAGCAGGACTACGCCCGCGGCCTGCCGCTGGCCGAGGCGCTGCGGCCCGACGTGCTGCTGGTGTGGGCGGTGAACGGCGCTCCGCTGCCGCCGCAGCACGGGGCGCCGCTGCGGCTGCTGGTGCCCGGCTGGTACGGCATGGCGCACGTGAAGTGGCTGACCCGGGTCGAGGTGCTCGAGCACCCCTTCCGCGGGTTCCAGAACGCGACGGCCTACCGGCTGAAGACCGAGGCGCACGAGGCCGGCGTGCCGGTCACCCGGATCGCCCCGCGGGCGCTGGTGGCCCCACCCGGCTTCCCCGACTTCATGACCCGCGAGCGGTTCGTGCGGCCCGGCCCGGTGACGCTCACCGGCCGGGCGTGGTCCGGCCGCGCCCCGCTGACCGGCGTCGAGGTGAGCACCGACGGCGGGGTCACCTGGACCCCGGCCGACCTCGCGCCGGCCGACCCGGCGCACCCGCACGCGTGGCGGGCGTGGACCTGCGCCTGGGACGCGGAGCCCGGCGGGTACGAGCTGGTCGTGCGCGCCACCGACGCCGAGGGCCCGCAGCCGGTCGAGCAGCCCTGGAACCGCCAGGGCATGGCCAACAACCTCGTGCAGCGGGTGCCGGTCACCGTCCTCGACGACTGAGCCGGCGGGCCGCCGGCGGCCGGGATACGCACCGTCGCGTATTCCGCGCGGCTCGGCGCGGGCGGAACGTCGTGGTCCCCGGTCACCCACCGCCGGGTCGGCACATCCCAGGGACGGCCCCGTGCCGCACCCGGAGGGGCCTCCCGATGACCACCGCCACGCACGGCCCGGCCGCCGCCTGGGCCGCCGCCCACCGCTCCCTGCTCGTCCTGTTCGCGATCGTGGCCACGCTCGCCGTCGCCGCGGCCGTCACCCTGACGGTGCTGCTGGCCACCGACGACGCGGTCCCGGTCGCGCCGTCGCCGGCGCCGGCGCCGGTCGACGAGGCCTGCGTCCTGCCCGGCGCGATGACGGTCGCCCTCGCCAAGCCGTTCTGCTGACGGCCCGCGACCGGGCCGGCGCGGACCGGGTCAGCCGCCCCACCGCACCACCGGCTGACCCGGTCCCGGCCCGTACGGCAGGCACCGCGCGGCCGCCTCGGCGACGGTGTGCGTGCCGCACTTCTCCCGGATGTGCTCGGTGTGCTTGCGCACGGTGCCGACCGCGATGCGCAGTGCCGCGGCGATCTCCTCGGCGTACAGGCCCGCGCCGGCCAGGCCGAGCACCTCCCACTCGCGCGCGGTCAGCCGCGGCACGTCCGCCCGGCGGTGCTCGGCGTCCAGCCACAGCTCCAGCAGGTGCGGCCGGGCCAGCTCCAGCAGCCGCCGGTCCCGCTCGCCGAACGGGGTGCCGCCGGAGCGGAGGAACAGCAGCACGGGGGCCTGCCCGAGCGGCGCGCGCAGCGGCACCACGAGCTCGCCGGGCACGTCGGTGGTCACCTCGGGGTGCAGCGGACCGGTGCCGTCGCCCGGGTGGAGGTCGGCGGCGGACAGCACGCGGCGGAGGACGCGCTGGGACTGCGGCCCGACCAGCGGGGAGCGCAGCCGGCCGGAGGGGCCGGTCAGCGCGTCCTCGCCGGCGCGCTCGACGCCGCGCGTCCCGTCGGCCAGCACGCCCTGGACGACGACGGTCCGGAGGTCCCGGTGGTCGACCAGCCGGGCGGTCAGGTCGAGGTCGGCGGGGACCAGGCGCAGCAGCCCCTCGAGCAGCTCCCAGGGCAGCACCGGCCCGGGGTCGAGGGACCGCGCCGCCCGGAGCAGGGCGAGCAGCTCCTCGGCGTCCCCAGCGCGCAGGTGCCCCGTGGCCATGTCGGACCCCCCGTCGGCCGTGCCGGTCACGCTAGGCCGCCCGGCGGCGCCCACGGGATACGCACTCTGACGTATTCCGCCCGCCACGGCGGAGGCGCAGCGTCGTCCTCCCCGGGTGTGCCGAGCCCGGGTCCGCGCCTCAGGGGCGGCACGGCCGCACCCGGAGAGGGGCTCCTGATGACCGTGCCCGTCCACCACCCGGCCGGCGCGTGGGCCGCCACGCACCGCATGCTCATCGCCGTCATCGCCGTCGTCACGGCGGCCGTCGTCACCGTCGGCATCGTCCTGCTCGTGCAGCTGACCGGCGACGAGCCCGTCACCGGGACGACGCCCCCGGCCGCCCCCGCCGTCGAGGACTCCGGCGGGGTCCCGCCCTCCGTGGAGACGTGCACCAACCTGAACGGCCTGCAGTCCGTGGCCGCCGCGCTGCTCTGCTGAGCGGCGCCCGGGCCCGCCGTCCCTGGGGACGGCGGGCCCGGAGGTCAGTGCCCGGGGACCGTGCGTCCGCTGCCGTCGTCCTCGGGGTCCTGCCGGTCCGGCGGGGCCTCGACGACGATCGGGCGCAGCCGCGACCACAGCGCGAACGCGGCCGCGAACACGAGCATGGCGAGGCCGGCCCACAGGTTGGCGTTCACGTCGCCGGTCTTGTCCTGCTCGGCCGGCGAGTTGCCGAACAGGCCCATGAGGACCAGCACGACGCCGTAGAAGCCGATCAGCGCCGCGATGACGTTGCGGACGTCGAAGGCGCCGGCCGCGTGCTTGGTCCCGGTGGGGCCGGAGGTGCTGCTGCTCATGACCGTGCTCCTGACGTCAGCGGAAGATCACGTTGAGGACGACGACCATGACCAGCGCGATGCCGGCCAGCTTGGTCGGTGACTGGTACCAGGGCAGCCGGTGCGCGTCGGGGTCGGTCCGCTGCTCCTTCGGCGTCTCGGAGTAGACCAGCCCGGCGAGCTGGGCCACCGGCTTGGGCGCGGTGACCTGGCTGACCACGACGCTGACCACGATGTCGACGACGAAGGCGGCGCTCGCGGCGACGAAGCTCGCGCCCTGGCCGCCGATCGGCAGGACGCCCAGCGACGCCGTCCCGAACGCGTCCTCGCTGAGGAACGCGACGGCGACCGCGGCCAGCGTCCCGGACACGAGGCCCGCCCAGCCCGCGGTCGGCGTCATCCGCTTCCAGAACATGCCGAGGATGAAGGTGGCGAACAGCGGGGCGTTGAAGAAGCCGAACAGCGTCTGCAGGTAGTCCATCAGGTTCGTGTAGCCCGACGCGATGATCGCCGTCCCGATGGCGGCCACGGTCGCGCCGACGGTCGCCCACCGGCCGACGGCGAGGTAGTAGCCGTCGGGCCGGTCCTTCTTCACGTACTGCTGCCACAGGTCGTAGCTGAAGACGGTGTTGAAGGCGGAGATGTTGGCCGCCATGCCGGCCATGAACGCGGCCAGCAGGCCGGCGAGCGCGACGCCGAGCAGGCCGTTGGGCAGGGTGTCGCGGATGAGCAGCAGGATCGAGTTGTTGTAGTCGAAGTCCGTGGCCGACGCCGCCCGGGCCTCGACCACCTCCGGGACCAGGACCGTGGCGATGATGCCCGGGACCACGACGATGAACGGGACGAACATCTTCGGGAAGGCGCCGATGATCGGCGTGCTCCGGGCCGCCGACATGGACTTGGTCGCCATCGCCCGCTGGACCTCGACGAAGTTCGTCGTCCAGTAGCCGAAGGACAGCACGAAGCCGAGACCGAACACGATGCCGATCACCGACAGGACGGGACTGCCGATCCCGGACAGCTCCGTGGCCGGCCACGAGGTGAGCTCCTCGCCGCGGCCCGAGTCGGTGACCCGGTCGATCAGCCCGCCCACGCCGCCGACCCGGTGCAGGCCGATGAGCGTCAGGGGCAGCAGCGCGGCCACGATGACGAAGAACTGCAGGACCTCGTTGTAGATGGCCGCCGACAGCCCGCCGAGGGTGATGTAGCTGAGCACCACGGCCGCCGCGACGATCAGCGACAGCCACAGCGGCCAGCCCAGCAACGCCTCGACGATGGTGGCCAGCAGGTAGAGGTTGATGCCGGCGATGAGGATCTGCGCGACGGCGAAGCTCAGCGCGTTGACCAGGTGGGCGCCGGTGCCGAACCGGCGGCGCATGAACTCCGGGACGCTGCGGACCTTCGACCCGTAGTAGAAGGGCATCATCACCACGCCCAGGAACAGCATGGCCGGGACCGCGCCGATCCAGAAGTAGTGCATGGTGCTCATGCCGAACTGCGCGCCGTTGGCCGACATGCCGACGATCTCGACGGCGCCGAGGTTGGCCGAGATGAACGCCAGGCCGGTGACCCAGGCGGGCAGCGAGCGGCCCGACAGGAAGAAGTCCAGGCTATCGGACACCCGCCGGCGGGCGGCGGCACCGATGAGCAGCACCACGGCGAAGTAGGCGGCCACCAGCAGGTAGTCGACGAACCCCGCGTCCAGTCTCAGATCGTCCACTCGGGCCTCCCTCGGTTCGGGTCAGGACAGGCGGCGGGCCCCCGCGGAGGGGACCACGACGTAGGAGCGGGGGGCGCCGGCGCGCCCGGCGACGGCGGCGGCGACGTCGTCGACGGCCGCGGCGTCGACGAGCGCGACCGCGCTCCCGCCGAAGCCGCCGCCGACCATGCGCGCGCCGTGCGCCCCGGCGGCCAGCGCCGTCTCGACGATCGCGTCGAGCTCGGGCACCGACACCTCGAAGTCGTCGCGCAGCGAGGCGTGCCCGGCGGTGAGCACCGCGCCGACCTCCCGCGGGTCGCCGCCGGCGCGCAGCAGGCCGACGACCTCCTCGACGCGGGCGTCCTCGGTGACCACGTGGCGGGCCCGGCGCAGCAGCAGCGCGCCGCGCTCCGTGCCGTCGTCCAGCGGTGCGAGCGCGTCGACGCCGGTCACCTCGCAGAGCAGGCCGACGCCGAGCCGCCGGGCGGCCTCCTCGCACTCGCGGCGCCGGTCGCCGTAGCCGCTGTCGGCGTGGCTGTGGGTGGTGCCCGAGTCGACGACCAGCAGCGCCAGGCCGGCCGCCTCCAGGTCGAGGGGGACCTGCTCGCTGCCGCGGTCGCGGGTGTCCAGGTGCAGCGCGTGCCCGGCGGTGCACAGCACCGACGCGGACTGGTCGAGGATCCCGGTGGGCGCGCCGACGAAGTCGTTCTCGGCCCGCCGGGCGACGTCGACCAGCTCGTCCGGGCCGAGGTCGAGGTCCAGCAGGTCGCGCAGGGCCACGGCGACGGCGCACTCCAGCGCCGCCGACGACGACAGCCCCGCGCCGGCCGGGACGTCGCCGTCGACCAGCAGGCTCAGGCCCCCGGGCACGGCCTCGCGCAGCTGGTGGACGACGCCGGCCGGGTAGCCGGCCCAGCCGCCGGGGGTGCCGGGCTCGAGCTCGGCGACCGCGACGTCGGCGTCGGCGCCGGGGTGCTGGGCGGAGACGAGGACCAGACGGCCGTCGTCGCGGCGGGCGACCGCGGCCCGGGTGGTGTGCGGCAGCGCGACCGGCAGCACGTGCCCGCCGTTGTAGTCGGTGTGCTCGCCGATCACGTTGACCCGCCCGGGCGCGGCCCAGACGCCCTCGGGCGCGGCGCCGAACCGCCCGGTGAACGCGGCGGCGGCGCGGGCCGCGGCCTCCTCGTCGGTGGGCAGCTCGCTCACGGGACCACCACGTTCCGCAGCTGCTCGGCGACGTCCTCGGGGTTGGTGTCGGTGATGAACGCGCCCATCCCCGACTCGGAGCCCGCCAGGTACTTGAGCTTGCCCGGCGCGCGGCGCAGCGAGAACAGCTGCAGGTGCAGCCACCAGTCCTCCCGGCCGGTGCGCACCGGCGCCTGGTTCCACGCGGCGATGTAGGGCATCGGGGTGTCCATGCGGTGCGCGAAGCGGCCCAGGACGTCGAGGTAGACCTCGGCCAGCGCGTCCCGCTGCGCGTCGTCGAGGGCGGGCAGGTCGGGCACCCGGCGGGTGGGGAACAGCTGCACCTCGTAGGGCCAGCGCGCCGCGGCCGGCACGAAGGCCACCCAGTGCTCGTTCGCCGCCACCACCCGGGGGCCGGTGCGCTCGGACTCCACGACCTCGGCGAACAGGTCCCCGCCGGTCTCCTCGCGGTGCCGGCGCACCGAGGCGAGCACCTTCTCCACCCGCGGGGTCACGAACGGGTAGGCGTAGATCTGCCCGTGGGGGTGGGACAGCGTCACCCCGATCTCCTCGCCGGAGTTCTCGAAGCAGAAGACCTGCTCGACGCCGTCGATGCCGCCGAGCTCCGCGGTGCGGTCGGCCCAGACGTCGACGACCAGCCGCGCGCGGTCGCGGCCCAGCCCGGCGAAGTGCTGGTCGTGGTCGCTGGTGAACAGCACCACCTCGCAGCGGCCGAACCCGGGCCGCAGCTCGGCCAGCGGGGCGCCGGGCGCGGTGGGCGGCACGTCGCGGTCGACGGCGGTGGACAGCGAGGGGAAGCGGTTCTCGAAGACGGCGACCTGGTAGTCGGCCTCGGGCACCTCGGTGGGCCGGCCGGGCCGCGACGGGCACAGCGGGCACTGGTCGGCCGGCGGCAGGAAGGTGCGCGTCTGCCGGTGGGCGGCGATCACCACCCACTCGCCGAGCAGCGCGTCCCGGCGCAGTTGCGAGTGGGTGCCGACGGGTGGCAGGTCGCGGGTGTCCTCGGCGACGCGGGCGGGCGTGCCGTCGGCGTCGAAGTAGACGATCTCGCGGCCGTCGGCCAGCCGTCGACTGGTCCGGATCACCGTGTCCGCCTCCGTTCCCGGCCCGGGATGGGGCCCTGGGAACGCTACGTCCGCTCACGATCATGGGCCACTCGGGGGGGGGTCCCGGAACGGCGCAGGGCCCCCGGCCGGGTGGCCGGGGGCCCTGCGTGCTGTAGCCCCGAAGGGATTCGAACCCTCGCTACCGCCGTGAGAGGGCGGCGTCCTGGACCGCTAGACGACGGGGCCGGACGGCGTCCATCCTGCCACGCCCCGCGCCGGCACCTCCGACCGGGTCCGCCCGGCGGGCCCCCCGGAACGGCGAGAGCCCCCGGTCGGTGACCGGGGGCTCTCGCTGCGCTGTAGCCCCGAAGGGATTCGAACCCTCGCTACCGCCGTGAGAGGGCGGCGTCCTGGGCCGCTAGACGACGGGGCCGTGCGGTGGTGCTGGTCGTGCTGGTGAGGAGGTGGTGCTTCCTCGCTGGGGTACCAGGACTCGAACCTAGACTAACGGAGCCAGAATCCGTCGGGCTGCCAATTACCCCATACCCCAAGGTTTGGCGGGCACCTCGCGGCGCCGGGGAAGACGATACCCGACGTTCCCGGAGGCCGTGTCACCACCCCCCGGTCCGCGGGTCGCCCGCCGGGACGCGCAGGTCCTGCGCCCCGGTCAGGGTCTCGAACCGCAGCCGGCGGCGGGAGGCCGCCACGACCGCGACGTAGGCGCCCATCGACACGAGCGTGACCAGCAGGTACAGCAGCCCGACGCCGGCCGGGACCTCCTCCGTGGCGACGTCCTCGCCGAGCGTCCCGGCCAGGAGGAACACCAGCACGTTGTTGACCGCGTGCAGCACGATCGCCGCCTCGAGGCCGCCGGTGAGGAAGACCACTGCCGAGGCGGCCAGCCCGAAGGCGAACCGGTCGAGGAAGGTGACGACGTCGCCCGGCGCGTGGGCCAGCGAGAACAGCGCGGCGGTGACCACCGCGGCCACCACCGCGCCGGCACGCGGGTCGCGGATCCAGCCGGCGATCGCCTGGCTGAGGTAGCCGCGGAAGACGTACTCCTCGGCCGCCGACTGCAGCGGTGTGGTGAGGACCACGACCAGCAGCAGCCAGCCCAGGTCGTCGACCGGCCCGGTGACCTCGCCGTCGTCGAGCAGGTAGCCGAGGGTGACCGAGAGCGCGATGCCGACGCCGAGGGTGGCCAGCGCGCGCAGCGTGAGCGGCGCGAACAGCCGCCAGCGCAGGCGGGCGAGCACCGACGACGACCACCCCGGCGACATGCCGTGGGCGGCGACCCAGGCCAGCCAGACGATGGGGATCGCCACGATCAGCGAGAGGTTGGTGAGCAGCAGCACGCCGGGGTCGACCAGGTCGAGCAGCTGCAGGTCCGGGGTGACGCCGGTGAGGAGCACGGCGAGGACCACGACGAACGCGGCGACCCCGTAGGCGACGGTGAACAGCAGCAGGCCCAGCAGCGGCCGCCACCAGCCCCAGTCCCGCGCGCGCATCGCGAGCAGGTAGGGCTGCGGCTCGTCGTGCGGCGGCGTCCCGGGCGGCGGCGCGAGCGCGACGCCGGGCGGGAACGGCGCCGGCGGGTGGGGGGCGTGCGGGTGGGGGGCGTGCGGGTGGGGGGCGTGCGGGAACGGCCCCGGCGGCGGGAACGCACCGTGCCCGGCCGGGCCGTGCGGGCCCGGCGGCAGGGGCACCGGCCCCAGCGGCCAGGGCACCGGCCCGGGCCCTCCTCCCCCGGCCGGCGCCCACGGGGCCGCCCCGCCGCCGTACGGCGTGCCCGGGACCTGGGGCGGCGCCCCGTACGGGCCGGTGGGCGGCGGGCCGGTGTAGGGCTCGTCCTCCGGGGCCGGCGGGCGGTCCGGGGGCGGCGGTCCCCAGGGCGGGACGGTCACCCCGCCGTGTCCCCCGTCGTCGCCCGGGCCGCCGCCAGCCGGGCCAGGGTGCGCTCGCGGCCGAGCAGCTCGATCGACTCGTAGAGCGGCGGGGAGACCGTGCGGCCGCTCACCGCCACCCGCACCGGCCCGAACGCCTGCCGCGGCTTGCGGCCCAGGCCCTCGACGAGTGCGGCCTTGAGCGCCTGCTCGATGCCGGCGGGGCTCCAGTCGGCCAGGTCGCGCAGCGCGTCGGCGGCCGCGTCGAGCACCGCGGCGTCGTCGGGCCGCAGGTTCTTGGCCGCCGCGGCCGGGTCGATGGCCACCTCCTCGGTGAAGAGGAACCCGAGCAGGCCGACGGCGTCGGAGAGGACGACCGTCCGCTCCTGCGCCATCGGGGCGATCGCGCGCAGCACCCGGTCCTGCTCGGCCGTCGGCGGGTCGGCGACCAGTCCGGCGCCGGCGAGGAAGGGCACCACGCGGGCCACGTACTCCTCCACCGGCAGCTCGCGGACGTGCGTGGCGTTGATCGCCTCGGCCTTCTTCACGTCGAAGCGGGCCGGGTTGGCGCTGACCCGGGTGACGTCGAAGGCCTCGACCATCTCGGCGGTGGAGAACACGTCGCGGTCCTCGGCGATCGACCAGCCGAGCAGCGCCAGGTAGTTGGCGAAGCCCTCGGGCAGGAAGCCGCGCTCGCGGTAGACGTCGACGTTGGACTGCGGGTCGCGCTTGGACAGCTTCCTGTTGCCCTCGCCGGTCACGTAGGGCAGGTGGCCGAAGCGCGGGGTGCCACTGGCCACGCCGACGTCCTGCAGCGCCGCGTAGAGGGCGAGCTGGCGGGGGGTCGAGGGCAGCAGGTCCTCGCCGCGCAGCACGTCGGTGATGCCCATCAGGGCGTCGTCGACGGGGTTGACGAAGGGGTACAGCGGCACGCCGTTGCCGCGCACGAGGACGAAGTCGGGCACCGAGCCGGCGGCGAAGCGGACCTCACCGCGGACCAGGTCGGTCCACACCAGGTCCTCGTCGGGCATCCGCAGCCGCAGCACCGGGTCGCGGCCCTCGGCGCGGAAGGCGGCCTTCTGCGCGTCGGTGAGGAAGCGGTCGGCGTTGTCGTAGCCGAGCTTGGGGTCCTGTCCCGCGGCCAGCCGCCGCGCCTCGACCTCCTCGTTGGTGGAGAAGGACTCGTAGGCGTGCCCGGCCGCGAGCAGCTTCGCCGCGACCTCGCGGTAGACCTCGTGCCGCTCCGACTGCCGGTAGGGGCCGTGGGGGCCGCCGACCTCGGGGCCCTCGTCCCAGTCCAGGCCCAGCCAGCGCAGGCAGTCCAGCAGGTGCCGGTAGGACTCCTCGGAGTCGCGGGCGGCGTCGGTGTCCTCGATGCGGAAGACGAACGTGCCGCCGGTGTGCCGGGCGTGCGCCCAGTTGAACAGCGCGGTGCGCAGCAGGCCGACGTGCACCATGCCGGTCGGCGACGGGCAGAACCGGGTGCGCACGGTGCTCGCCGGGGTGCTCGCCGGGGTGCTCGCCGGGGTGCTCATCGTGCGCCGCCCGCGGTGGAGGCGGTGTCGGCGCCGCTGACGGCGTTGGTCAGCGTGCCCAGGCCCTCGATCGAGCACTCGACCCGCTGGCCGGGCCGGATCGGCCCGACCCCGGCCGGGGTGCCGGTGAGGACGACGTCGCCGGGCAGCAGCGTCATCACCTGCGAGATGTAGCTGACCAGGGTGGGCACGTCGAACAGCAGCTGGCTGGTGCGCCCGGCCTGCCGCGGCTCGCCGTCGACGGTGCAGGTGATCTCCAGGTCGGCCGGGTCCTTGCCCAGGCCGCGCAGGTCGGTCTCGATCCACGGGCCGAGCGGGCAGAACGAGTCGAAGCCCTTGGCGCGGGTCCACTGCCCGTCGGCCTTCTGCATGTCCCGCTCGGTGACGTCGTTGCCGATCGTGTAGCCGAAGACGCTGCCCGGGACCTGCTCGGGCGTCAGGTTGCGCGCGCCGCGGGCGCCGATGACGACGGCGAGCTCGACCTCGTGGTGCACGTTGGTGCTGCCGGCCGGGATGCGGATGGCGTCGCCGGGGCCAATGACCGACGTCGAGGGCTTGAGGAACAGCAGCGGCCGCTCCGGGGCGTCGCCGGTGTTCATCTCCTTGACGTGGTCGGCGTAGTTCTTGCCGACGCAGACCACCTTGCTCGGCAGGATCGGCGACAGCAGCCGGACGTCGGCCTGCGCGTGGCGCTGGCCGGTGAAGGAGATGGTCCCGAACGGGTGGCCCTCGATCTGGGCGACCTGGCCGTCGCCGTCGAGGACTCCGAAGGACATGCCCGAGGGCGAGGCGAAGCGGACGATGCGCACGACGTCGAGGCTACTGACCCCGCGCCCACCCGCCGCCCGCCCTACGGTGACCGGGTGGCCTGCCGTCTGAGCGAGATCGTCGTCGACAGCCGGGACCCCGAGGCGCTCGCCGCCTGGTGGGCCGGGGTGCTCGGCTACCGGGTGCTCGGCCGCGACGACGACGGGGCGGTCGAGATCGGGCCGGAGGCCGGTTTCGGCGGCGGCGCCCCCACGCTGGTGTTCGCGCCGGTGCCCGACCCGGCGCCTGGCAAGCCCCGGCTGCACCTCGACGTCAACCCCACCGACCGTGACCAGGACGCCGAGCTGCAGCGGCTGCTCGACCTCGGGGCCACGCGCGCCGACGTCGGGCAGAGCGGCGGGGAGTCCTGGCACGTGCTCGCCGACCCGGAGGGCAACCCGTTCTGCCTGCTGCGCCGCCGTCTCGACCCGCTGTGACCCCGAGGAGAGTCCCGTGATCCTGATCGTCATCAAGTTCCCCGTCCGGCCGGACAAGATCGAGGAGTTCCGCGCGCACGCGGACGAGTACGCCGCCGCGGTCAACGCCGAGGAGGGCAGCCTCTTCTTCGAGTGGTCGCGCAGCGTGCTGGACCCGAACACCTTCGTCTGCATCGAGGGCTTCCGGGACTCCGAGGCCGGCGCCTCGCACGTGGCCACCCCGCACGCGAAGGCCGCCTTCGACTGGATGTCGGACCTCGTGGCCGAGCAGCCGCAGATCATCTACATCGACGAGCCGTCGGTGTCCGGCTTCGGCCCGATGGGCGAGGTGAAGCCCCGGCACTGACGCCCGACGGCGGACCGGTCGCGGGGCCGGAGGCCCCTGGCCGGGACGGCGTGGCGTGGCGTGGCGTGGCTCAGCGGAACGGGGGACGGCCTCCGGCCGCGGTGTCGGCCGGAGGCCGGCGACGGTGTTGACCCCGGCGCGGCGGCGGCGCGACAGTGAGCGGGTGACCCGCGCGCTCGCGGTGCTGACCCTGCTGGCGCTGCTCACCGTCGCGGTCGAGGCCACCGACGACCCGCACCCGCTGCTCGCCGTCGCCCTCGGGACGACGTACGCGGCTCACAGCCTGGTGACGTTCCCGTGGCTGGCCCGGCAGCCGGCCCCGCGCCGGTACTGGCTGACGGCCGGGCACGTCTGCCTGCAGCTGCCGCTCGGGGTCCTGCTGTTCGGCGCGGCGCACGCCGGCGTCGGGGCGACCCTCCTGCTGCTGGTGCTGGTGGCCCAGTGCGTGCTGCTGCTCCCCCTGCCCGCCGCCGCTGCGGTGACGCTGGTCGTGCCGCTGGTGCACCTCGGGATGGGGTGGGCCGACTTCGCCCGCAACGCGCTCGGGCTGCTCGGCGCCGCGGTGTTCACCGCCGTCGTGACCGCGCTGCTGCAGCAGGCGCAGCGGGCGCGGGCGGAGCTCGCCGAGGCCAACGAGCTGCTGCGCGGGTACGCCGCCCAGGCCGGGGAGCTCGCCACGACGCGGGAGCGCAACCGGCTGGCCCGCGACATCCACGACGGCCTCGGCCACCACCTGACCGTCGTCCAGATGCAGGTGCAGGCCGCCCGCGCGGTGCTGCCGACCGATCCGGCGCGCGCCGACGAGGTGCTCGCCAAGGCCCAGTCGCAGGCGAGCGAGGCGCTGGCGGAGGTGCGCCGGTCGGTGGCGACGCTGCGGGCGCCGGTGTCCCGCCCGCCCCTGCGCGTGGCGCTGGAGACGCTGACCGGCGAGGCCGCGGCCGCGGGGCTGCCGGCCACGCTCGAGGTCAGCGGGCCCGAGCGACCGCTGCCGGAGGAGACCGAGGAGTCGCTGTTCCGGTCGGCGCAGGAGGGGCTGACCAACGTGCGCAAGCACGCCGGCGCGACCTGCGCGCGGGTGACGCTGGTCTACGGCGGGGACGGCACCGTGCGGCTGGCGGTCCGCGACGACGGCCGCGGCATCCCCGACACCCCCGGGGACCGGCCCACCTTCGGCCTGCTCGGGGTGCGCGAGCGCGCCGCCCGGGTGGGCGGCCGGGTCACCGTGGGGCCGTGCGGCGGAGCAGGCACCGAGCTGCTGGTCGAGGTGCCCGGGTGAGCGCCGTCCGCGTGCTCGTCGTCGACGACCAGGCCCTGTTCCGGGAGGCGCTGGTCACCCTGCTCGGCGCGCGGCCGGAGGTCGAGGTCGTCGGCGAGGCCGGGGACGGGCACGAGGCGCTGGAGCGGGCGGCGGCCGTGCGTCCCGACGTCGTCCTCATGGACCTGCACATGCCGGTGCTGGACGGGATCGGCGCGACCCGCCGGCTGCGGGTGGAGCAGCCGCACGTCCGGGTGCTGGCGCTGACCACCTTCGACGACGACGAGGACGTCTTCGCCGCGCTCCGCGCCGGCGCGCTGGGCTACCTCCTCAAGGACGTCTCCTCCGACCGCCTGGTCGAGGCGGTGCTGTCGGCCGCCCGCGGCGAGTCGGTGCTGCAGCCATCGGTCGCGGCCAAGGTGGTCGCCCGCTTCACGCAGCTCGACGACGCCCCGCGACCGCGGCCCCAGCCGCTGGTCGTGCCGCTGTCCGACCGCGAGCTCGACGTCCTCCGGCTGCTGGCCGAGGGCCGCAGCAACCGGGAGATCGCGCGGACGCTGTACCTGGCGGAGGGCACGGTCAAGAACCACGTCACCAGCGTGCTGGGCAAGCTCGGCGCCCGGGACCGCACGCAGGCGGCACTGCGCGCCCGCGCGCTCGACCTGGTCTGAGGCCGGTCACGCCGGACCGTGACCGGCGGCCGTGACCTCCGGCACGTGGCGGGGACGGCGCCGCGCCCGACCCTCTCCGGCATGACGACGCAGACCCCTCCCGGGCAGACCCCCACGCGCACCCGGCACACCTGGCACCTGGTCCGCCACTACCTGGAGATGGTCGTGGCGATGGTCGCCGGCATGGTGGTCCTCGGCCCGGTCGGGACCTGGCTCTGGCCGGGGCTCGACGACCGCGCCGACGTCCACGCGATCGTGATGGCGACCGAGATGGCGATCGGGATGGCCGCCTGGATGCGCTTCCGCAGGCACTCGTGGCCGGCGATCGCGGAGATGTCCGCGGCCATGTACGCGCCGTTCGCCGTCCTGCTGGTGCCGTACTGGACCGGGACCGTCTCAGCGCCGGCCCTGTTCACCGCCGGGCACGTGCTGATGCTCCCGGCGATGGCGCTGGCGATGTGGTGGCGCCTCGACGAGTACCACTGACCTCGTCGGCCCACCGGCCGACACCGCGACCAGGTGCCGTCCCGGCCTGCGCTGAGCCCACCCCCCGCGGCCTAACGGTGGCGGACGGCGTAGGTCAGCGCGTCGACCAGCGCGTGCCAGGAGGCCTCGACGATGTTGTCGTGGACGCCGACGGTGGTCCACTCCCCCACGCCGTCGGTGGTGTCGACGAGCACCCGGGTGGTCGCGCTGGTGCCGCCCTTCCAGCCGAGGATGCGGACCTTGTAGTCGGCCAGCGAGACGTCGGCCAGCCGCGGGTACCGGCTGACCAGCGCCTGGCGCAGCGCGTTGTCCAGCGCGTTGACCGGGCCGTTGCCCTCGCCGGTGCTGATGATCCGCTCGCCGTCGACGTGGACCTTCACCGTCGCCTCGCTCATGACGACGCCGTTGGCCCAGTGCTCGACCGTCGTCCGGTAGCTCTCCAGCTCGAACAGCGGGGCGGGGGCGCCGGGCAGCTGGGAGCGCAGCAGCAGCTCGAAGGAGGCGTCGGCGGCCTCGAACGACCAGCCCTCGGCCTCGAGCACCTTGACCTGGTCCACCACCCGGCCGACGGCGTCGGCGTGCCCCTCGAGGTCGACGCCGAGCTCGCGGCCCTTGAGCTCCACCGAGGCGCGGCCGGCCATCTCGGTGACCAGGATGCGCATGTCGTTGCCGACGACGGCCGGGTCGAGGTGGTTGTAGAGCTCCGGGCTGACCTTGATCGCGCTGGCGTGCAGGCCGGCCTTGTGGGCGAACGCCGAGGCGCCGACGAAGGGCTGGTGGTCGTCGGGGGCGATGTTGGCCAGCTCGGCGATCGCGTGGCTGACCCGCTGCAGCTCGGCCAGGCACTCCGGGGGCACGACCGGCAGGCCCATCTTCGTGACCAGGTTGGCCACCAGCGCGAAGGTGTCGGCGTTGCCGGCCCGCTCGCCGTAGCCGTTGGCGGTGCCCTGCACGTGGGTCACCCCCGCCTCGACGGCGGCCAGCGAGTTGGCGACGGCGCACCCGGTGTCGTCCTGGCAGTGGATGCCCAGCCGGCCCTCCACCCGCGACCGGACGTCGGCGACCACCCGGGCCACGCCCATCGGCAGCATCCCGCCGTTGGTGTCGCACAGGACGCCGACCTCCGCGCCCGCGCCGAACGCGGCCCGCAGCACCGCCACGCCGTAGTCGGGGTCGGCGGCGTAGCCGTCGAAGAAGTGCTCGCAGTCGAGGAACACCCGGCGGCCGTGGGAGACGAGGTGGGCGACGGTGTCGGCGACCATCGCGAGGTTCTCCTCGAGCGTGGTCCGCAGCGCCTCCCGCACGTGCCGGACGTCGGACTTGGCGACCAAGCAGACCACCGGCGTCTCGGCGTCGAGCAGCGCGCGCACCTGCGGGTCGTCCTCCACCCGGACGCCGGCCTTGCGCGTGGCGCCGAACGCGACCAGGACCGCGTGCCGCAGCTTGAGCTCGCTGCGGGCGCGGGCGAAGAACTCGGTGTCCTTGGGCAGCGCCCCCGGCCAGCCGCCCTCGATGTAGCCGACGCCGATCTCGTCGAGCAGCCTCGCTGTGGCGAGCTTGTCGGCGACGGAGAAGCTGATCCCCTCGCGCTGGGCGCCGTCGCGCAGCGTGGTGTCGAAGACGTGGAAGTCGGTGCTGACGGCGGTCGGGCTGTCGGTGGCCACGGGTGCTCCCGGGGGGTCGACGGCGATCAGGCCCCTGACACGAGAAAGACCCCCCGGGTACGGAGGGTCTGCGCGCGGTCGGGGGTGCTGACCGCGCGCTAGGCGATGATGATCGTGCCGGACAGGTGCATCGCCGCGGAGTCTAACGCCGCCGACCGCACGCGGCGGTGCCCGGCCTCACCGTGCGGGGCGGGGCCGGGCACCGCACGGCGAGGTCGGTGCCGGTCCAGCAGCCGGTCCAGCAGCCGGTTCAGCCGCCGGCGAGGGCGGCCAGGCGGTCGCCGACCTCGGCGGTGCGGACCTGCGCCTGCGGGTCGCGGGTCGACAGGTCGAAGGCCACGGCGGCGTTCACCTTGCGGGCGAGGTCGGCGGAGCCGAGGTGCTCGAGCAGCAGGCCGACCGACAGCACGGTCGCCGTCGGGTCGGCGATGCCCTTGCCCGCGATGTCCGGCGCCGAGCCGTGCACCGGCTCGAACATGCTCGGGTTGGTGCCCGAGGCGTCGAGGTTGCCGCTGGCGGCCAGGCCGATGCCGCCGGTGACCGCCGCGGCGACGTCGGTGACGATGTCGCCGAAGAGGTTGTCGGTGACGATGACGTCGTAGCGGCCGGGGTCGGTGATGAAGAACATCGAGGCCGCGTCCACGTGCTGGTAGGCCACGGTGACCTCGGGGAACTCCGCCGACACCTCCTCCACCGTCCGCGACCACAGCGACCCGGCGTGGGTGAGCACGTTGGTCTTGTGGATCAGCGTGAGGTGCCGGCGCGGCCGCGCGGTCGCCCGCTCGAAGGCGTAGCGGACCACCCGCTCGACGCCGAAGGCGGTGTTCAGGCTGACCTCGGTGGCCACCTCGTGCGGGGTGTCGCGGCGCAGCACGCCGCCGTTGCCGACGTAGGGACCCTCGGTGCCCTCGCGCACGCAGAGCATGTCGATGGTGCCGGGGTCGGCCAGCGGGCTGCGGACGCCGTCGTAGAGCCTGGCCGGGCGCAGGTTGACGTGGTGGTCGAGCTCGAAGCGCAGCCGCAGCAGCAGCCCGCGCTCGAGGATGCCCGGCGGCACGCCCGGGTCGCCGATCGCGCCGAGCAGGATCGCGTCGTGCCCGCGCAGCTCCTCGAGCACGGAGTCCGGCAGCAGCTCGCCGGTCCGCTGCCAGCGGGCGGCGCCGAGGTCGTAGGGCGTCGTCTCCAGGTCGGGGGCGACGGCGCCCAGGACCTTGAGGCCCTCGGCCACCACCTCGGGACCGATGCCGTCCCCTGCGATCACAGCCAGGCGCATGACGACGACCCTAGGTCAGCGCGGGTCGAGGTCCGCGGAGCGGGCCTCGCGCGCCCCGATCCGGCCGGCGATGCCGGCGAGCAGGTCGGGGGCCACCGGGCTGTCGACGACGACCGCCATGAGCGCCTCGCCGCCGCGGGTGGTGCGGCTGACCTGCGCCCCGGCGATGTTGATCCCGGCCTCGCCCAGCGCCGCGCCGACGGTGCCGACGACGCCGGGCCGGTCGGTGTAGACGAAGAACAGCAGGTGGCCGGACAGGTCGAGGTCCATGTCGAAGCCGTCGACCTCGACCAGCTTGGGCACCTGGTTCTTGCCGAACAGCGTGCCGGAGACGCAGACCTCGCGGCCGTCGGCCATCGCGCCGCGCACCCGGACGAGGTTGCGGTAGTCGGGGCTGTCGAGGTCGCTGGTGAGGGTCACGTCCAGGCCGCGCAGCTGGGCCAGCAGCGGCGCGTTGACGTAGGTGACCTGCTCCTCGACGACGTCGGCGAAGACGCCCTTGAGCACGGCCAGCTGCAGCACCGAGTCGTCGAACTCGGCGAGCTTGCCGCGGACCTCGACGGTGACCGACTGGGCCAGCCCCCCGGCGACGGCGGTGAAGACCGTGCCCAGCCGCTCGGCCAGCGGCAGCCCGGGCCGCACGTCCTCGGCGACGACGCCGCCGGCCTGCACGTTGACCGCGTCCGGCACGAACTCGCCCTGGAGCGCCAGCCGCACCGAGTGCGCGACGGCGGTGCCGGCCTTGTCCTGCGCCTCCGCCGTCGAGGCGCCCAGGTGCGGGGTGACGACGGTGTTGGGCAGCGCGAACAGCGGGCTGTCGGTGGTGGGCTCGGTCGCGAAGACGTCGATGCCGGCGGCGCCGACCTGGCCCGAGCGCAGCGCGTCGGCGAGCGCGGCCTCGTCGACCAGCCCGCCGCGGGCGGCGTTGACGATGATCACGCCGCGCTTGGTGGTGGCCAGTTCGGCGGCGCCGATGAGCCCCAGCGTCTCCGGCGTCTTGGGCAGGTGGATCGTGATGAAGTCCGCCTCGCGGAGCAGCTCCTCCAGCGACACCATCCGGACGCCGAGCTGCGCGGCGCGGCCGGGTTGGATGTAGGGGTCGTACGCGATGAGGGTGGTGCCGAAGGCGGCCAGCCGCTGCGCGACGAGCTGGCCGATGCGGCCCAGGCCCACGACGCCGACGACCTTGTCGGTGACCTCGACGCCCATGAACTTCGAGCGCTGCCAGGCGCCCCGGCGCAGCGACGCGTCGGCCGCCGGGATCTGCCGGGCGGCGGCCAGCAGCAGGGCGACGGCGTGCTCGGCGGCGCTGACGATGTTCGACGTCGGGGCGTTCACCACCATGACGCCGCGCTCGGTGGCGGCGCTGACGTCGACGTTGTCCAGGCCGATCCCGGCCCGCGCGACGACCTTGAGGTTCGGCGCGGCGGCGAGGGCCTCGGCGTCGATCCGCGTGGCGCTGCGGATCATGACCGCGGCGGCGTCGGCCAGCGCCGGGAGCAGGGCGGACCGGTCGGCGCCGTCGACGTGGCGGATCTCGACGTCGTCGCCGAGCACCCCCAGCACGCTCGGGGCCAGCTCCTCGGCGATCAGGACGACGGGCGCGCTCGCGGTCACGGGTCCACAGCCTAGGGAGGCGGGTGTCCGGGCGGGGTCCCGCGTCCGGGCCGCCCGTGATCACCGGGCGGTGACGGTACGCACCAGCCGCCACGACACCCCCGCCGCGGAGGGAGGGCCGCTTGCCCTGCCGGGTGGCCCCCCCGCACGCTGGGCGCGACGCGCCGGGACGAGCCGGCGCCTCCGGAGGAGACCATGACCGACTTCAGCAAGGACAGCGGCGGGGCCTCGGCCTCCGGCCAGGGCCAGCCCCAGGACCCCTCGTACGGCCAGCAGTACGGGCAGCAGGGCCAGGGCCAGCAGGACTACGGCCAGCAGGACTACGGCCAGCAGTACGGGCAACCGGGCTACGGGCAGACCCAGCCGTACGGCCAGCAGGGCTACGGCCAGCAGGGCTACGGCCAGCAGGGCTACGGCCAGCAGTACGGCCAGCAGGACTACGGCCAGACCCAGCCCTACGGGCAGCAGTACGGCCAGTACGGGCAGCCGGCGCCCTACGGCCAGCAGTACGGCCAGTACGGCCAGGACGGCGTCCCGGCCAAGCCCGGCGGCGTCGTCACCGCGGCCGTCCTCGGCTTCGTGCTGGGGGCGATCGGCGTCCTGATCAGCCTGCTGCTGGTCTTCGCCGGCGCGGTGGCCAGCAGTGCCGGCGACGAGCTGGACAGCGAGATCCCCGGCTTCGGGTCGGTCGCCGGCGCGGTCGGCGGCGTGATCCTGGTCTTCGGCCTGGTCGCGCTCGTCTGGACCGTCGTCATGATCTGGGGCTCGGTGTGGGCGCTCACCGGGCGCAGCCGCGTGATGCTCCTGGTCGGCGGCTCCATCGCCCTGGCCTTCACCCTGTTCGGCCTGATCGGCAACCTCGCCGACGCCGACACCGCCGGTGCCGGAGGGATCGTCACCAGCCTGCTGTTCTTCCTGGCGGCGCTGGCGATCGTCGTGCTGCTGTCCATGAAGCCGGCCGCGGCCTTCTTCGCGGCACACCGCGCCCGCCGCGGTCGTTGAGTCCGTCCGTGGGGGGACGTCGCGTCGGCGGACCCCCGCGGACGCCAGCGAGCCCCTACACTCCGCCGCCGACCGCCGACAGGGCGGAGCCACCTCCAGGAGGAACCCGAGCATGACCAGCCCCAGCTTCGACAAGAACACGCCGCCGGGGGGTCAGCCCGGGTACGGTGCGCCCGGCGCCCAGCCCTACGGCCAGCAGCCCTACGGCCAGCAGCCCTACGGCGCCCAGCCCTACGGCCAGCAGCCCTACGGCGCCCAGCCCTACGGCCAGCAGCCGCACGGCGACCCGGCCCCCTACGGCGGCGGCTTCGGCGGCCCCTCCCCGTACGGCGGCGGCCCGGCCGGGCAGCGTCCCGGGCAGGTCACCGCAGCCGCGGTGATCGGCGTCGTCATCGGCGGCCTGGGCTCGCTGTTCGGCCTGCTCGCCGTCCTGGGGATCGGCGTGCTGTTCGCGCTCAGCCCGCTGCTCGGGATCATCACCCTGCTGGCGGTCGCCACGGCCGTCGTCGTGCTGGTCGGCGGCATCCAGGTGCTCACCGGCAAGTCGCCGCGGCTGCTGCTCCTCGGCAGCTACGCCTCGATCGGCATCCAGCTGCTGACGCTGGTCATCTCGCTGGCCGTCGGCGGCGGCTTCGAGTTCTCGGCGCTGCTCGGCTTCGTGCTGCCGGGCCTGATCGTCTTCTTCCTGCAGCAGCCGCAGTCCAAGCAGTACTTCGCCTCGCGCGGCCTGGCGTACTGACCTCCTCCGCACACGCAACGGCCCCCGCTGCCGGCAGGCAGCGGGGGCCGTTCGCGTCGCGGGACGCTACGAGCGGGCGGCGGTGCCGGTGTAGTCGTCGGAGGCCGACACCCAACTCATCAGGCCGCGGAGCCTGCGGCCGGTCTCCTCGATCGGGTGTGCCTCGGCCTCGGCGCGGCGGCGCTTGAAGTCCGGCGCCCCGGCGTCCTGGTCGGCGATGAAGGCCGCGGCCCACGAGCCGTCCTTGATCGCGGCGAGGACCTCCTTCATCGACTCCTTGACGCGGGCGTCGATGATCTTCGGGCCGGAGGTGTAGTCGCCGTACTCGGCGGTGTCGGACACCGACCAGCGCTGCTTGGCGATGCCGCCCTCGTACATGAGGTCGACGATCAGCTTGAGCTCGTGCAGGCACTCGAAGTAGGCGACCTCGGGCTGGTAGCCGGCCTCGGTGAGGGTCTCGAACCCGGCGGTGATCAGCGCGCTGGCGCCGCCGCAGAGGACGGCCTGCTCGCCGAACAGGTCGGTCTCGGTCTCCTCGGCGAACGTCGTCCTGATGACGCCGGCGCGGGCGCCGCCGATGGCCTTGGCGTAGGACAGCGCCAGCTGCAGGGCCTGCCCGCTCGCGTCCTGCTCGACGGCGACCAGGCAGGGCACGCCCTTGCCGTTCTCGAACTCGCGGCGGACGAGGTGGCCGGGGCCCTTGGGGGCGACCATCGCGACGTCGACGCCGGCCGGGGGCTTGATGTAGCCGAACCGGATGTTGAAGCCGTGGCCGAAGAACAGCGCGTCGCCGTCCTGGAGGTTCGGCTCGATCGACTCGCTGTACAGCGTCCGCTGCACGTGGTCCGGCGCGAGGATCATGATCAGGTCGGCCTCGGCGGCCGCCTCGGCCGGCGTGACGACCCGCAGGCCCTCGGCCTCGGCCTTGGCCCGGCTCTTGGAGCCCTCGGGCAGGCCGACGCGGACGTCCACCCCCGAGTCCCGCAGCGACAGGGCGTGCGCGTGGCCCTGGCTGCCGTAGCCGATGACGGCGACGGTGCGCCCCTGGATGATCGACAGGTCGGCGTCGTCGTCGTAGAAGATCTCGGCCATGCGGTGCGTGCTCCTTCGGTTGTTCTCGTGCGGGGGGTGCGGGGGCTAGGCGCTGCGGTCGACCGGGCGCAAGGTACCGGCGCCGCTCATCGCGCGCGGACCCCGGCCGAGGGCCACCGTGCCCGACTGCGCCATCTCCTTGATCCCGAGCGGGGCGAGGACGGCGAGCAGGGCCTGCAGCTTGTCCGGGGTGCCGGTGGCCTCGAGGGTCACGGTGTCGGTGTTGACGTCGACGACGCGGGCGCGGAAGAGCTCGGCGGTCTGCAGCACCGTCGTGCGCTCGGCCATCGGCGCCCGCACCTTGACCAGCAGCAGCTCGCGCTGGACCGCGGCGCCGCCGTCCAGTTCGACGATCTTGATGACCTCGACGAGCTTGTTGAGCTGCTTGGTCACCTGCTCCAGCGGCGCGGACTCGGCGTCGACGACGATCGTCATCCGCGACAGGTCGGGGTTCTCGGTCGGCCCGACGGCCAGCGACTCGATGTTGAACGCGCGCCGGCTGAACAGCGCCGAGACGCGGGCCAGCACACCGGCCTTGTTCTCGACCAGGACCGACAGGGTGTGGCGGGTCATCTGTGAAGAACCTGCTTCCGATTCGTCGTTCGGCCCCGTTCCAGGGGCCCGCCGCGGGCGTGCGAGTGGTGGGGAGGAACGGGGTCCTCCGTCAGACCTGGTCGTCGCCGAAGACCGGGCGCAGGCCGCGCGCGGCGAGGATGTCGTCGTTGCTCGCGCCCGCGGCGACCATCGGCCACACCTGGGCGTCGTGGCCGACGACGAAGTCGATGACCACCGGCGCGTCGTTGATCGCCATGGCCTTCTCGATCACGGCGTCGACGTCGTCCTTGGACTCGCAGCGCAGGCCGACGCAGCCCATCGCCTCGGCCAGCATCACGAAGTCGGGGATGCGCACCGGCTTGGGCCGGCCCTCGTCGTCCACCGGGTGCAGCTTGGTGTTGGAGTAGCGGCCCTCGTAGAAGAGGGTCTGCCACTGCCGGACCATGCCGAGGTTGCCGTTGTTGATGATCGCGATCTTGACCGGGATGCCCTCGATGGCGCAGGTGGCCAGCTCCTGGTTGGTCATCTGGAAGCAGCCGTCGCCGTCGATGGCCCAGACCGTGGTCTCCGGGCGGCCGTACTTGGCGCCCATGGCCGCGGGCACGGCGTAGCCCATCGTCCCGGCGCCGCCGCTGTTGAGCCACGTGCCCGGCTTCTCGTACCGGATGAACTGCGCGGCCCACATCTGGTGCTGGCCCACGCCGGAGGCGTAGATCGCGTCCGGGCCGGCGATCGTGCCGAGCCGCTCGATGACGTACTGCGGCGACAGCGAGCCGTCCTCGGGCCAGTCGTAGCCCAGCGGGTAGCGCGCCCGCCAGTCGTCGAGCTGGGCCCACCAGGCGGCGAGGTCGGGCGTGCGGCCGGCGGCGTGCTCGGCGCGCAGCGCGGTCACGAGCTCCGCGATGGTCTCCTTCGCGTCGCCCACGATCGGCACGTCGGCCCGGCGGTTCTTGCCGATCTCGGCGGGGTCGATGTCGGCGTGGACCACCAGCGCGCCGGGCGCGAAGGAGGACAGCTGGCCGGTCACCCGGTCGTCGAAGCGGGCGCCGAGGGCGACGAGGACGTCGGCCTTCTGCAGCGCGGTGACCGCGGCGACGGTGCCGTGCATGCCGGGCATGCCCAGGTGCTGCGGCGAGCTGTCGGGGAACGCGCCGCGGGCCATGAGGGTGGTGACGACCGGCGCCCCGGTGAGCTCGGCGAGCTCCGCCAGCTCCTCGGTGGCGCGGGCCTTGAGCACCCCGCCGCCGACGTAGAGGACCGGCCGGCGGGCACCGGCGATCAGCGCGGCGGCCTCGCGGACCTGCTTGCCGTGCGGGCGGGTGGTCGGCTTGTAGCCGGGCAGGTCCAGCCGCGGCGGCCAGGAGAAGTCGGTGGTCGCCTGCAGCACGTCCTTGGGGATGTCGACGAGGACCGGGCCGGGGCGGCCGGTGGCGGCCAGGTGGAACGCCTCCGCGATCCGCTGCGGGATCTCCGCCGGGTCGGTGACCAGGAAGTTGTGCTTGGTGATCGGCATCGTGATGCCGCGGATGTCCGCCTCCTGGAAGGCGTCGGTCCCGATCGCGCCGCTGGGCACCTGGCCGGTGATCGCGACGATCGGCACCGAGTCCATGTAGGCGTCGGCCAGCGGGGTGACCAGGTTGGTCGCGCCCGGGCCGGAGGTGGCCATGCAGACGCCGACCCGGCCGGTGGCCTGCGCGTACCCGGTGGCCGCGTGCCCGGCGCCCTGCTCGTGCCGGACGAGGACGTGCCGCACGCGCGAGTCGAACAGCGGGTCGTAGGCGGGCAGGATCGCGCCGCCCGGGATGCCGAAGACGACGTCGACGCCCACGGCCTCGAGCGAGCGGACCAGGCTCTGCGCGCCGGTGATGCCGGTCGCGGGCTCGGCGGCGGACTCGGCGATCGAGCGGACCGTCGTCTCGACACCGGTGAGGGCCTCGGCGGCCTCTCGGGTGGCGGACTCGCTCGGGGTGCTGGTCATGCGGGGCGTCTCCTGTGCCGGACGGGCGGGACGGGCGTGCGGTTCCGGGTGTCTGCTCGGTGTCGCCCGGGTGCGGGGAGGCTCCCGGCTGTCCGCCGGGCCGGCCCCGCCCCGGGCCTCGTGCCAACAAAAAACCCCTCGTGCCGTGGGCACAGAGGGGCGTAGCGCGTCGGTCGGGCGACCGGCGCGCTAGGCGACTACGAGGAGCAGGCGGGCGGAGGTCACGCGGACACTGTGCGCCTCGACCGCCGCGACGTCAACCAGGCTGTCCCACACAGTGGACTCGTGTCGTCCGTCTCATGGGACGGCGACGGGGACCGGGCCGTCCAGCGGGGCGGGGTCGAAGGCGTCGACCAGCGCCGGCAGCGCGGGGCCGGGGACCGGCCGGCCGATCAGCCAGCCCTGCAGGAACCGGCAGCCGAGCGCGGTGAGGACGGCCATCTGCTCGCGGGTCTCCACGCCCTCGGCGACGACGTCCATGCCGAGCGTGCGGCCGAGGTCGACGACGCTGCCGACCAGCGCCGCGCCGCGCGGGTCGGTGTCGATGCCGGACACGAAGCCGCGGTCCATCTTCAGCACCTGCACGGGCAGCCGGGCGAGGTAGGCCAGCGACGAGTAGCCCTTGCCGAAGTCGTCGAGGGAGACGATGCAGCCCAGCGCGGACAGCTCGGCGAGCTCGGCCAGCAGCCGCTCGTCGTCGTCCATGAGGACGCTCTCGGTGACCTCGACCATCAGCAGGTGCGTGGGCAGGCCCGAGCGCTGCAGGGCACGGGTGACGTCCTCGACCAGGCAGCGGGCCTGCAGGTGGCGCACGGAGATGTTGACGCCGAGCTTGAGGTCGCGGCCCTGCTCGACGAGGCGGGCGTGCTCGGCGGTCGCCGTCTGCAGCACCCACCGCTGCAGCGGCACGATCAGCCCGTCCTCCTCGGCCAGGCCGATGAACTCCTCCGGCGGCACGGGGCCGAGCACCGGGTGGTCCCAGCGCACGAGGGCCTCGACGCCCAGGACGCGGCGCTCCGCCACGCCGGCGACGGGCTGGTAGACCACCCGCAGCTGGCCCCGCTCGATGGCGGCGGGCAGGTCGCGGGCCAGCCGGCTGCGGCGGGCGGACTCCTCCACCAGCGCCTCCCCCGAGGCCCGGACGCCGTTCTTGCCCTGTGCCTTGACCGTGCGAAGCGCGAGGTCGGCCTCCCGCACGGTCGCCGAGGCGTCGGCGCCGGCGACCACCTCGGTGACGCCGACGCTGGCCGAGGTGCGCAGCACCGGGCCGGCGCCCTCCGGGTCGCCGGGGGCGGCGTAGCGCTGGGTGCGGTCCAGCCGCGCGACCAGCCGCTCGGCCAGGGCCAGCGCCTCGTCGGGACCGGCGTCGACGACGAGGGCGAACTCGTCGCCGCCGAGGCGGGCGACCAGGTCCCCGGCGCGGGCCTCGGCGCGCAGCGAGTCGGCCACCTCGCACAGCAGCCGGTCCCCCGCGTCGTGCCCGGCGACGTCGTTGACCGCCTTGAAGCCGTCGAGGTCGAGCAGCAGCACGCAGGAGCGCCGGCCGCGGGAGGCCTGGGTCAGGGCGCCGTCGAGGGCGGCCATGAAGCGGGCGCGGTTGGGCAGCCCGGTGAGCGAGTCGGTGTAGGCCAGCCGCTCGAGCTCGCGCTGCCCGGCGCGGCGCTCGGTGACGTCGCGCAGGTGCAGCACCAGCCCGTCGCCGGACCGGCGGCCCGCCGCGGGGGCGGCGCCGGACACCTCGACGTCGCGCCAGGTGCCGTCGGCGGCGCGCAGCCGGCCGGCCGCGGGCAGGCCGTCGGGCGTGCCGTCGCGCAGGGCGGCGGAGACGCGGTCGAGCAGGTCCCGGTCCCCCGGGTGCAGCAGGCCGGGCAGCACCCGGCCGATCAGGTCCTCCTCCGCGACGCCGAGCCGCTCGGCGACCGGGCCGGTCGCGGAGGTGACCCGGCCGGAGCCGTCGAGGACCAGCGTGACGGCGTCGCCGCTGTGCACCAGCGCGCGGAACCAGCCCTCGGTCCGCTCCAGGCGGCGGGTCAGGGCGGCGGCGTCCCGGGCCCAGTACAGCGTCCGCGCCGAGGTGAGGAGCACGAGCACGAAGGTCGCCGCGGCCTCGGCGGCGGGCAGCGGGCGGCCGGCGACGGTGCCGCCGGCGACCGCGAGCAGCGCGGCGGTGGCCGCGCCGTGGGCGAGCACGCCCCCGCGCAGGGGCAGCGTGCGGCGGACGGCGTCGGCGACGGCGGGG
>NZ_JBHSGR010000029.1:0-49552 GCF_042654585.1 Geodermatophilus arenarius
GGCGACCCCGTCGTCGTCCCCCCCGCCGGCCCCGCCCGCGGGCGGGGACCTGCGCGCGTGGCTGCGCGACCAGGTGGCCGCCGCGGCCGCCGCGCACGCGGCCGCCTGCGTGGACGCCTCGGGTGCCGGGGCCGCGCTGCTGGGGTCGATCGCGGCGGGGCTGCGCGGGCACGCCGCCGCGCTGGCGTGAGGGGGCCGCAGTGACCGAGGACGGGACCGCCGGGAGCGCGGAAGACACCGCGCTGCGCGCGGTGGTGGCCGCCGAGCACGCGGCGGTGTGGGGGTACGGCGTCGTCGGGGCCGCCCTGCCGGCCGACGGCCGGTCGCCCGCCGCCGACGCCGAGCAGGCCCACCGGGACTCCCGCGACCGCCTGGCGGAGCTGCTCGACGAGCGCGACGCCGACCCGGTACCCGCCGAGGCCGGCTACGAGCTGCCCTTCCCGGTGCTCTCGCCGGTCGACGCCGCGGCCCTGGCGGTCGTGCTCGAGGACGGCGTCTCCGCGGCCTGGGTGGCGCTGCTCGACGCCGCGGAGGAGCCCGGGGTGCGGCAGCTCGCCGTCGACTCCCTGGGCGCCGGCGAGGAGCGCGCCGTGACCTGGCGCGCCGCGGCCGGCCGCACCCCCGTCACGTCGGCCCTGCCCGGTCTCGACTGAGCTCCCCGGCCTCCCCGCAGGGGCCCGCCGCGGGCCTGCGAGGGGGCAGGGAGGTCCTCACCCCAGCGCGCCGAGGAAGGCGTCGGTGACGGCGACGGCGGCGCTGCTGGACTGCCCGCCCTCGACCAGCACCGCGAACGCGATGTCGCCCTGCGGGCCGCCGAGCTGGTAACCGGTGAACCAGCCGTGCGCGTCCGGCGGGGTGTTGCTGCCGAACTCGGCGGTGCCGGTCTTGCCGTAGACCTCGCCGCGGTCGGCCAGCGCCTGCGCGGTCCCGCTCAGCACGACCTGGCGCATCATCGGCCGGAGCTGGTCGAGCACCGCCTGGCCCGGGCCGGCCGGTGCGGGGCCCGCCGGGTCCGCGCCGACCACCTCGACCGGGGCGGCCGGGGTGCCGCCGGCCACGCCCGCGACCACCAGCGCCATCTGCGCCGGGCTCACGAGCACCTGGCCCTGGCCGATCGCGTCCGCGGCCTTCGTGGTGCCGGTGGCGTCGGCCGGGACGCTGCCGCTGAACACGTCGACCGGCAGCTGCCAGTCGCTGCCCACCCCGTAGGAGGCGGCCGCCGCGGCCAGGGCGTCGTCGGGCAGCTGCAGGCCGGCCTGGATGAAGGTGGTGTTGCAGGACTGGGCGAAGGCCTCGGTGAAGGGCACGGTGCCGAGGTCGAACTGGTCCTGGTTCTCGAACTCGCGGCCCTCGACGACCGTCGTCCCCGGGCAGGGGACCGGGGTGTCCGGGGTCAGCGCGCCGGCGGACAGGAGCGCGGTCGCCGTGATCGTCTTCATGCTCGAGCCCGGCGGGTACTGGCCGGTCAGGGCGTTGCCGGCCGCCGCGACCTCGTTCGAGGAGACGGCGAGCACCTCGCCCGTGCCGGGCCGGACCACGACCAGGTGGGTCGCCAGCGGCTGGGTGGCGACGGCGCCGTCGGCGGCGTCCTGCAGCGCGCGGACCAGCGGAGTCCGGATCGGCCGGCCGGGGACGGGGGCGACGGCGCCGACCTCCTGGCCGGCGTCGCCGGTGGACTCGTCGGTGCTCACCACCGAGACGGTGAAGCCGGGGGTGCCGGTGAGCTGCTCCTGGTAGGCGCGCTGCAGGCCGGAGAGGCCGAGCTGGTCCCCCGCCGCGTACACCGCCTCGTCGTCCCCGGTGGTCTCCTCGAGCACCTCGGCCGTGGCCGCCCCGACCCGGCCGAGCAGCGCGGAGGCGAACCGGGCCGACGGCGCGAGCAGCCGCGTCTCGGTGGGGAAGACCGCGCCGGGCAGGTTGAAGACCTGGGCGCGGATGGCCTCGAAGTCCGGCCGCCGCAGGGTGATGACGGGGACGAACTGGCCGGCCGGGGCGGCCTGGACGTCGGCGGTGATCTCCTCGGCGGGCACGCCGGTGGCCGACGACAGCGCCGCGGCCAGCGACGGCAGGTCGGCGACCTGGCCGGTGTCGACGCCGACGTTGACGACCTCGGTCGGGGTGAACAGCGGCTGGCCGGCAGCGTCGGTGATCGCGGCACGCTCGGGCAGCGACCGGGTCAGCTGCAGTCGCTGGCCCTCCCCCAGCTCGGGGTGTACCAGCGTGGGCTCGGCGACCACCCGCCAGGCGCCCGCACCGTCGCCGTCCCCCTCCCGCAGCTCGAGGGTGGCCTCGTAGGTCCAGTCGGGTGCCGCGGCGAGGTCCCAGGTGGCGGTCCAGCCGGCGGTGGCGGTGCCGTCCTGGACGGTGACGTCGCCGAGCTCGGCGTCGAGCGTGGCCCCGGGCAGGTCGGTGGCGGTCTGCCCGAGCAGCGCGGTGGCGGCGTCGGGGTCGGTGGTGGCGTCGGCCGCGGCGCCGGTGTCGCCCCCGGCCCAGTCGTCGAGGAAGGCCCGCGCGGCGGCGCGGACGTCGTCCTCCGAGCTGCCGGAGCAGGCGGCGAGGGCCGGTGCGGAGAGGAGGGTGAGGACCGTGCCGAGGACCGCCGTGCGTCGTGCTGCCACGACGGCACAGCCTCTCAGAACGGTCCGACGTTCCGGTGGCGACGTGCTGGGACGGCCACCCTTCAGGGACCCGCGCCGGGCTCGCGAGGCGTGGGGGGAAGGGTGGTCCTCCTAGAAGAGGACGCTGGCGTAGCGGCCGACCTCGCGGAACCCGACCCGGTCGTACACCGCACGGGCGGGGGCGTTGTAGTCGTTGACGTAGAGGCTGACCACCGGGGCGATCATGGTCCGCGCGTACTCGACGACGGCGGCCATCCCGGCGGCGCCGATGCCCCGGCCGCGCACCTCCGGCGCGGTCCACACGCCCTGCACCTGGCACGCCGCCCGCGAGACCGCGCCGATCTCGGCCTTGAACAGCACCCGGCCGTCCTCGATCCAGGCCAGCGACTGGCCGGCGCGGACGAGGTCCTCGACCCGCGCCCGGTAGCCGACGCCGCCGTCGGTCCGCAGCGGGCTGACGCCGACCTCCTCGGTGAACATGGCCACCGCCGCGGGCAGCAGCACGTCGACCTCGCGCGGGCGCACCGGCCGGACCCGCGGCTCGGGGGCGATCGCCGGCGGGCCGTCGATGGCCAGGAGCGGCTGCCGGGGCCGGTGGTCGCGGCACGGGCCCCAGGCGGGCTCGAGCAGCTCCCACAGCGGGGCGACGGCCGCGGCCGGCCCGACGATCGTCGAGCAGCGTCGGCCGGCCCGGCGGGCGCGCTCGGCGAACGCCTCGGCCGCGGCCCGCTCGGCGCCGGGGACGGCGAACGGGATGAGGTTGGCCCCGGCCAGGCAGACGGCGTCGAGGCTGCGGCCGGCGCCCATCCCCCACAGCGGCGCCCCGAGGGTCGACGGTGCGGTCCCGGCCGCCTCCACGCGGCCGGCCAGCACGCACGCCGCGACCGGGTCGGAGGCCAGCAGCCGGCGGACGGCCGGCTCGTCGGTCTCGTCGAGGACGCGGGCGGTCGGCGAGCGGAGCACGGGTCGGGCCCAGGAGGACGGACGGGGAGGGTCAGCTGACGGTGACGACCGGCGGGCCGGACGGCGTGCCGGCGTCGACCTGCTCGCCGGCAGGCATCTCGGCGGCGAGGCGCATGGCCTCCTCGATGAGCGTCTCGACGATCTGCGACTCGGGGACGGTCTTGACGACCTGCCCCTTGACGAAGATCTGCCCCTTGCCGTTGCCCGACGCGACGCCGAGGTCGGCCTCGCGGGCCTCGCCGGGGCCGTTGACGACGCAGCCCATGACGGCGACCCGCAGCGGCACCTCGAGCCCGTCGAGGCCGGCGGTCACCTCGTTCGCGAGCTTGTACACGTCGACCTGCGCCCGGCCGCACGAGGGGCAGCTGACGATCTCCAGGCCGCGCTGGCGCAGGTTCAGCGACTCCAGGATCTGGGTGCCGACCTTGACCTCCTCGACCGGCGGCGCCGAGAGCGAGACGCGGATGGTGTCGCCGATGCCCTGCGACAGCAGCGCGCCGAACGCGACGGCGGACTTGATCGTCCCCTGGAACGCGGGCCCGGCCTCGGTGACGCCGAGGTGCAGCGGGTAGTCGCACTGCGCGGCGAGCAGCTCGTAGGCGCGCACCATGACCACCGGGTCGTTGTGCTTGACCGAGATCTTGATGTCGCGGAAGTCGTGCTCCTCGAACAGCGAGCACTCCCACAGCGCCGACTCGACCAGCGCCTCCGGGGTGGCCTTGCCGTACTTGGCCAGCAGCCGCTTGTCGAGCGAGCCGGCGTTGACGCCGATGCGGATCGGGATGCCGGCGTCCTTGGCCGCCCTCGCGATCTCGCCGACCCGGTCGTCGAACTTCTTGATGTTGCCGGGGTTGACGCGCACCGCGGCGCAGCCGGCGTCGATCGCGGCGAACACGTACCGCGGCTGGAAGTGGATGTCGGCGATGACCGGGATCTGCGACTTCTTCGCGATCGCCGGCAGCGCCTCGGCGTCGTCGGTGTCGGGGACGGCGACCCGCACGATCTGGCAGCCGGCGGCGGTCAGCTCGGCGATCTGCTGCAGGGTGGCGTTGACGTCGGCGGTCTTCGTCGTCGTCATCGACTGCACGCTGACCGGGGAGTCGCTGCCGACGCCCACGCCGCCGACGTCCAGCTGCCGCGTCTTCCGGCGCGGGGCCAGGACGGGCGGGGGCGCGGCGGGCATGCCGAGAGCGACGGGGATGGCCATGACCACGAGTATCCCCGCTCCCGCGGGGTCGGCGCCGACGCCTACTGGAGTGTGATCGGGTTGACGACGTCGGCGACGAGCAGCAGCCCCGACAGCGCGATGAACAGCCCGGCGACGACGTAGGCGACCGGCATCAGCCGGGCGATGTCGAACGGGCCGGGGTCGGGCCGGCCGCGCCAGCGGGCGACCACCGAGCGGGCCTTCTCGTACAGCGCCCCGGCCACGTGCCCGCCGTCGAGCGGGTACAGCGGCAGCAGGTTGAACAGGAACAGCACGAGGTTGACGCTGGCCAGCAGGCCGAGGAAGAAGCTCAGCTTCTCCATGCCGCTGATCTGCTCGATGGCGAAGACCTCGCCGGAGATCCGCCCGACGCCGACGACGCCGATGGGGCCGTTCTCGTCGCGCTCCTCGCCGAGGAAGGCGGCGCGGAACAGCTGCGGGACGCGCTCGGGGATCTCCACCAGGCGCTGCACCGACTGGGACACGACCATGCCGAAGTAGCCGGGCAGGTCGGACACCGACTGGCGGGCGAAGCCGAACACCGGGCTGACGCCGAGGTAGCCGGCGGTCATCGTGCCCTCGCCGTCGTCGGTGGGGACGACGTTCTCGATCGGCGTGACGGTGAGCTCCCGGCGCACGCCGTCGCGCTCGACGGCGAGGGCCAGCGGCTCCCCCGCCGAGGAGCGGATCGCCTGCTGCACCGTGGTCCAGCTGTCGTAGCCGGTCGGGTCGACCTGCCGGCCGCCGATCGCCACGATCGTGTCGCCCGGCCGCAGCCCGGCCTGGGCGGCGGGGCTGGGCACCGGCGTCGCGCACCCGGGGGTGCCCTCCTCGCAGAGCTGCCCGGCGTCGGCGCCGCTGGTGACGATCGGGATGTCGCAGACGTCGCCGCCCTGCTCCTCGGCGACGGCGATGCTCTCCGCACCGGCCGGGACGACGCAGGCGGGGACCGTGTCGAGCTGGGTGGTGATGACGTTGGTGCCGATCGCGGTGAGCGTGATCGCGAAGAACACCACCGCGAGCACCAGGTTGTGGAACGGCCCGGCGAACATGACGATCACGCGCTGCCACCAGGGCTTGGCGTAGAAGACCCGGCCGGCGTCGCTGGGCCGGACGTCGTCGAGGGCCTGGCCGCGCACCTCGGCGATGAACGTCCGCATCCGGGTGGCGCGCTTGCTCTCGTTCTCCTCGGCCGGCGGGATCATGCCGACGATGCGGATGTAGCCGCCGAGCGGGATCGCCTTGATGCCGTACTCGGTCTCGCCGCGCGTCCGGGAGAACACCGTCGGGCCGAAGCCGACCATGAACTGCGGCACGCGCATGCCGAACTTCCGCGCCCAGAAGAAGTGGCCGAACTCGTGGAAGCCGATGCTGAACAACAGGCCGATCGCGAACGCGACGATCCCGAGGACCGTCAGGAGGATGCTCAGCTGGGGCCTCCGGCGAGAGCGGCGCGGGCGTGCTGCCGGGCCCAGCGCTCCGCGGCCAGCACGTCGTCGACGCAGGTGGGAGCGCCGAGGTCCGGCGCGTCGTCGAGGGTACGCGCGACCAGGCCGACGACGTCCGGGAAACGCAGCCGCCCGGCGAGGAACGCCGCCACCGCCTCCTCGTTGGCCGCGTTGTACAGCGCCGGGACGACGCCCCCGGCCTCCCCCGCCGCGCGCGCGAGCCGCACCGCCGGGAACGCGTCGGCGTCCAGCGGCGCGAACTCCCAGGTGCTCGCCGTCGACCAGTCCAGCGCGGACTGCACGTGCGGCAGCCGGTCGGGCCAGGCCAGCGCCAGCGCGATCGGCAGCCGCATGTCCGGCGGGCTGGCCTGGGCGATGGTGGCGCCGTCGGCGAAGGTGACCATCGAGTGCACAATCGACTGCGGGTGCACCACGACGTCGATGTCGGCGTAGGGCACCCCGAACAGCAGGTGCGCCTCGATCAGCTCCAGGCCCTTGTTGACCAGCGTGGCCGAGTTGATCGTCACCACCGGGCCCATGGCCCACGTGGGGTGCGCCAGCGCCTGCTCGACGGTGACGTCGGCGAGGTCGGCGGCGCTGCGCCCGCGGAACGGCCCGCCGCTGGCGGTGAGCACCAGCCGGGCGACCTCGCTCCTGCGCCCGCCGCGCAGGCACTGCGCCAGCGCCGAGTGCTCGGAGTCCACCGGCACCAGCTGGCCGGGCGCGGCCGCGGCGGTCACGAGGTCCCCGCCGGCGACCAGGGACTCCTTGTTGGCCAGCGCGACGACGTTGCCGGCCCGCAGCGCGGCCAGGGTGGGGCCCAGCCCGATCGAGCCGGTGATCCCGTTGAGGACCACGTCGGCGGGGCGGGCGGCGAGCTCCTCGGCGGCGCGCGGCCCGGCGAGGATCTCCGGCAGCGCGTACTCGCCCCGCGCCCAGCCGCGCTGGGAGGCCGCCGCGTAGAAGGCCAGCTGCAGGTCCTGGGCGGCGGTCGCGCGGGCCACCGCGACCGTGCGGACGCCGAGGGTCAGCGCCTGCTCGGCCAGCCGGGCCACGTCGCCGCCGCCGGCGGCCAGCGCGGTGATCCGCAGCCGGCCGGGGTTCTGCTCGGCGACCGCGATCGCCTGCCGGCCGATCGACCCGGTCGAGCCCAGCACGGTCACCTCGCGCGGCTCGCTCATGAGCGGCATCCTCCCCGACGCGGGACGCGACCCGCCCACCACACCTCGACCGGTGACCCGCGGACGGGGCTGGCAGGATGAGGGGCGTGAGCGAGCAGTCCGGCCCCGGGGTCCGCCAGCACGACCCGCAGACCACGCGCGTCAACCAGCCCAACCGCGAGGAGGGCGTCGTCCGCGCCGGGGAGCACCCGGTCGACGAGGAGCGGCCCGAGGACTGGGGCTGGCACGCCCGCACCGGCAAGTGGGCGCAGATCGCCGGCTGGCTGACCGTGCTGGTCATGCTGTCCTACACGTGGGGCAACCACGAGGGCCGCATGGAGGACCTGTGGCTGTTCGGCATCTCCGCCGGCCTGGTCGTGGTGCTGCTGTGGGACCTGCACCGCAAGCGCACCGCCTGGCGCAGGTAGCCCTCGACGGACACTCGACGCCCGATCCGGCCCCCGCCGGGTCGGGCGTCGTCGTGTCAGGAGACCGCGACGCCGATCGCCGCGCCGATGGCGTACGTCGCTCCCGCTGCCAGCGCCCCGAACAGCAGCTGCCGCAGGGCCGCGGACCACCAGGAGCGCGGGGTGAAGCGCGAGGACAGCGCTCCGGCCGCGGCCAGGCCGACCGCGCCGCAGACCAGCGCCGCGGCGAGGACCGAGAACCCGAGCAGGTAGGGCAGCAGCGGGATCACCGCGCCGGTGGCGAAGGTGAGGAACGAGGAGACCGCCGCGGTCCACGGCGAGGGCTTGTCGGCCGGGTTGAGCCCCAGCTCGGCGACCACGTGCAGCCGCAGCGCCGTGTCGGGGTCGCGGTGCAGCTGGACGGCGACCCGCTCGGCGAGGTCGGCGTCGACGCCCCGCACGCGCAGCATCTGCACCAGCTCGGCCAGCTCGCCCTGGGGGTTGCGCGCGAGCTCGCGGCGCTCCTTCTCCACCTCGAGGTCGAGCTGCTCGTTCTGCGTGCTGACCGAGGTGTACTCCCCCAGCGCCATCGAGATCGCCCCGGCGACCAGGCTGGCGACGCCGGAGAGCACGATCGCGTGCGACGAGGCGCCGCCACCGCCGACACCCGCGACCAGCGCGGTGTTGGTCACCAGCCCGTCCATCGCGCCGAAGACGGCGGCCCGCAGCCAGCCGCCCGAGACGTCGGCGTGGCTGTGCTCGTGCGCCTCGGCGGTGGGGACCTCGGTGCTCACGCGGCGTCCCCGGTGCTCACGCGGCGTCCCCGGTGCTCACGCGTCCGCCTCGGCTCCCAGCTCGACCGGGGTCTCCAGCGCCGGGACCGGCGTGGCCACGGTCGGCACGCCCTCGGCGCGGTCGGCCGCGGCCAGCTGGCCGCAGGCACCGTCGATGTCCTGGCCGCGGGTGTCGCGGACCGTCGTCGGCACCCCGTGCGCGCGCAGCCGGGCCACGAACTCCCGCTGCGCGGGCAGCGGGCTGGCGTCCCAGGGGCTGCCCGGCGTCGGGTTCAGCGGGATGAGGTTGACGTGCGCGAGCCGCTCCGACAGCAGCCGGCCGAGCAGGTCGGCGCGCTCGGGCTGGTCGTTCACGTCGCGGATGAGGGCGTACTCCACCGAGTAGCGGCGTCCGGTGCGCGCGGCGTAGGCGTCGGCCGCGTCGACGACGTCGGCCACCTTGTACCGGGTGTTGATCGGCACGAGGGTGTCGCGCAGCTCGTCGTCGGGGGCGTGCAGGCTCACCGCGAGGGTGACGCCCAGGCCCTCCTCGGTCAGCCGCCGGATCGCCGGCACCAGGCCCACGGTGGAGACGGTGACCGACCGCTGCGACAGGCCCAGGCCCCACGGCGCGGAGGTGAGCAGCGCGTCCAGCGTGCGGCGGACCCGGGCGTAGTTGGCCAGCGGCTCGCCCATGCCCATGAAGACGACGTTGGACAGCCGGCCCGGCCCGCCGGGGATCTCCCCCGACGCCATGGCCGCGGCGGCGGCGACCGCCTGGCCGATGATCTCGGCCGCCGAGAGGTTGCGGGTCAGCCCGTTCTGGCCGGTGGCGCAGAAGGGGCAGGCCATGCCGCAGCCGGCCTGGCTGGAGATGCAGACGGTGGCCCGGTCGGGGTAGCGCATGAGCACGCTCTCGACCAGCGCGCCGTCGTGCAGCCGCCACAGCGTCTTGCGGGTGCGCCCGCCGTCGGCCGACTGGTGGCGCACGGGCGTGAGCAGGCCCGGCAGCAGCGCCTCGGACAGCGTCTCGCGCACCGCGGCGGGCACGTCGGTCATCCGCGCCGGGTCGGTGGTGCCGCGGAAGAAGTGCCGGGCGAGCTGGTCGGCGCGGAACGCCGGCTGCCCGAGCTCGGCGACGGCGGCGCGCGCCTCCTCGCGGGTGAGGTCGGCGAGGTGGCGCGGCGGCTTGCCCCGGCGGGGGGCGTCGAGGACGAGCGGCAGGGCAGTCATGACCCCTCCATCGTCCCACCCCCGGGCCGGGCGTGGGCCGCCGTGCGGGTGAGGTCGCTCGCTCAGGACGCCCCTGCGCCCGTCGGCGCGGCGGTGGGCACCGGTGCCCCCGTCGTCGGTGCGGAGGTGGGTGCGGGGGTCGGGGTGGGCGCCACCTCGCCGTCCGGGTCCGGGAGGTCGTCCTCGGTCGAGGTCGAGGGCGGCGGGGTCGGTGTCGGGGTCGGGGGCGGCGCCGGGGTCGTCGTCGGGGTCGGGGTGGGCACGGGCTCCTCGACCGATCCCGTCGGCGTGGCCGGCTCGGTGGTCGGCACCGCGTCCGTCCCGGATCCGGGGGGTTCCGCCGGTCCGACCGGCGGCGGCACCGGGACGACCTCCGGTGCCGCGGACGGCTCCGGCGCGACGACCGCCGGCAGCGGGGCGTCCGGGGTCGTCGCAGGGGACGGCGTCGCGCTGGTCCGCACCGGGGCCGGGGCGGGGTCGGTGACCGGCGCGGACGTGGCCGGCGCGGGCACGCTGGTCGTCGGGGCGAGGGGGACGACACCGGCGACGACGGACGGCCTCGGCGCCGGGACGGCCCGCGTCGGCGCGGCGACCGCCGACGGCGAGGACTGCACGGCCGCCGTCGGGACCGAGCCGGACGAGGCACCCGCCAGCAGGACCGCACCGGTGACGCCGCAGGCGGCGAGCACGCCCGCCGCCACGGCGACGCCGACCCGACGCCGGGGCCGCACCCGCGGGCGGACGACCACACGAGGCGTCACGACCTCGGCGATCGCCGGGACCGGCAGGGCCTCCGGGACCGGCACCGCGTCCGGGGCCGCGGTCGCCGGGGAGCCGGTCACGGGAGGACCGCCAGGAGAGGACGTCCCCGGCCCGTCGTCCTCGGCGCTCGCCACCTCCGGGTGCTCCCCGGCGGCGGTGCCGTCGAGGTCGTCGGCTGCCGGCACGGGGGTCTCGAGGACGTCCTCGTCGTCCGCGGCCCCGCCGACCGGCGCCTCCTCGACCGGGGCGTCCTCGGCGACCTCGTCGACCGGCCCCTCGTCGAGCGGGAGGTCCTCGAGGACCTCCCCGACCGGGGCGTCATCGACCGGGGCGTCCTCGAGGACCTCCTCGACCGGGGCGTCCTCGTCAGCCGCCCCGGGGCCGGGCTCGTTCACCCACCCGGGCAGCCACTCCCCCCACGGCTCGACCGGGGTGCCGGCCTCCTCGGGGTCGCCGTCCTGCCGCGCCGCCATCCCACCTCGCTGTCACTGACTGTCATCCGATGCTCACCCCGTGGAGTGGTCATCGTGCCCGACGGACCCGACCGGGTGACGGAGGCGCGGCCGGGCGGCGGGGTGCGGCCCGCTAGCGTCGGCCGGGTGTCCGAGGCCGAGCGCGCACCCGTCCCGCTCGACTCGGTCGGCGTCGGCCCGTGGGAGGGGCCGTGGCCGGAGGACCCGCGCTACGACCCCGAGCTGCTGGCGCACGGGGACCGGCGCAACGTCGTCGACCGGTACCGCTACTGGGCCGTCGAGGCGATCGTCGCCGACCTCGACCGGCGCCGGCACGGGTTCCACGTCGCCATCGAGAACTGGCGGCACGACCTCAACATCGGGACGGTCGTGCGCACGGCCAACGCCTTCCTCGCCGCGGAGGTGCACGTCGTCGGCCGGAAGCGGTGGAACCGCCGGGGAGCGATGGTCACCGACCGGTACCTGACCGTGCGGCACCACCCCGACGCCGCCGCGCTCGGCGCCTGGGCGCGGGAGCGGGGCGTGCCGGTGCTCGCCGTCGACAACCTGCCCGGCGCCCGGCCGATCGAGACCGCCGACCTCCCCCGGGCCTGCGTGCTGCTGTTCGGCCAGGAGGGCACCGGGCTGTCGGAGGAGGCACGGGCGGTGGCCGACGACGTCCTGTCCATCGCGCAGTTCGGCTCGACCCGCTCGGTCAACGCCGGCGTCGCGGCGGGGATCGCCATGCACGCCTGGATCCGCCAGCACGCGCAGCTGCCGACCTGACAGGCGGGGCCGCGTACGCCAGGCTCGGCGAGGTGGGCCGACTCGACGACGTGGACCTGACCCTCCGGCTGGGCAAGCGCGAGGCCAAGGAACAGCTGGCCGCCGCGCAGCAGCGCCTGGTGCACCTCCGGCTGTTCCTCGGCGGGCAGCTGGGCACCCCGCTCGGCCCGCCGGTCTGCGTGCTGTTCGAGGGCTGGGACGCCTCGGGCAAGGGCGGCGCGATCAAGCGGCTGGTCGACGAGCTGGACCCCCGGCACGTGCGGGTGGCGCAGTTCGCCGCCCCCACCCCGACCGAGAAGCGGCACCACTTCCTCTGGCGGTTCTGGCCCGTGCTGCCCGGCTGGGGCGGCATGGCCGTCCTCGACCGCACCTGGTACGGCCGCGTGCTGGTCGAGCGGGTGGAGGGGTTCGCCGGCGAGGAGGCGTGGCAGCGGGCCTACGGCGAGATCGTCGACCTGGAGACGACGCTGGCCGCCGAGGGCATGGTCCTGGTCAAGTTCTGGCTGCACGTCTCGCCCGAGGAGCAGCTGCGCCGCTTCGAGTCCCGCGCGGCCGACCCCTACCGGGCCTGGAAGCTCACCGACGAGGACTGGCGCAACCGGGAGAAGCGCCCGGCGTACGAGGCCGCCGTCGAGGAGATGCTCGCGCGCACCGACCACCCGGCGGGACGGTGGACGCTGGTCGCCGGGGACGACAAGCGGTGGGCGCGGGTGGCCGTCGTCCGTGCCGTCTGCGAGGCGATCGAGCAGGCGCTGGCCGCGCGCGGGATCGACCCGGACGAGACCCCGGGGGCATGAGCGTCCTCGTCCACCTGTGCGCCCCGGCCGACTGGCGGGCCGCACTGTCCGCCGGTGCGGTGCCGCCGGCCGGGGCGCCGTTCGTGCACCTGTCGCACCCGGAGCAGGTCCACCTGCCGGCCGCGCGGCTGTTCCCGGGCCGGCGCGACCTGGTCCTGCTCGTCGTCGACCCGGCCCGCCTGACCGACCCGGTGGTCGAGGAGCCCGGCGTCGGCACCGACCCCGCGGGCATGCGCTTCCCGCACCTGTACGGCCCCCTCCCGACGGCGGCGGTGGTCGCCGTCGTGCCCTACCGCCCGCCGGTGCCTCCGGTCCTGCCCGCCCCGGACGACGCGCTGGGCCGGGCCCTGGCGCACGGGTTGTCGCTGCGCACCCGGCGGGCCGCCGAGGTGCGCGACGTCCCCGGCGGGGTGGCCGTCCTCGACCCCCGCTTCGCGCACTCCCGCGACGACAACCGGCTGGTGCTCGACGACCCCGTCGACGCGGCCACGGTGGCGCGGACGGCCGGCGAGGTCGCCGCGGACGCCGGCTGGGTCCACCGCGCGGCGGTGCTGCGCCGGCCCGGTGCCGGTGCGGTCGCGCACGAGCTGGCCGCGGCGGGCTGGGAGGCCGGCGAGCTGCTGGTCATGGCCCGTCCCGCCGGCCCCGGCCCGCCCGGGGCGGAGCGGGCGGAGGTGGTCGCGCAGGAGGAGGTGCACCCGCTGTGGGAGGCGGGGTGGCGGCGCGACCTGGCGGGGAGCCCGGACCTCGACGAGGTGGTCGCCCAGCTGGTGGGCCGGGAGGCCCGCAACGACCGGGTCGTCGCGGTGACCGACGTCGTGGTGCGGGAGGGCGGCCGGGTCGTCGCGGCCGGGCAGCTGCGGGTCGACGGCGCGACCGCGGCGGTCGAGTCGGTGATGACCGAGCCGGCCGCCCGGGGACGCGGCCACGCCGACGCCGTCCTCGCCCGGCTGCTGGAGCTGGCCGCGGACGCCGGCTGCGACCTCGTCACCCTCGAGGCCGACGCCGACGACTGGCCGCGCCACTGGTACGCCCGCCGCGGCTTCGCCGCGGTCGGGTCGACGTGGGAGATCGGCGCCCCCTGGCCGCCTCAGCCGGGCGGCGCGACCCAGGACAGCAGGAGGTAGGCCACCGCCGCCGAGGGCAGCAGGCTGTCGAGCCGGTCCATGATCCCGCCGTGGCCGGGCAGCAGCGTGCCCATGTCCTTGATGCCGAGGTCCCGCTTGATCAGCGACTCGCCGAGGTCGCCCACCGTGGCGGTGACCGCGAGCGCGACGCCGACGAGCACGCCGCCCCACCACGGGCCGTCGAGGGCGAGCACGACGATCGGGGTGGCGACGGCGACGCAGGCCACGACCGACCCGGCCATGCCCTCCCACGACTTCTTCGGGCTCACCGACGGCGCCATGGGGTGCCGGCCGAACAGCACGCCCGCGGCGTATCCGCCGACGTCGTTGCCGACCACGGTGGCGATGAACGCGAGCACGCGCGCGGCGCCGTCGTCGGGGACGAGCAGCAGGACCGCGAAACCGGCCAGCAGCGGCACGTAGAGGGTGACCAGGACGCCGGCGGCGGCGTCGCGGCGGTAGTCCCCGGGGCCGTCGCCGAGCCGCCACAGCAGCACCGCGACGACGGTGAGCAGGAAGCCGACGACGAGGCCGTCGGGGCCGCGGGTCCACGCCAGCACCAGCATCGCGACGGCACCGACCAGCACCGGGGCGAGCGGCGGGCGGGCACCGCCGGCCTCGAGCGCGCGGACCAGCTCGACGATGCCGACCAGGATCGCCGCGACGACGACCACCAGGAACGCCGGCCGGTAGAGCAGCAGCGAGGCGAGGATGACCGCGCCGAGGCCCAGGCCGACGCCGATGGCGGCGACCAGGTCACGCCCGGCCCGGCCGCTCCTCCGCTCCTGCGGTGCGGTCCCGGCGTCGTCGCCGACCGTGTCGGGGCCGGGCGCCGCCGGTGCCCCGGGGACGGGCGGGACGGCGATGCCGGCGGCCGGCACCGCCATCTCCTGGGTGCCCGGCGCGGCGGGGACCGGGGCCGTCGCGACGGGGCCGGTCGGCGGGGGCACCGGCCGGAGCGGGCCGGGCGGCGGGGGCGGCGAGGGACGCCGGACCACGGGGATCGGCCCGGTGTCGGCGTCCCCGGACGGGCCGGCCCCGGCGGCGTCGGGACGGGAGGTCATGGCAGGGATCGGGGCGAGCGGCTCAGACCTCGAGCAGCTCGGACTCCTTGTTCTTCACGGCCTCGTCGATGGCCGCCACGTGCTGGGCGGTGAGGTCGTCGAGCTCCTTCTCCGCGCGGCGCACGTCGTCCTCGCCGGCCTCGCCGTCCTTGGCGATCCGGTCGAGCTCCTCCTTGCTGCGGCGGCGCACGTTGCGGATGGCGACCTTGGCGTCCTCGCCCTTGGACCGGGCCTGCTTGACCAGGTCGCGACGGCGCTCCTCGGTCAGCTGCGGGAAGACCACGCGGATGATCTGCCCGTCGTTGGTCGGGTTGACGCCCAGGTCGCTGTCGCGGATGGCCTTCTCGATGGCCGACAGCTGGCTGTTGTCGTAGGGCTTGATGACCGCCATGCGCGCCTCGGGCACCGTGATCGACGACATCTGCGGCACCGGGGTCGGCGCGCCGTAGTAGTCGACCAGGACCTTGTTGAACATCGAGGGCGCCGCGCGGCCGGTGCGCACCGAGCCGAGGTCCTCCCGCGCGACCGACAGGGCCTTGTCCATCCGCTCCTCGGCGTCGAGCAGGGTGTCGTCGATCACGGTCTCTCCTCCTGCGGCGGGATCGTCCCCGCCGTCGTCCTGCGGTGCGGCGTGCGCGTTCCGGCGCCCGCTCAGCTGATCAGCGTCCCGATCCTCTCACCCGCCACCGCGCGGGCGATGTTGCCGTCGCGCAGCAGGTTGAAGACCACGATCGGCATCTGGTTGTCCATGCACAGGCTGATGGCCGTGGCGTCGGCGACCTTGAGCTGGTCGGCGAGGACCGTGGTGTAGTCCAGCTCGTCGTACATGGTCGCCGCCGGGTTGGTGCGCGGGTCGTCGTCGTAGACGCCGTCGACGCCGTTCTTGGCCATGAGCAGCACCTGGCAGCCGATCTCCAGCGCGCGCTGGGCGGCGACGGTGTCGGTGGAGAAGTACGGCATGCCGGCGCCGGCGCCGAAGATGACCAGCCGGCCCTTCTCCAGGTGCCGGACGGCCTTGCGCGGGATGTAGGGCTCGGCGACCTGGCCCATGGTGATCGCCGTCTGCACCCGGGTCTCCAGGCCCACCTGCTCGCAGAAGGCCTGCAGCGCCAGGCAGTTCATGACCGTGCCGAGCATGCCCATGTAGTCGGCGTGCCGGCGGTCCATGCCCGCCTGGGACAGCTCGGCGCCGCGGAAGAAGTTGCCCCCGCCGACGACGACGGCGACCTGCGTGCCGCCGTGGACGACCTCGGCCAGCTGGGTGGCGATGTCGTGGACGATCCCGGAGTCGACGCCGACCTTGCCGCCGCCGAAGGCCTCGCCGGAGAGCTTGAGCAGCACCCGCTGGTAGCCGGCGCCGTCAGCGGGCTGGAAGGCGCTCGGGGCCGACAGCGGCGGGTGGGGTGCCTCGGTCGTCTGCGTCGTGGCGGTCTCGGTCAACAGCTCTTCCCTCGCTCGACGTGGTTCTCGGTGATCCTGACAGAGAGCCCGGCGCTCGCCAGCCGGGCCCGGAGACACCACCGGCCCCGTCCCGGGGATGGGACGGGGCCGGTGGCGTGGTGTCTCCGTCGCCTGCGGCTCGTCAGGCCTGGCCGACCTCGAAGCGGGCGAACCGCTGCACGGTCAGGCCGGCCTCGTCGATGACCTGCTTCACCGTGCGCTTGGGCTCGGTGATCGACGGCTGCTCGAGCAGGACGAAGTCCTTGTAGTAGGCGTTGACCCGGCCCTCGACGATCTTGACGATCGCCTGCTCGGGCTTGCCCTCCTCCTTGGCCGTCTGCTCGGCGACCCGGCGCTCGGTCTCGACGGCCTCCGCCGGGACCTCCTCGCGGGACAGGAAGCGCGGGCGGGCGGCGGCGATGTGCATCGCCAGGGCGCGCGCGGCCTCCTCGTCGCCGCCCTGGTACTGGACGGCGACGCCGATGGCCGGCGGCAGGTCGGTGGCCCGCTTGTGCAGGTACACCGCGGTCGGGCCCTCGAAGGTGGCGAAGCGGGAGAGGACGAGCTTCTCGCCGATGCGGGCGGACTCGGCCTCGATCAGCTTGGCGACGGTCTGGCCGTCGACCTCGGTCGCCATCAGCGCGTCGAGGTCGGCCGGCGACTGCTCCAGCACGATCTCGACGAGCCGCTCGGCGAGCGCCACGAAGTCGGCGTTCTTGGCGACGAAGTCGGTCTCGCAGTCGAGCTCGAGCAGCGCGCCGTGCTTGCTGACGACGATGCCGTTGGTCGTGGAGCGCTCAAGGCGCTTGCCGACGTCCTTGGCGCCCTTGATGCGCAGCAGCTCGATGGCCTTGTCGTACTCGCCGTCGGCCTCGGTGAGGGCCTTCTTGGCGTCCATCATGCCGGCGCCGGTGGCGTCGCGGAGCCGCTTGACGTCGGCGGCGGTGAAGGCAGGCATGTCACTTCCTCGTCGGTGTGGAGGGGTGGGCGTCCCGAGGACGCCCGCGGGCGGCGCGCCGCCCGGCCGCACGCGCGGTGCGGCCGGGCGGTGCGGGAGTTCTCAGGCCTCGCCGGCGGTGGGGGCCGGGGCGGTGGCGGAGGTGTCCGAGGGCTGCTCGGTCGCGGTCTCGGCGCCACCGGTCAGCAGCTCGCGCTCCCAGTCCGGCAGCGGCTCGTCGCCACCGATGGCCTGCTCGGCGCCGTCCTCGCGGCCGGCGTTGGCCTGCGCGGCCGAGCGGGCCATGAGGCCGTCCGCGACGGCGTCGGCGATCACGCGGGTCAGGACGTTGATGGCGCGGATCGCGTCGTCGTTGCCCGGGATCTTGTAGTCGACCTCGTCGGGGTCGCAGTTGGTGTCGAGGATCGCGACGACCGGGATGCCCAGCTTGCGGGCCTCGCCGACGGCGATGTGCTCCTTCTTGGTGTCCACGATCCAGATGGCGCTGGGCACCTTCTGCATGTCGCGGATGCCGCCGAGGCTGCGCTCGAGCTTGGCCTTCTCGCGGGTCAGGCCCAGCTGCTCCTTCTTGGACAGGCCGGCCATCACGCCGGTCTGCTCCATGTCCTCGAGCTCCTTGAGCCGCTGGAGCCGCTTGTGGACGGTGGAGAAGTTGGTGAGCATGCCGCCCAGCCAGCGCTGGTTGACGTAGGGCATGCCGACGCGCTGCGCCTGCTCGGCGACGACCTCCTGCGCCTGGCGCTTGGTGCCGACGAACAGGATCGTGCCGCCGTGCGAGACCGTCTGCTTGACGAACTCGTAGGCCGAGTCGATGTACCCGAGCGTCTGCTGCAGGTCGATGATGTAGATGCCGTTGCGCTCGGTGAAGATGAAGCGCTTCATCTTCGGGTTCCAGCGACGGGTCTGGTGCCCGAAGTGGACGCCGCTGTCGAGCAGCTGCTTCATGCTGACGACTGCCATGGGGGCGCAGCCTCTCGTGCTCGCGCGCGGCCGCCCGGCGGCCGCGCTCCTCGGTTGACGCGGGCACCGGGTGGTGTCCCGCCCTGGCGTCCCGCGGCGCCACCGACCCGGGTGGACCGGGACCGAGGTGGGGCTGCCCCGCCGTGCTGGCGGGTGGAGGACGCGCGGAGTCGACCCGCCAGCACGGCGGGTCGCACCGGACAGCATACGCGCCGGGCGGGACCGCTCCTCCCCCGTGCCCGGGCCGTCCACAGGTGCGCTGCCGGGGGCCCGCTGCGGCCCCCCGGCGGGGAGCCTCGGCGGCGTGCCCGCCCGCCCGCTGCTCGTCCTCCTGCTGGCCTGCGCCGCCCTGCTCGGGCCGGCGCCCGCCGTCGCGGAGCCGGGCGTTCCCGCCGTCCCCGCCTGGACCGCACCGCTGGGCGGGCCGCCGGTCGTCACCCGGCCGTTCGCTCCCCCGCCCTCGCCCTACGGCCCCGGGCACCGCGGCGCGGACCTCGCCGGCGCCGCCGGTGACGTCGTGGTGGCGGCCGGGGACGGCGTCGTCGTCTTCGCCGGGCAGGTGGCGGGCCGGCCGGTGGTGAGCGTCGACCACTCCGACGGGCTGCGGACGACCTACGAGCCGGTCGACCCCGCCGTCGCGGCCGGGCAGCGCGTCGCCCGCGGCTCCCCGCTCGGGACCCTGGCGGCCGGGCACGCCGGCTGCCCGGCCGCCGCCTGCCTCCACTGGGGTCTGCGGCGCGGCGAGGTGTACCTGGACCCGCTGTCGCTGCTGCGCCCGCCGCGCGTGCGCCTGCTGCCGCTCGGGTGACGCGCGGGGACCGCTGCCGGACCGGCCGCCGCCCCTAGCCTGCGCGGGGTGCAGACCGAACGGGGCCTCGACCGTTTCGTCGCGTTCCTCGACGCGGTCGTCGCCATCGCCATCACCCTGCTGGTGCTGCCGCTGACCGAGCTGCTCGACGGCGCGGAGCCGCGGACCGGCCTCGGCACGCTGCTGGCCGACGAGTCGTCACAGATCGGCGCGTTCTTCCTCAGCTTCGTCGTGATCGCGCGACTCTGGCTGGTCCACCACCGGGTGGTCGAGACCGTGGGGTCCTACGACCAGGCGTTCCTCACCGCCAACCTGCTGTGGATCCTGACGATCGTCCTGCTGCCCTTCGCCACCCAGGTGTCGGCCCGCTACGGCACCGACCGGCCCGCGGTGGCGCTCTACATCGGCACCATCACCCTGAGCTCGTTCTGCCTCACGGCGATCAGCCTGCTGCTGTGGCGGCGCCCCGCCCTGCGCCGCGACGCCGCCGCCCCGGTCCAACCCCCGTGGCCGTCACTGGTCGCCAGCGGGCTGTTCCTCGTCGCCCTCCTGGCCGGCACGCTGCTGCCGGGCGTGCACTACTGGGCGATGTTCCTGCTGTTCCTGTCCGGGCCGATCGAGGCCGCGCTGCGGCGCCGCGTCGCGGCCTGATCCCCGGTCGCCACCACGTCGGTGAAGTGCTCGACCACCGGGAACGGGTCGTAGAAGGAGTGCAGCAGCGCCTTCCACTCCCGGTAGCCGACCGAGCCCCGGAACCCCTCGGTGTGGTCCTCCAGCCGGTCCCACTCGACCAGCAGCAGGTAGGTCCCCGGGCGCTCGAGGCAGCGGGACAGCCGCAGGGAGCGGAACCCCGGAGACGCCTCGACGAGCGGCCGCGCGCGCCCGAAGGCCGCCTCGAACTCCTCCTCCCGGCCCGGGCGGACCGGGAGGAGCGCGTGCTCGAGCACCACCGGCGGCTCAGGCGATGTCGGCGAGCTTGGTGCGCAGGTGCAGCACGGCCTTGGTGTGCAGCTGGCAGATGCGGCTCTCGGTGACGCCGAGGACGCGGCCGATGTCGGCCAGCGTCAGGCCCTCGAAGTAGTAGAGGCTGACGACGACCTTCTCCCGCTCGGGCAGCTGCTCGACGGCGCGGGCGAGCAGCTGGCGGGCCTCGCCGTGCTCGGCCATCGCCTGCGGGTCGAGGGCGTTGGCGTCCTGCAGCGTGTCGACCAGCCGGGGCGCGCCGCCGTCGTCGTCGGTGAGCAGCTCGTCGAGGGCGACGACGTTGACCAGGGAGAGCTGGCCGAGGAACTTGCGCACGTCCTCGACGTCCATCTCCATCGCCGCGGCGATCTCCTCGTCGGTCGGGCTGCGCTGGAGCTGGTTCTCCAGCGTGGCGACCGTCCGCTCGAACTGCCGGGCGCGCATCCGCACCGACCGCGGGATCCAGTCGGTGCTGCGCAGCTCGTCGATGATCGCGCCGCGGATGCGGGACATCGCGTAGCTCTCGAACTTGACCTCGCGCGAGGGCTGGTAGCGGGTGATCGCGTCGATGAGCCCGAAGGTGCCGTAGGAGACCAGGTCGGCCTGCTCGACGTGCGCCGGCAGGCCGCTGCCGACCCGGCCGGCGACGTACTTGACCAGCGGCGCGTAGTGCAGGATCAGCCGGTCGCGCAGCTCGGGGGCGCGGTCGGCGACGTACTGCGCCCACAGCTCGGCCAGCGCGGCGTCGGCGTCCTCCTCGGACTCGCCGCCGATCCGGTGGATGGTGGCCTCGGGCACGTCGGGTCTCCCGCTTCGTGGTGGCTGGGGTCCTGCCGGACCCGGGGACGGTCGTTCGGGTGGGCGCTCGGCTCAGGCCCGCGGGTGCGCCTGGGCGTGCACCGCACGCAGCCGCTCGACGGTCACGTGCGTGTAGATCTGCGTCGTCGCGAGGCTAGCGTGGCCGAGCAGCTCCTGGACGGAGCGCAGGTCGGCGCCGCCCTCCAGGACGTGGGTGGCCGCGGAGTGCCGCAGCCCGTGCGGGCCGACGTCGGGCGCGCCCGGCGCGCGGGCCACCGCGGCGTGCACGGTCCGGCGGGCCTCGCGCGGGTCCAGCCGCCGCCCGCGCCGGCCGAGCAGCAGCGCCGGGCCGGAGTCGGAGGTGGCCAGCGCCGGGCGGCCCCGGGTCAGCCAGGCGTCGAGCGCCCGCTCGGCCGGTGCGCCGTAGGGCACGCTGCGCTCCTTGCGGCCCTTGCCGAGGACCCGCAGCAGCCGGCGGCCGCGGTCGACGTCGTCGACGTCGAGGCCGACCAGCTCGCTGACCCGGATGCCGCTGGCGTACAGCAGCTCGAGGACGACGGCGTCGCGCAGGCCCACGGGGTCGTCGGCGCCGGCGGTGGACTCGACGACGGCGCGGGCCTGGTCGGGGGCGAGCACGTCGGGCAGCGTCCGGTGCGCCTTGGGGCTGACCAACCGCAGGCCGACGTCCTCGGGGGTGTGCCCCGAGCGGCGCAGCCAGGCGGTGAACGAGCGGGCGGCGGCGGCGCGGCGGGCGGTGGTCGCGCGGCTGGCGCCGCGCGTGCGGCCCTGGGCCAGCCAGCTGCGCAGCGCGGCGAGGTCCAGCTCGTCGACCCGCGTGCCGCCGCGGCGGGCGAGGTGGTCGAGCAGCCAGACGGCGTCGGTGACGTAGCCGCGGACGGTGTGCTCGGACAGGTCCCGCTCGTGCCGCAGCGCGTCCTCGTAGCCCTCGAGCGCGGCCGTGAGCGCCGGCGGCAGCGCGGCGCGGGCGTCGGCGGTCCGGGCGGTCACTCTCCGACCGTCCGACGGCACCGTCCGTGGGTCAAGCCGCCGCGCCGTCCGGTCGCCCACGACCGGTGCGGGCGGGCCGGCCCCTCAGCACCCGGGAGGCGAGCCCCCGGGGACCGGCCGCCGGGTCACCCGCCGCGTCCCGTGCGCGGCGGTGGGGCCAGCCGCCAGCCGGTGCCGGTCCACTGCACGAGGTCGGCGACCTCGAGGCCGGGCAGCACCCGCATGGCCTCCAGCGGGTCGCAGCCGGCGACCGCGGCCAGCCGCTCGGCGCTCACGCCGGTCCGCACCGGGCAGGCGTCGAGCACCCGGCGGGCCAGGTCGGACAGGCCGTCGCGGGGGAACGTGGGCCGTCGCTCCGGAGCGGCCAGGTCGTCCCCGAGGCTGCCGACCGCCTCGACGACCTGCGCGGCGTTGCTGACCAGCCGCGCGCCGGACTCCTGCTCCCGCAGCAGCTCGTGGCAGCCGACCGACATCGCGCTCGTCACGGGGCCGGGCACGACGAGCACCTCCTTGCCCAGCGCGCGGGCGCGCCGGGCGGTGGCCTGCGCGCCGGAGCGGGCCGCGGCCTCGACCACCACGGTGCCGCGGGTGAGCCCGGCGATGATCCGGTTGCGGACGAGGAAGCGGTGCCGGTGCGGAGCCGCGCCCGGCGGCCACTCGCTGACCAGCAGGCCGCCGCCGCTGACGATGCGCTCGAACACCGCGGAGTGGGCGGCCGGGTAGGCCCGGTCGACCCCGCAGGCGAGCACCACCACGGTGGGGGCACCCGCGGCCAGGGCGCCGCGGTGGGCGGCGACGTCGATGCCGTAGGCACCGCCGGAGACGACCGTCCAGCCGCGCTCCCCCAGCTGCGCGCCGAGGTCGGCGGCCACGTGCTCGCCGTAGGCCGTGGACGCCCGCGCGCCGACGACGGCCACGGAGCGGTCGACGGTCGGCTCGAGCGGCGGGTCCCCGCGCACCCACAGGGCGACCGGCGGCACGAGCGCGGTGGTCCGGTCGCGCCGGCCCTCGCCGTCGCCATCGGTGTGCGTGGCGACGGTCAGCGCGTGCAGCGGCAGCGCGGGCCACTCGTCGTCCTCGGGGACCACCAGCCGGGCCCCGCACCGCTCCGCCCGGCGGAGGTCGGCGAGGCTGGCGTCCTGCTCGGCGCGCACGCCGACCAGGGCGCGGGCCCGCTCGGGCGCCGTCCCGGCCCGCAGGGCGCGCACCGCCGCGACCGGGCCGACGTCGTCGACCCACCGCCACAGGGCCACCGAGCCCGGCTCCGCGGCGCGGGTCAGCCAGGCGCGGGCGCGCCGGATGCCCGGGACGGCCACCCCGTCGACCGCGGCCGGGCCGGCGAGCGCGTCCTCGAGGTCCTCCTCGAGGGCCGGGTCGGTCACGCCGCCACCCGCTGCAGCCGCATGCCCAGCGCCTCGGCCACATCGCCGCCGTCGGGGACCGCCCGACCGGCGAGGTCGGCCAGCGTCCAGGACACCCGCAGCACGCGGTCCAGCCCGCGCACCGACAGCAGGCCGCGGTCCAGCGCGCGCTCGGCCAGCGCCAGCGCCGGCCGCGGCACCGCCCAGCGCTCCCGCAGCAGCCGCCCGGGGACGTGGCTGTTGAGCAGCAGGCCGGTGCCGCGCAGCCGGGCGGCGGCGGCTCCGCGGGCGGCGGCGACGCGGGCCGCCACCTCGGCGGTCGGCTCGGGGGCCGCACGGGTGTCCAGCCAGGCGGCGCGGGTGACCGGCGGCAGCTCGATGCGCAGGTCGATGCGGTCCAGCAGCGGGCCGGACAGCCGGGACCGGTACCGGCGGCGCTCCAGCGGGCTGCAGGTGCAGACGGAGTCACCGGCCGCGCTGGCGCACGGGCACGGGTTGGCGGCGAGCACCAGCTGGGCGCGGCACGGGAAGGTCGCCGACCCGGCGGCCCGGCTGATCGTGACCTGGCCGCGCTCGAGGGGCTGGCGCAGCGTGTCCAGCGTCGCCCGGGCGAACTCCGGCGCCTCGTCCAGGAACAGCACGCCGCGGTGGGCGCGGCACAGCGCGCCGGGACGGATGGCGCCCGACCCGCCGCCGACGAGGGCGGCCATCGTGGCCGAGTGGTGCGGCGCCTCGAACGGCGGCCGGCTGAGCAGCGGCGCGTCCGGAGGCAGCGTGCCGGCGACCGAGTGGATGGCGGTGACCTCGAGCGCGGCCCGCTCGTCGAGGACGGGCAGCAGGCCGGGCAGCCGCTCCGCGAGCATCGTCTTCCCCGCCCCCGGCGGCCCGGTGAGGAGCAGGTGGTGCCCGCCGGCCGCGGCCACCTCCACCGCGCGCCGGCCCGCGGCCTGGCCGACGACGTCGCCGAGGTCCGGCGCCGGTGCCGGCGGGGGCAGCGGCCCGCGGGCGTGCGGCGCCAGCCGGGCGCGCCCGGACAGGTGGGCCACCAGGTCGCCGAGGGTGCGTGCGGCGAGGACGTCGACGCCGTCGACCAGCGCCGCCTCCTCCGCGTTGCCGGCCGGGACGACGACGGTGCCGTGCCCGGCCCGGGCGGCGGCCAGCACGGCGGGCAGGACGCCGCGCACCGCGCGCACCGAGCCGTCGAGCCCGAGCTCGCCGAGCAGCACCAGCCCGTCGGCGGCGTCGGACGGGAACGTGCCGGCCGCGGCGAGCACGGCGGCGGCCAGCGCGAGGTCGAAGCCGCTGCCCTGCTTGGGCATCGACGCCGGCGACAGCCCGATGGTGATCCGGCGCATCGGCCAGGACGCCCCGGTGTTGACCACGGCCGCCCGGACGCGGTCGACCGACTGGCGCACCACGGCGTCGGGCAGGCCGACGAGCGCCACGCCGGGGACGCCGGCGGACATGTCCACCTCGACCTCGACCATCGCACCGGACACCCCGGCCAGCCCGACCGACCAGGTGCGGGCGAGCGTCACGAGAACGCCCCGCGCAGGTGGGTGACCAGCGCCGGCGCGGCTGGGCGCACCAGCACGCCGACGACGTCGAAGCGCAGGTCGGGCGCGTGCTCGTCGTGGGCGGCCAGCCACCGCTGGGCCAGCGTGCGCAGCCGCCGCTGCTTGGCCGCGGTCACCGCCTCGACGGGGTGGCCGAAGCCGGTGGCCCGGCGGGTCTTGACCTCGCAGAAGACGATGGCCGCGCCCTCGCGGGCAACGATGTCGAGCTCGCCGTCGCGGCACCGCCAGTTGCGGTCGAGGACGGCCAGCCCGGCATCGGTGAGGTAGGCCGCGGCGATGGTCTCCCCGCGGCTGCCGAGTTCGGTTCTCGTGGACACCCGCCGACCGTGACCCGGGCGGGCGCCCGGCACGGTCCGGCACGGCGGTCTGTGGACGGCGGCCCGGGCTGTGGACGGCGCGGGCGGTCCCGCCGGCCCGGGCGGTCAGTCTCCCGGGCGTGCGGATGCGATCAGGTGATGCGGGGCCCGTCGGGCAGCTCGAGGTCGGGCTTGTCCAGCTCCTCGACGTTGACGTCCTTGAACGTCAGCACCCGCACGTTGCGGACGAACCGCGCCGGCCGGTACATGTCCCAGACCCAGGCGTCGGAGAGCTTGAGCTCGAAGAACACCTCGCCGCCGGCCTCGCGGACCTGCAGGTCGACGGCGTTGGCCAGGTAGAAGCGCCGCTCGGTCTCCACCACGTAGGTGAACTGCCGGACGATGTCCCGGTACTCGCGATAGAGCTGCAGCTCCATCTCGGTCTCGTACTTCTCCAGGTCCTCGGTGCTCATCGCGGCTCTCCGGAGATCGTGCGCATGCCCCCATCATCGACCATGCCGCCGGCAGCGGTGAGCTGGAGTTCCCGGACGGCGCGCGCGTCGCGGGCGCGGACGACGTTGACGAAGCGCGACCGGTGCTCGGGACAGGGCCCGTGACGCTCCAGCGCGGCGGTGTGCGCCTCGGTCGTGTAGCCCTTGTGCACCGCGAAGTCGTACTCGGGGAAGCGCTCGTGCACGTCGAGCATGATCCGGTCCCGGGTCACCTTGGCCAGCACCGACGCCGCGGCCACGCAGGCGGCGACCCGGTCGCCCTTCCACACGGCCAGGGCCGGCACCCCGAGGCCGGGCACGGAGAACCCGTCGGTGAGCACGTAGTCCGCCGGCGGGTCCAGCGCGCTGACCGCGCGGCGCAGCGCCTCGAGGTTGGTGACGTGCATGCCGCGCGCGTCGAGGTCGGCGACCGGGACGACCACGACCGACCAGGACAGCGCGCGGTCGACGACCTCGGCGTAGACCCGCTCCCGCGCCGCGGCGGTCAGGAGCTTGGAGTCGGCCAGCCCGGGGACCCGTCCGCGGCGGCCGGCGGGGAGCACGCACGCGGCGGCGACCAGCGGCCCGGCGCACGCGCCGCGGCCGGCCTCGTCGGCGCCGGCGACGGCGGAGAAGCCGCGCCGGCGCAGCGACCGCTCCATGTCCCAGAGCGAGTCGTCGCGGCCCGGGTCGCCGGCGGGGTCCGTACGGCGGGTGCGGTGGACCGGCGTCGCGGCGGCCCGGTGAGCGGGGGGAGGACGGCCTGCCATCGCCGTCCGACACTACGACGCCCCGGGGACACGACCCGCCCCCGGGACGGCAGGACGGGCCGGCGCGCAGACGGCGGCGGGCCGGCCCCCGGGGTCAGAGGGGGCCGGCCCGTCGTCCCGGTCCGGCCGCCGAGGAGGCGGACGGCCGGCCGGGGGCGCCGGACCCGGCGCGGTGCTGCCGGGCCCGGGCGCCGGGATCAGACCTCGGCCGGAGCCGGGGCGGGGGCGGTCAGCGCGTGGGCGCCGCAGGTGCAGGTGCCGGAGGAGCGGGAGGACAGGACCAGCGAGACAGCGTGCGCGCGGTCGCGGGCGCCGAGCTTGCGCAGGATCGCCTTCACGTGCGACTTGACGGTGTCCTCGCTGATGAACAGGTTGCGGCCGATCTGCCGGTTGGACTGGCCCTGCAGCAGCTCGTCGAGGACGTCCTGCTCGCGCCGGGTGAGCGGCACCTCGGGGGTCAGCGGCTTGCCGACCGGGGCGGCGGCGGGCTCGACGCGGCGGATCTGCGGGTCGACGACGGTCCGGCCGGCGCGGGCGGCCAGGATCGCCCAGCCGAGCAGGGTCGGCGAGGTGTTGAGCATCAGGTAGCCGCGGACACCGGCGGCGACGGCCTCGTTGACCACGGCCGGGTCCTCCGAGGTCGCGAGGGCGACGACGGCGACCCGCGGGAAGCGGCGGCGCAGGTCGCGGACGACGTTGAGGGTGGCGGCGCGGCCGGCGCCCATCTCGACGACCACGGCGTCGGGCCGGGCGGTCTCGACGAGGGTGAGGGCGCGGCGCAGCTCGCCGGGGGTGCCCACCGACTGCATGCCGGCGGTCTCGTTGATCATGCTGACCAGGCCGCGCCGCAGGACGGGGGCGTCGGCGAGGAGGAGCACGCGGGTGACGCCTCGGGCAGCGCTCGCCAGGGGTGCGGACACGACTTTCTCCATTTCGGTGGACCGGGTTGCTCTCGACTACTCCATCGGGATGAATGGCGCGGTCCTTGAACACTTCCTGGGGATTTTTTCCGCACCCGGTATTGGTAGCTCCCGTCACACGAGAAACCGGAGAGGTGACCGTTCCGCATTTGTCGACATGGGGACGCCGTTTGCGGGAATGGTGCACGAAAGACGACGGCGCCGTCCCTCGGGGAGGGACGGCGCCGTCGGGAGGCGGGCGGAGGTCAGCCCGGGGGCGAGCGGCGCAGCCGGCGCCGGCGGTTCCACGCCGCGACCGGCAGCGCGCCGGCGAGGCCCGCACCCAGCGGGAGCACCTGGCCGACCGCGCCCGCGGCGGCGGCCGCCTCCGTGCCCTGGATGTCCGGGGAGTCCAGCGTGCCGAACCGGGACACCGGCCAGACGATCAGCGCGGCCTTGCCGATCACGTCGTCGACGGCGACGGTGCCGCCGTAGCGGTCGCCGACGTGCGAGCGGGAGTCGGCCGAGGCCGACCGGTGGTCCCCCATGACCCACAGCCGGCCCTCGGGCACGGTGACGGGGCCGAAGGCGCGCGACTCCAGCGGGGTGTCCTCGTAGATGTAGGGCTCGTCGAGCGGCTCGCCGTCGACGGTCACCCGGCCCTCGGCGTCGCAGCACTGCACGGTCTGGCCGCCCACGGCGATGACGCGCTTGACGTAGTCGTCCTCGCTCGGCGGCGCCACGCCGACGGCCCGGCCCAGCCACAGCAGCCCGCCGGTGAACCAGTTCGAGGGCTCGGAGACCTCGACCTCGGGCGTCCAGGTGTCCGGCCCCTCGAAGACGACGATGTCGCCGGGCTCGGGATCGCCGAACCAGTACGGGACCTTGTTGACCAGGACGCGGTCCCCGGTGCAGCCGGTGCAGCCGTGCAGCGTCTGCTCCATCGACCCGGAGGGGATGAAGAAGGCCTGTGCGAGGAAGGTCTTCACCAGCAGCGCGAGCACGAAGGCCACGAGCAGCAGCACCGGCAGCTCGCGCAGCAGCGAGCTCTTCTTCTCCGGCTCGTCCCGCCGCCGCCAGGTGCGGCGGTGGCCACCGGTGTCCGGCCGCTCGGGCGTGGGGTCGTCCCCCGGGACGACGTCGGCGGGCCCTCCGGACCGATCGCTGCTCATCGGGAGCCAGCGTACGGCCGCGGAGGACCCGCCGTGGTCAGGCCGGGTCGGACCGGCCCGGAGTCGTCCGGCCGGAGCCGGGGACGGTCAGCGCGCGACGGTCTCGCGACGCTCCTTGATCTTGGCGGCCTTGCCGCGCAGCTCACGCAGGTAGTAGAGCTTGGCCCGGCGGACGTCACCGCGGGTCAGCACCTCGATCTTCTCGACGACCGGGGTGTGCACCGGGAAGGTGCGCTCCACGCCCACGCCGAAGCTGACCTTGCGGACGGTGAAGGTCTCGCGGATCCCGCCGCCCTGGCGCCGGATCACGACGCCCTGGAAGACCTGGATGCGCGAGCGGTTGCCCTCGACGACGCGGACGTGCACCTTGACGGTGTCCCCGGGGCGGAACTCGGGGATGTCGTCGCGCAGCGAGTCGGCGTCGAGTACGTCCAGGGTGTTCATCGCAGCATTCCTCGGTCTCAGCGTTGGCTCGTCGTCGGCCCGGGCATCGGGGTGCCCCACGCTCCGGACCAGGTGGCTGCGACTCCGGGAGGAGTGCCCGTCGGCGGCGCCTCCGGTCTGCAGCGACTCTCTACTGTGCCACACGGGCGCCACCCTGCCGAGCTCGGGCCGGGGCGGGCTGGTCCCAGGGCCGGTCAGTCGACCACGCGGGGTGGCCGGCGCCACGGCCCGGCCAGCAGCTCGGGCAGCACCGCGGCGAGCTCGCGGGGCGCGAACTCCACGTCCGCCGCGGCGATCTCCGCGGCGGTCCACCACCGGTGCGGCTCCTCCCCGAGCAGCTCCAGCTCGGTCCGGCCGGTGGCGTCCACCTCGTGGACGACGTCGCGCAGGACGAAGAAGGTCTCCCGCGAGTCGATCTGCACGCCGGCGAACGGGCCGACGTGCCGCCGGAACCACACCGGGCCCTCGAGGGCCGCGGGGTCGACGACCAGGCCGATCTCCTCGACCAGCTCGCGGGCGGCGGCCTCGCGGACGGTCTCGCCGTCCTCCACTCCCCCGCCGGGCGTGTACCAGAACAGCACGTCGCCGGGCGGGACGGCGGGGTCGGTCAGCCGGGCGCCGAGCAGCAGCACCCGCCCGTCGGGGTCGAGGACGACGACCCGCGCCGTGGGACGCACCCAGGCGCGGTCAGGCACCGTCGAGGACCGCCCGGTCGGCGGGTGACAGCGCGTCCTCGGGCAGCGCGGCCAGCAGGTCGGGACGCCGGGTCGCGGTCCGCCGCAGCGACTCCGCGCGGCGCCAGCGGGCGATCGCGGCGTGGTCGCCGGAGAGCAGCACCGGCGGGACGTCCAGCCCGCGCCAGGACGCCGGCCGGGTGTAGGAGGGGCCCTCGAGCAGCCCGTCGGCGTGCGAGTCGAACGCCACCGACTCGCGGTTGCCGACGACGCCGGGGATCAGCCGGGTGACCGCCTCGACCATCACCAGCACCGCGGACTCGCCGCCGGCCAGCACGTAGTCGCCGATCGAGACCTCCGACACCGGCCCGGACGCGGCGGCCCACTCGGCCACCCGCTGGTCGATGCCCTCGTAGCGGCCGCAGGCGAACACCAGCCCGGGCTCGGCGGCCCACTCGGCGGCGACGGCCTGGGTGAACGGGCGCCCGGCGGGCGTGGGCACGACCAGGCGGGTGCCGGGCGGGCGGACGGCCTCCAGGGCGCGCGCCCACGGCTCGGGGCGCATGACCATGCCGGGGCCGCCGCCGTAGGGGGCGTCGTCGACGGTGCGGTGGACGTCGTCGGTCCACTGCCGCAGGTCGTGCACGCCGATGGCGACCAGGCCGCGCTCGGCGGCCTTCCCGAGCAGCGACTGCCGGAGCGGCGCCAGGTACTCCGGGAAGATCGTGACGACGTCGATGCGGTACGGGTCGGTCACAGGTCGAGCAGCCCCTCGGGCGGGTCGACGACGACGAACCCGCCGGGCACGTCGACGGTCGGCACGATCGCCGTGACGAACGGGACCAGCAGCTCGCCGGCCTCGCCGCGGTCGACGACCAGCAGGTCCGCGCCCTCGTGGCGGACCGCGGCGACCTCGCCCAGCGGCGTGCCGTCGGTCAGCCGGGCGGCCAGGCCGACGAGCTGGTGGTCGTAGAAGTCGTCGGGGTCCTCCAGCGCCGGGAGGTCGGCGAGCGGGACCTCGAGCAGGGTGTCGCGGAGGGTCTCGACGGTCTCGCGGCTGTCGTAGCCCTCGAACGCGAGCAGCAGCACCTCGCGGTGCCAGCGGGCGCCGGCGACGGTCAGCGGCCCGCGCTCGGCGGGGACGGTGCGCAGGACGGCGCCGGGGCGGAAGCGCTTCCCGGGGTCGTCGGTGCGGACCTCGACGGTGGCCTCACCACGGACACCGTGGGGCCGGCCGATGCGGCCGACCACCACGGTGTCGGTGGAGGGGTTCTGCGCGTCCAAGCCGCGCGGCTCAGCGCCCGTCGGTGTCGACGACGTCGACCCGCAGGCCGCGGCCGCCGACGCCGGTCATGACGGTGCGCAGCGCCTTGGCGGTGCGCCCGCCGCGACCGATCACCTTGCCGAGGTCGTCGGGGTGGACCCGGACCTCGAGGGTCTTGCCGCGACGGCCGCCGACCAGGTCGACGGTGACGTCGCGCGGGTGGTCGACGATGCCCTTGACCAGGTGCTCGAGCGCCTCTTCGAGCACGTCTTACTCGGCGGGCGTCGTGGTGGCGCCGGCGGCCGGGCCCTCGCCACCGGCACCGGCGGCCTCGGCCACCGTGGCGGCGGCGTCGTCGGCCTTGGGAGCGGCCTTCTTCCTCGGGGTGGTCGCACCGGCGGCCGGCTCCTCGCCGGCGCTGCGGACGGCCTCCTCGTAGAGGGCCTTGCGGTCGGGCTTGGGGGCGGCGACCTTCATGGGCGGCGGGGCCGGCTCGCCCTTGAACTTCTGCCAGTCACCGGTGACGCGGAGGATGGCCGCGACCGGCTCGGTCGGCTGCGCGCCGACGCCCAGCCAGTACTGCGCGCGCTCGCTGTCGACCTCGATGAAGGAGGGCTCCTCCTTCGGGTGGTACTTGCCGATCGTCTCGATGACGCGGCCCTCGCGCTTGGTGCGCGAGTCGGCGACGACGATGCGGTAGTACGGAGCACGCATCTTGCCCAGACGCATGAGCTTGATCTTGGTGGCCACGGTGGCTCGGAATCTCCTCGAACGCTGTTCGTCGGTGCTCGCCGGACGGACGCGTGGGGTTACGCCGGGGCGGAGCCAGGGACACGGCCGGCGTCGGTGAGAGGGCCGCGCACCGCCGTGTTCGACCGACCATGATGCCAGATGCCGGGAGGCGTGCCATGACCAGCCGGGGTCTGCTCCACCACGTCGAGCTGTGGGTGCCCGACCTGGCCCGCGCCGAGCGCTCGTGGGGCTGGCTGCTGACCGCGCTGGGCGCGCAGCCGTACCAGTCGTGGGAGCACGGCCGGTCCTGGCGGCTCGGCGACGTCTACGTCGTCGTCGAGCGGTCGCCGGACCTCACCACGGACACCCACGAGCGCCGCCGGCCAGGCCTCAACCACCTCGCGTTCTGGGCCGGCACCGCCGACGACGTCGACGCGCTGGTGGCCGCGGCGCCGGCGCACGGGTGGCGGCTGCTGTTCGCCGACCGCCACCCGTTCGCCGGCGGCCCGCGGCACCGGGCGGCCTACCTCGAGGACGCCGACGGCTACGAGGTCGAGCTGGTCCCCGGCCGGACCTGAGCGAGCACCGCGGCGGCGGCGTCGGCCACCGGCACCTCCGACCGCTCGCCCGTCGCCCGGTCGCGCAGCTCGACGACGCCGTCGGCGAGCCCGCGGCCGACGGTCACGATGGTCGGCATCCCGAGCAGCTCGGCGTCCTTGAACTTGACCCCGGGCGACACCTTCGGCCGGTCGTCGTAGAGGACGGTCAGGCCGGCGGCGACCAGCTCGTCGGACAGCGCCTGCGCGGCCTCGAACACCGCGGCGTCCTTGCCGGTGGCGACGACGTGCACGTCGGCCGGGGCGATCTCGCGCGGCCAGACCAGGCCCAGCTCGTCGTGGGTGGACTCGGCGATCGCGGCGACGGCGCGGGAGACGCCGATGCCGTAGGAGCCCATGGTGACCGTGACGAGCCTGCCGTTCTCGTCGAGCACCTGCAGGCCCAGGGCGTCGGCGTACTTGCGGCCCAGCTGGAAGATGTGCCCGATCTCCACGCCCCGGGCGAGCTCCAGCGGGCCCGAGCCGTCGGGCGCGGGGTCGCCGGGCAGCACCTCGGCGGCCTCGACGGTGCCGTCCCAGGAGAAGTCGCGCCCGGCCACCAGGTCGAACACGTGCCTGCCGGGCTCGTTGGCGCCGGTGACCCAGCGGGTGCCGGGGACGACCCGAGGGTCGACGAGGTAGCGGATGCCCGACTCGCTGTCCTTCCCGAGCACCTGCGGGCCGATGTAGCCCTTGACCAGCGCCGGGTGCGCCTCGAAGTCGGTGAACGGCTCCACCTCGGCCGGCGCCACCTGCGCCTCCAGCCGCTTGGCGTCGACCTCGCGGTCGCCGGGGATGCCGATGACCAGCGGCTCCCGGGTGCCGTCGGGGTGCACGAGCGTGACGACGACGTTCTTGAGCGTCGAGGCGGCCGTGTAGCCGGCGTCGGGGAACAGCTCCCGCGCGACGGCGACCAGCGTCTCGATGGTCGGGGTGTCGGGGGTGTCCTCGACGTGCGCCTCGGGCAGGCCCTCGATCGGCAGCGGCTCGGGGACGACGGTGCTGACCGCCTCGACGTTGGCCGCGTACCCGCCGGGCGAGCGGACGAAGGTGTCCTCGCCGATCTCCGTCGGGTGCAGGAACTCCTCGCTCCTGGAGCCGCCCATCGCGCCCGACATCGCCGAGACGATCACGTACTCCAGGCCCAGCCGGTCGAAGATCTGGACGTAGGCGGCGCGGTGCGCGGCGTAGGAGGCGTCCAGCCCCGCGTCGTCGACGTCGAAGGAGTAGCTGTCCTTCATCGTGAACTCGCGGGTGCGGAACAGCCCGGCCCGGGGCCGCGCCTCGTCCCGGTACTTGGTCTGGATCTGGTACAGCGACAGCGGCAGGTCCTTGTACGACGAGTACAGGTCCTTCACCAGGAGCGTGAACATCTCCTCGTGCGTGGGGCCGAGGAGGAAGTCCGCGCCCCGGCGGTCCTGCAGCCGGAAGAGGTTGGGGCCGTACTCGGTCCAGCGGTTGGTCGCCTCGTAGGGCTCGCGGGGCAGCAGCGCCGGGAAGTGGACCTCCTGCGCGCCCATCCGGTCCATCTCCTCGCGGACGACGCGCTCGACGTTGCGGAAGACCCGGTAGCCCAGCGGCAGCCAGGTGAAGCCGCCCGGCGCGGCCCGGCGGATGTAGCCGGCCCGCACGAGCAGGCGGTGGCTGGGGACCTCGGCGTCGGCCGGGTCGTCGCGCAGGGTGCGCAGGAACAGGGAGGACATCCGCAACAGCACGGCACGAGTCTCCCAGGGCGCGCGAACGGGTTGTGCCGCGCGGTCAGCGGCCCGCAAGAGCGGTGCAAGTCCCGGCCGCGACGGTCGTCCCCGGCGAGCCGCCGACCGGCGGCCTCTCCCCCGCCGACACCCGGCTCGACCACCCTGGAGTCCCCCGTGCGCACGCCCCGCCGCCTGGCCACCGCCGTCCTCGCCCTCACCGCCGGCGCCTCGCTGGCCGCCTGCTCCACCGCGGTCAGCGGCTCGGCCACGCCCGTGTCGCGGGGTGCGGAGGCCCCAACCGAGCCGGCCGCCCCGCCGGTGGAGGAGGCCGGGGAGACCGGGCCCGTGACCGACCCCGCGCCCGGGACCGGCAGCGTGCCCGCGAGCGACGACGACCTGCCGGTCCCCGGCGCCGGCGTCCCCGGCGACGAGGGCCTGTGCCAGGCGGTGGCCGGGTGGTTCGGCTACGTCGGCCTGTCGCTGGTCGCGGTCGACGGGACCGGCCACGTCGACCCCGCCGGCGTCGTCCCGCTGCTCGAGGCGCTGCGCGACGCCCCGGCCGGCCACCGGGACGCCGGCGCGCCGGTGCTCGCCGCCGCCGACGCCGTGTCCGCGGCCACCGACGCCGCGATCGACGACGTGCGGTCCGGCGGCGACGTCATCACCGCGGTCACCGACCTGACCGGCCCGGTCACCGAGTTCGGCACCGCCTGCGCCGCCGCCGGCGTCGACGTCTGACCGCGCTCAGACGACCCGGCCGCGCAGCACCGTGAGCTGCGGTCGGGTCAGGACGCCGAGGTCGGCGCGCGGGTCGCCGTCGTAGACGGTGAGGTCGGCCGGCGCGCCCTCCTCGATGCCGGGCAGGCCCAGCCAGGCCCGCGCGGACCACGACGCCGCGGCCAGCGCCGCCTCGGCGGGCAGGCCGGCGTCGCACAGCGCGCGGACCTCGTCGGCGATCCGGCCGTGCTCGATGCCGCCGCCGGCGTCGGTGCCGGCGAACACCGGCACGCCGGCCTCGAACGCCGCCCGCACCACCGCGCCGGAGGACGCGTACAGCCGCCGCATCGTGCTCGCGTACGCCGGGAACCTCCGCTCCCCCGCGGCGGCGAAGCCGGGGAAGTTCTCCACGTTGACCAGCGTCGGGACGACGGCGGTGCCGCGCGCGGCCATCTCGCCGACCAGGTCCTCGGTGAGCCCGGTGCCGTGCTCGACGCAGTCGATGCCGGCGCGGATCAGGTCCGGCAGCGCGTCGGTGCCGAAGGTGTGCGCGGTGACCCGCGCGCCCTCCTCGTGCGCCGCCGCGATCGCCTCGGCCACGACGTCGGCCGGCCACTCGGGCGCGAGGTCGCCCACCGACCGGTCGATCCAGTCGCCGACCAGCTTCACCCAGCCGTCGCCGCGGCGGGCCTGCACCCGCACCTGCTCGACCAGCCCGGCCGGCTCCAGCTCGACGGCCAGCCCCGGGATGTAGCGCCGGGTCGCGGCCAGGTGCCGGCCGGCGCGGACGATCGTCGGCAGGTCGGGCTCGTCGTCCAGCGCCCGGGTGTCGACCGGCGAGCCGCAGTCGCGCAGCGCCAGCACCCCGGCGGCCCGCTCGGCCAGCGCCTGCTCGCGCAGCCCGGCGAGGTCCTCGACGGGGACCCCGCCGCGGCCGATGCCGACGTGGCAGTGCGCGTCGACCAGGCCCGGCAGCAGCCAGCCGCCCCGGGAGACGGTCTCCGCGCCCGGGACCCGCTCGAAGGTGACCCGGCCGTCGCGGATCCAGAGGTCGCGGTGCTCGCCCTCGGGGAGGACGACCCCGGACAGGTGCAGGGAGGGGGCGGTCACCGCCCGGGCCGCTCGTCCCCGAACTTGCTGAAGTCGAGCTTGCTGAGGTCCGGCAGCGCCTGGCCCGGCGGCAGCGAGGGCATGCCGCCCGGCAGGCCACCGGGGAAGCCGGCGCCCGGGGGCAGGCCCGGGGCGCCCATCGGCCGGCGGGCCGGGGCCTTGCCGCCGCCCTTGCCCTTCTTGCCCTTGCCCTTCTTGGAGGACTGGGCCTGCATCTGCCGGCCGCGGGCCTTCTTCGACATCGGGCCCATGCCCGGCAGACCCATGCTGCCGGCCATCTGGCCCATCATCTTCTGGGCCTGCGCGAAGCGCTCCAGCAGCTGGTTGACCTCGGTGACGGTCACGCCCGAGCCGTTGGCGATGCGCACCCGCCGCGACGCGTTGATGATCTTCGAGTCGACCCGCTCCTGCGGGGTCATCGAGCGGATGATCGCCGCGGTGCGGTCCAGGTCGCGGTCGTCGACCTGCTTGAGCTGCTCCTTCATCGCGCCCGCGCCGGGCAGCATGCCGAGCAGGTTGGCGATCGGGCCCATCTTGCGGATGGCCATCATCTGCTCGAGGAAGTCCTCGAGGGTGAAGCCCTCGCGGCTGACGAGCTTGCCGGCCATCTTCTCGGCCTGCTCGGCGTCGAAGGCCTGCTCGGCCTGCTCGATGAGGGTGAGCACGTCGCCCATGCCGAGGATGCGCGAGGCCATCCGCTCGGGGTGGAAGACGTCGAAGTCGGTGAGCTTCTCGCCGGTGGAGGCGAACATGATCGGCTGCCCGGTCACGTAGCGGACCGAGAGCGCGGCACCACCGCGGGCGTCGCCGTCGAGCTTGGTGAGCACGACGCCGGAGAAGCCGACGCCGTCGCGGAACGCCTCGGCCGTGGTGACGGCGTCCTGGCCGATCATCGCGTCGACGACGAACAGCGTCTCGTCCGGCTGGACGGCGTCGCGGATGCCGGCGGCCTGCGCCATCAGCTCAGCGTCGATGCCCAGCCGGCCGGCGGTGTCGACGACGACGACGTCGTGCATCGTGCGGCGGGCGTGCTCGATCGAGTCGGCGGCCACCCGGATCGGGTCGCCGACGCCGTTGCCCGGCTCGGGCGCGAAGACGTCGACCCCGGCCTGCTGGGCGACGATCGAGAGCTGGTTGACCGCGTTGGGCCGCTGCAGGTCCGCGGCGACCAGCAGCGGCGCGTGCCCCTGGGACTTCAGCCAGCGGCCGAGCTTGCCGGCCAGCGTGGTCTTACCGGAGCCCTGCAGGCCGGCGAGCATGATCACCGTGGGCGACTGCTTGGCGTAGCGCAGCCGCCGGGTCTCGCCGCCGAGGATCTCGATGAGCTCCTCGTTGACGATCTTGATGACCTGCTGCGCCGGGTTGAGCGCCTGCGACACCGCGGCGCCGCGCGCCCGCTCCTTGATCGCCGCGATGAAGGCACGCACGACCGGCAGCGCGACGTCGGCCTCGAGCAGGGCGATGCGGATCTCGCGCGCGGTGGCGTCGATGTCGGCGTCGGTGAGCCGGCCCTTGCCCCGCAGGCCGGTGAAGACCTTGTCGAGGCGGTCGGAGAGAGTCTCGAACACGAGCAGTCCTCAGCAGTCACGGGCGCGGACGGGCCGCGCCACCTGACCCCAGGGTATCCAGCCGGGACGTCCCGGCCCGGTCGAGCGTGCCGCTCAGGCCGCGCGCCGCACCGCCGCCGCGCCGACGACCCCCGCCCCGCCGACCAGGAGCGCACCACCGCAGCCGGTGCAGATCCACTCCGGGCACCCACCGGCGTCGTCGGTGTGCCCGTCGGCGCACGGCGGCTGCTCGAACACGCGGTCCTCGCCGCAGTCCCGGCACGGCCAGGTCGGCAGGGCTGCGGTCTGCTGGACGGTCACGCGGATCCCCCTCGGCGTCGGTTGCGGGACCGGTCCGTCCCGCCTCGTCCCGACGGTCGCACGGGGCACGGACAGTTCCGGGTCGCCTCAGCCCGGTGTGTCACCGCCGGTGCGTGCCGGGTCGGGGACGGCGCCACGCGCCGCGGCCACCAGCGCCGCCTCGACCCGGGCCCGCCGCCCGGCGTCGATCGGGCAGCCGGCGGGGTTGCAGACGTAGAAGTAGTCGGCGGCGTCGGCCCCCAGGGTCTCGATCCGCGCGGAGGTGACGTCGAGGCCCTCGGCGACGAGCGCGGCGGTGAGCCGGTACAGCAGGCCCGCCCGGTCGCCGGCGCGCACCTCGACGATGCTGGTCGCCTCCCCGCTGACCTCCGAGTCGTGCCAGGAGATCCGCGGCGGCACGGACCGGGCGGCGTCCTGCCGGTAGTCGGCCTCGCGCTGGCGCAGCCGGTCGGCCAGCGGCAGCGTCCCCTCCAGGGCGGCGCGGACGGCGTCGGCCAGGATCGTCGGCTGCGGCGCGCGGCCGAACCGCGGGCGGACGGCGAACACCGCGGTCGCCCGGCCCTCGACGACGTTCACCTTCGCCGCCCGGACGTCGAGCTGGTTGAGCGCGAGCACCCCCGCGAGCCGGCTGAACAGGCCGTGCGAGTCGGGCGCCCCGATGGTCACCTGCTGCCCGTCGGCGACGTCCTCGACCCCCACGGTGACCGCGCCGTCGCCGCCGGCCTGGGTGACCGTCGGCTCGGTGGGGTGCAGCACGGGGTCGGCCCCGTCGACCACGGTGCCGCCGAGGTGCGCCTGCACGCGGGCCACCAGGTGCGCGACCAGGTGCGCCTTCCACGGCGACCACGCCGAGGTGCTGGTGGCCGCGCCGTCGGCCTGCGCCAGCGCGTGCAGCAGGTGCAGCACCTGCGCGTCCCGGCCGATCGTGTCGGCGACCCGCTCGATGGTGGCCGGGTCGTCGATGTCGCGGCGGGTGGCGGTGTCGGGCAGCAGCAGGTGGTGGCGGACCAGCGTGCCCACGGTGGCGACGTCGGCCGGCGTGAAGCCCATGCGCTCGGCGACGCCGGCGGCGACCGGCTCCCCGACGACGCTGTGGTCGCCGGGCCAGCCCTTGCCGACGTCGTGCAGCAGCGCCGCGACCAGCAGCAGGTCGGGCCGGTCGACGTCGTGGGTGAGCTCGGCGGCGGCCGCGGCGGCCTCGACCAGGTGCCGGTCGACGGTGAACCGGTGCCACGGGTGGCGCTGCGGCAGTGAGCGCACCCGGTCCCACTCCGGCAGCAGCCGGGCCAGCAGGCCCTCCTGGTCCAGCTGCTCGAGGACCGGCACCGCCGCGCGGCCGCTGGCCAGCAGCCGCAGGAAGGACCAGCGCACCTCGGCCGGCCACGGCTCGGGCACCGGCGGCGAGTGCACGGCGAGCACCTTGAGCGTGTAGGGCGACAGCAGCAGGTCGGCCCGGGCCGCGGCCGCGGCGCCGCGCAGCACCAGCCCGGGGTCGGCGGCCGGGCGCGCGTCGCGGGCGAGCACCACCTCGTCGCCCTGGCGCACCACGCCCTCGGCCAGCGGCTCGCGGCGCACCCGGCGGTAGCGGGCGCGCGGCCGCCGGACCAGCGCGGCCTCCACCCGCCGCCAGGTGTCGTCGGCGACGAAGGCCAGCCGGCGCCCGGCCAGGCTCACCTCGCGCAGCAGCACGTCCTCGTCGGCGAGACCGAGCGCCGCGGCGACCGGGCGCTGCTCCTGGCGCACGAGGACGTCGGTGGGCCGGCCCGAGCGGCGGCGCAGCTCGTCGCGGACGTCGAGCAGGAAGGAGTAGGCCGCCTCGGCCTCGGCGGAGGGCTCGTCGCCGAGCTGGGCGGCGGCGACCGCGCGCAGCACCTGGCCCTCGCGCAGGCCGCCGTAGGCCTCCTTGAGGTCGGGCTCGAGGAGGAAGGCCAGCTCGCCGACCTGGCGGGCGCGGCCGCGGCGCAGGTCGCGCAGCTGCGGCAGCAGCCTCGACGCCGACTGCCGCCAGCTGGCCAGCGTGGCGGTGCGCAGCGCCGCGGCGAGGGCCGCGTCGCCGGCGACCAGCCGCGCGTCGAGCAGGCCGAGGCCGGCCTTCACGTCGGTGGAGGCCACCGACACGGCCTCGGCCACCGAGCGCACCGAGTGGTCCAGCCGGACGCCGGCGTCCCAGATCGGGTACCAGACGGCGTCGGCGAGGGCGGCGACCTCCGGCCGGCCGTCGTGGACCAGCACGAGGTCCAGGTCGCCGTGCGGGGGCGGCTCGCGCCGGCCGAGGCTGCCCACGGCCACGAGCGCGACGCCGTCGGTGCCGGTGCGCGGGGGCGGGCCTCCCCGGCCCTGCCGCGGCGGCGGCGTGCCGGCCACGGCGTCGGCCAGCAGGCCGCCCAGCCAGGCGTCGAGCACCCGCACCCGCCCGGCGCGCGGCAGGTCGGGCAGCCCCTTCAGGTCCGGCACGGTCCCCCCTGGTCGGTTCGGTCGACGGGCTGCACCGGCGTCGGCCGGGGCGGTGGTCGCCCCACCACCCCGGCCGACGGACGGGCTCCGGTCGGGACCCGGCTAGAGCGCGTCCTCGCCGCGCTCGCCGGTCCGGACCCGCACGATCTCGTCGATCGTGGTGACCCAGACCTTGCCGTCGCCGATTTGGCCGGTGGAGGCCGACTCGACGACGGCGTCCACCACGCGGGCGGCCTCGATCTCGCCGACGACGACCTCGATGCGGACCTTCGGGACGAAGTCCACCTGGTACTCGGCGCCGCGGTAGACCTCGGTGTGGCCGCGCTGGCGGCCGAAGCCCTGGACCTCGCTGACGGTGAGCCCGGTGATCCCGATCAGCTCGAGGGCGTTCTTCACGTCGTCGAGCTTGAAGGGCTTGATGATGGCGGTGACGAGCTTCATGCCCGGACCCCTTCCGTGGTCTTGGGGGTGGTGGCCTGGTGCAGCGCGGAGCCGCTGCCGCCACCGAGACTGGTGAAGTCGTACCCGGACTCCGCGTGGACGACCGTGTCGATGCCGGCGACCTCGTCCTCCTCGCTGACCCGGAAGCCCATGACGGCCTTGACGACCGCGGCGATCACCAGCGTCAGGACGAAGGAGAACACGAGCACCGCGCCGGCCCCGACGGCCTGCCGCCAGAGCTGGTCGACGCTGCCGCCGAAGAAGAGGCTCTCCACGCCGGCCGGGGCGTCGGGGTCGGCCAGGAAGCCGATGGCCAGGGTGCCCCAGAGGCCGCCGACGAGGTGCACGCCGACGACGTCGAGGGAGTCGTCGTAACCGAGGCGGTACTTCAGGCCGACGGCGAGGGCGCACAGCGCGCCGGCGACGACGCCCACGATGATCGCGCCGACCGGCGAGACCGCGGAGCAGGCCGGGGTGATGGCGACCAGGCCCGCGACGGCGCCGGAGGCGGCGCCCAGCGAGGTGGCGTGGCCGTCGCGCAGCTTCTCGGTGACCAGCCAGCCGAGGACGGCGGCGCCGGTGGCGGCGAGGGTGTTGACCCAGACGACGGCGGCGGTGTTGTTGGCCGCGAGCGCGGAGCCGGCGTTGAAGCCGAACCAGCCGAACCACAGCAGGCCGGCGCCGAGCATGACCAGCGGCAGGTTGTGCGGGCGCATGGCCTCGCGGCCGAAGCCGCGCCGCTTGCCGAGCACCAGGGCCAGGGCGAGGCCCGCGGCACCGGCGTTGATGTGCACCGCGGTGCCGCCGGCGAAGTCGATCGCCGCCAGGTCGTTGGCGATCCAGCCGCCGGTGTGGGTGACCACGCCGTCGTCGTCGGTGAGGGTGAAGTCGAAGACCCAGTGGGCGACCGGGAAGTAGACGACGGTGGCCCAGATGCCGGCGAAGACCATCCAGGAGCCGAACCTGGCGCGGTCGGCGATGGCGCCGGAGATCAGGGCGACGGTGATGATCGCGAAGACCGCCTGGAAGCCGACGAAGGCCATCGACGGCAGGCCGCCGGCCTCGCTCGTCGTGTCCTCCATGAGGCCCTTGAGCCCGAAGAACTCGCCCGGGTCGCCGAGCAGGCCGAGGCCGACGTCGTCGCCGAACGCGACGGAGTAGCCGTAGAGCACCCAGAGCACGGTGATGAGCGCCAGCGCGCCGAAGCTCATCATCATCATGTTGAGGACGCTCTTCGCGCGGACCATGCCGCCGTAGAAGAGCGCGAGGCCCGGCGTCATCAACAGCACGAGAGCCGCGCTGGTGAGGATCCAGGCGGTGTCGCCGGTGTTGACCACGGCAACCTCCTGAGGTGGGTCGTGGGCCGTCGGCCGCAACGAGGGAACGGGCCCCGGCGGGCCGGGGACGGTCGGGGTCGCGGTCGCCCCCTTCCCTGGCGGCGACGCGGCGTTCACGGTGCCGGGGCGTTGTTTCCGGGGGCGTCGTCGCCGCGTTTCCGGACCGTGAACTCCGCGCCGCGTGTCCCGGGGTCGTGTGACGGCCGTGTTGCCGGGGCGCGTGGGCGTGGCCGCGGCCACACCCGGAGTCCGTCTGCGAGGGGTGTGCAGTTGCAAACGGTGTGCAATAAGGTTCCCGCGGGTGGTACCCGGCCGCCCGCGAGTCCCGTGGAGGTCCGCGTGCACGTCCCCGACGGCTTCCTGGACGCGCCGACGTCCGTGGCCACCGGCGCGGCGGCCGCCGGCGCGGTCGCCCTCGCGCTGCGCGGCGCCCGTCGTGAGCTCGACGAGCGCACCGCTCCCCTGGCCGGCCTCACCGCCGCCTTCGTCTTCGCCGTCCAGATGGTCAACTTCCCGGTCGGCGTCGGCACCAGCGGCCACCTGATCGGCGGCGCGCTCACCGCGGTCCTGGTCGGGCCCTGGACGGCGGTGCTCTGCACGACCGTCGTCCTCGTCGTCCAGGCGGTGCTCTTCGCCGACGGCGGGCTCACCGCGCTGGGCACCAACGTGACGCTCATGGGCGTGGTCGCCGTCGGCGTGGGCTACGGCCTGTTCCGCCTGCTGCTGCGGGTCCTGCCGCGCACCCGCGGCGGGCTGCTCGCCGCGGCCGGTGCCGGGGCGTTCGCGTCGGTGCCGGCGGCCGCGCTCGCCTTCGTCGCGCTGTTCGCCGCCGGCGGGGTCGCCGACGTGCCCCTCGGCACGGTGGCCGCGGCCATGGGCGGCATCCACGTGCTCATCGGCATCGGCGAGGCGGTCATCACCGTCGCGGTGCTGGGCGCGGTGCTGTCGGTGCGGCCGGACCTCGTGCACGGCGCCGCGCACCTGCGCCGCCCCGCCGACCTCGCCACCCGCCCGGGCCTGCGGACCGAGGAGGCCGTGCGATGAGCCGCCGTCGCGGCCTGTGGCTCGTGGGCCTGCTCGTCACGCTCGTCGTCGCCGGCTTCGTCAGCCACTACGCCAGCTCGCACCCCGACGGCCTGGAGTGGGCCGCGGGCGAGACCGGCTTCGCCGACACCGCCCGCGACAGCGCCACCGCCGGGTCGCCGCTGGCCGACTACGCCGTGGAGGGCGTGGACGACGGCCGGCTGTCGGGCGGGCTGGCCGGGATCGCCGGCGTCGCGGTCACCCTGGTGCTCGCCGGCGGCCTGACCCTCCTGCTGCGCCGGCGGAGCGGCCGGCCGGCCGAGGTGGGCAGCACCTCCGCGGAGGACTGACGTGGGCGCCGGGCACGGCGGCCCGCTGGGCGCGGCCTACGTCAGCGGCACCAGCGTGGTGCACCGCCTCGAGCCGCACGTGAAGCTGGTCGCGGTGCTGGCCTTCGCGCTGGTCGTCGTCGCCACCCCGGTGCACGCGGGGTGGGCACCGGCCGCCTACGCCGGGTACGCCGCCCTGGTGCTCGCCGCGGCCGCCGTCGCGCGGGTGCCGGCCGGGCGGCTGGCCCGCGGGCTGGTCGTCGAGGTGCCGTTCCTGGTCTTCGCGCTGCTGCTGCCGGTCGTGTCGCGCGGCCCGCGGGTCGAGGTGCTCGGCCTGTCCCTGTCGGAGAGCGGGCTGGCCGCCGGCCTCGGGCTGCTGGCCAAGGCGACGCTGTCGGTGCTCGCCGCCACCGTGCTCGCGGCCACCACCGAGCCGCGGGAGCTGGTGCGCGGGCTGCAGCGGCTGCGGCTGCCGGCGGTCCTCGTGCAGATCCTCGCGTTCATGGTCCGCTACGCCGACGTCGTCGGCGGCGAGCTGCGCCGGATGCGGGTGGCCCGGGAGTCCCGCGGCTTCCGGAGCCGCGGGCCCGGGGCGCTGCGCGTGGTGGCCGCCGGCGCCGGGGCGCTGTTCGTGCGGTCCTACGAGCGCGGCGAGCGCGTGCACCTCGCGATGCTGTCGCGCGGGTACACCGGCGCGCTGCCCACCGGGCCGGTCGCCGCGGTGCCCGCCGGGGCGTGGCTGGTGGCGCTGAGCCTGCCCCTGTCCGCCGCCGCGGTGCTCGCGGCGGGGATGCTGCTGGGGTGAGCACTCCCCCGTCCGCACTCCTCGTGGAGGACCTCGCCTTCGCCTACCCCGACGGCCACCAGGCGCTGTTCGGCGTGGACCTGCGGCTCGAGCCCGGCGAGCGGGTGGCGCTGCTCGGGCCCAACGGCGCGGGCAAGACGACGCTCGTGCTGCACCTCAACGGGATCCTCGCCGGCGGGCGCGGCCGGGTGACCGTCGGCGGGCTGCCGGTGGAGAAGCGGAACCTCGCGGAGGTGCGCCGGCGGGTCGGCATCGTCTTCCAGGACCCCGACGACCAGCTGTTCATGCCGACCGTCGGCGAGGACGTCGCCTTCGGCCCGCGCAACCTCGGCCTGCCCGAGCCCGAGGTCGCCGCCCGGGTGGCCGCGGCGCTGGAGCAGGTCGGCATGGCCGGCGCCGCCGACCGCCCGCCGCACCACCTGTCCTTCGGCCAGCGCCGCCGGGTCGCCGTCGCCACGGTGCTGTCGATGCACCCGGAGGTGCTGGTGCTCGACGAGCCGTCGTCGAACCTGGACCCGGCCGGCCGGCGCGAGCTGGCCGAGGTCCTCACGGCCCTGCCGGTGACCATGCTGATGGTCACCCACGACCTGCCCTACGCCCTGCAGCTGTGCCCGCGCTCGGTGGTGCTCGACGGCGGCGTCGTGGTCGCCGACGGGCCGACCCGCGAGCTGCTCTCCGAGGCCGACCTGCTGGCCGCGCACCGGCTCGAGCTGCCCTTCGGGTTCGACCCGACCCGCGTCTGAGCCTCCGTCGACGTCGTCCGGCCCTCCCGGGCACCGCCCCGAGCGTGCGAGGGGTGGGGAGGAGGGGGTCCTCCCGCTAGTCCGCGGCGCCGACCAGGCCCTCGGCGAAGGCCTCCGGCTCGAACGGCGCGAGGTCGTCGGCGCCCTCGCCCAGGCCGATCAGCTTGACCGGGATGCCGAGCTCGCGCTGCACCGAGACGACGATGCCGCCCTTGGCGGTGCCGTCGAGCTTGGTGAGCACCACGCCGGTGACGTCGACGGCCTGGGTGAACACCCGCGCCTGCACGATGCCGTTCTGCCCGGTGGTGGCGTCGAGGACCAGCAGCGTCTCGGTGACCGGGCTCTGCTTCTCCACGACCCGCTTGATCTTGCCCAGCTCGTCCATGAGGCCGGACTTGGTGTGCAGCCGCCCGGCGGTGTCGACGACGACGGTGTCGACCTCGGCCTCGACGCCCGTGCGCACCGCCTCGAATGCCACCGACGCGGGGTCGGCGCCCTCCCGCCCGCGGACGGTGAGCACGCCCACCCGCTCGCCCCAGGTCTCGAGCTGGTCGGCGGCGGCGGCGCGGAAGGTGTCGGCGGCACCGAGGACGACGCTCTTGCCGTCCCCGACGAGCACGCGGGCGATCTTGCCGACCGTCGTCGTCTTGCCGGCGCCGTTGACCCCGACGACGAGGAGCACGCCGGGCCGCCCCCCGTGCCGGTCGGTGGCCAGGCTCCGGTCGAGGTCGGGCCCGAGGACGGCCGTCAGCTCGCGGACGAGCAGCGCGCGCAGGTCGGCGGGCGTGGCGGTGGCCAGCACCATCGACTGGGTGCGCAGCCGCTCGACGATCTGGGTGGTCGCGGCGACGCCGACGTCGGCGGCCAGCAGGGTCTCCTCGACCTCCTCCCAGTCGTCCTCGGTGAGCCGCTCGCGGGCGAGCACGGTCAGCAGGCCGCGGCCGAGCGAGGACTGCGAGCGGGCCAGCCGCGAGCGCAGCCGGACCAGCCGGCCGGCCGACGGCGGCGGCGTCTCGAAGACGACGCCCGGCTCCGCCTCGGCCGGCGGCAGCTCGACGGCGGGCGGCGTCTCGGGCGAGACGGTGTCCGGCTCGGCCGGCGCGAGACCCTGACCGGAGGCGGTGGCACCCGACGGCCGGTCCTCCCGCGGCGGCGCGGGCGGTGGCGCCGTGGGCGGCCGCGGGCGGGTGAGCGTGGTGCCGGCGGCGGCGTCCTCGTCCAGCCGGGTGGTACGGCGACCGCGGCCCACCAGGAGGCCCACCCCGGCGACCAGGGCCACGAGGACGATCGCGATCGCGATCAGCACGAACTCCATGCCGGTCAGTCTCCCAGTTCGCGCTCAGCGGGTTCTGGGCGGAACCCGGGTCGGTGGGCGAGGCTGGCGGCCATGCCGCCGCCCGCCGGGGATCCCCCGGCCCTCCTGCTCGGCCCGCTCCTGCGACACGTCGACCCCGTGTCGGCGACCGCTTGGGTGGAGACCGACCGCCCGTGCACCGTCGACGTCCTCGGGCGCAGCGCGCGCACCTTCCGCGTGGGCGGGCACCACTACGCGCTCGTCGTCGTCGAGGGGCTGGCGCCGGGCAGCACCACGCCCTACGAGGTGCACCTGTCGACCGACGGCACCGACGGCGTCCGGGTGTGGCCCGAGGAGGGCTCGCCGTTCCCGCCGAGCCGGATCCGCACGCCCGGGCGGCCCGGGCCCTTCCGGCTGGCCTTCGGCTCCTGCCGCTACGCCTCACCGGGCACCGTCGACGTCGCCGAGGGCATCCCGCCCGACGCGCTGGACGCCTACGCCGAGCGGGTCGCGGCGCTGCCCGAGGACGAGTGGCCGGACGCGCTGGTGCTGCTCGGCGACCAGGTCTACGCCGACGAGCTGACCCCGGCGACGCGCAGCTGGCTGGGCCTGCGCCGGGGCGGGCCGGTGCGCCACGACGCCCAGGTGCACGACCTGGAGGAGTACACGCGGCTCTACGCCGAGTCCTGGAGCGACCCGCAGGTGCGGTGGCTGCTGGCCACCGTCCCGTCGTCCATGGTGTTCGACGACCACGAGATGATCGACGACTGGAACACCTCGGCCGCCTGGCGGCGCCGGGTGACCACGACGGACTGGTGGGCCGACCGCATCGCCGGCGGCATGGTCAGCTACTGGGTCTACCAGCACCTGGGCAACCTCTCCCCCGCCGAGCTGGCGGCCAGCGGGACGTGGCAGGCGGTGTGCGCGCTGCCCGAGGGGGCCGACGCCGAGCCGGTGCTGCGCGAGATGGCCGAGGTCGCCGACCGGGACCCGCGGTCGGTGCGCTGGAGCTACGTGCGCCACTGGGGCGACGCGCGGCTGCTCGTGGTGGACAGCCGGGCCGGGCGGGTGCTCGACGAGCAGTCCCGCCGGATGGTCGACGACGACGAGTTCGCCTGGATCGAGGAGCAGGTGCGGGCCGCGGTCGCGGACGGCGTCGAGCACCTGCTGGTCGGCACGTCGCTGCCCTGGCTGCTCCCCCACGCGATCGACGCGATCGAGCGCTGGGACGAGGCGCTGGCGGTCCGGCACGAGGGGCGGCCGCTGGGCCGGCTGGCCGAGGCGCTGCGGCAGGCCGCCGACCTCGAGCACTGGGCCGCGTTCGGGCACTCCTTCGACCGGCTGGCCGCCGCGCTGCTGGCCGCGGCCCGCGGCGAGCACGGCCGGGCGCCGGCGACGGCGGTGGTGCTCTCCGGCGACGTCCACCACGCCTACGCCGCCGAGGTGGTCTCCCCCGGCGGCCTGTCCGGGCGGGTGCACCAGCTCACCGTCTCGCCGCTGCACAACCAGGCGCCGCACCCGATCCGGGTCGGGTTCCGCATCGGCTGGAGCCGCTGGGCGCGGCGGCTGACCGGGGCGATCGCGCGGGCGGCCCGCGTCCGTCCCGCGTCGGTGGAGTGGGTCAAGGCGGCCGGGCCGTTCTTCGGCAACCAGGTGGGCGAGCTGGTGCTCGAGGGCCGGCGGGCGCGGTTCGTGCTGCACGTGAGCGACCACCGGGCCGACGGCGAGGAGTGCCTGCAGCAGGTGCTCGACCTGCCGCTGGCCGGTCCGGTGCCCGCTGCGGCCCCGGCGGCGGAGGTGACAGGCTGACGGGGTGACCGATCCCCGTGGTGTCAAGCCGGCCCCCGGGCCCGACCAGCCGCCCATCCCCGTCCGGCTGGTCACCTTCAACACGCACCACGGCGTGGGCGACGACCGGCGGCACGACCTGCCGCGGCTGGCGAAGGTGCTCGCCGCCGCCGACGCCGACGTCATCTGCCTGCAGGAGGTGGACCGGCACTTCGGCGAGCGCAGCGAGGACGTCGACCAGGCGCTGCTGCTGTCCCGGGCGCTGGACGTGCAGCTGGCGTGGGGCCCGGCGATCGACGAGGCCCGCCCCGGGGACGCGCCACGGCGTCAGTACGGCAACGCGCTGCTGTCCCGGCTGCCGATCCTGGTCAGCGACGTCCACCCGCTGCCGGGCAGCGGCGAGCCGCGCAGCGCGCTGCGCACCCTGGTGGAGCTCGACGGCGGCGCGCTGTGGGTGACCACCACCCACCTGACGACGCGGTCGGCGGCCGAGCGCGCCGAGCAGGTGGAGCTGCTGGCGGCGCTGACCACCGAATCCATGGCCACCGGCGTGCTGGTCGGCGACCTCAACGCCGCCCCCGACGCCCCCGAGCTCGCCGGCCTGCGCGAGCGGTTCACCGACGCCTGGGAGGTCGCGGGCGAGCGCGAGGACCAGGCGCGGTGGCGCTTCTGGCAGCGCGAGGAGGGCCTCACCCACCCCGCCCGCGCCCCGCACGCGCGCATCGACCAGGTGTGGGTGACCCCGGGCATCCAGGTCGCCGGGGCGCGGGTCCTCGACGGCGCCGGCGCCTCGGACCACCTGCCGCTGGTCGTCGACCTGCTGGTCCCCTCCGGGGTCTGAGGACGCCTCAGGCGGACGCGGCGTCGGCCTCGCGCAGGCGCTGGCTGATGACGCCGGTGATGCCGTCGCCGCGCATGCTCACGCCGTAGAGGGCGTCGGCGATCTCCATCGTCCGCTTCTGGTGGGTGATGACGATCAGCTGCGACGTCGCCCGCAGCTGCTCGACGAGGGTGAGCAGCCGGCCCAGGTTGACGTCGTCGAGGGCGGCCTCGACCTCGTCGAGCACGTAGAACGGCGAGGGCCGCGCTCGGAAGATCGACACCAGCAGCGCGACGGCGGTCAGCGAGCGCTCGCCGCCGGACAGCAGCGACAGCCGCTTGACCTTCTTGCCCGGCGGGCGGGCCTCGATCTCCACGCCGGTGGTGAGCATGTCCTCGGGGTCGGTGAGCACCAGCCGGCCCTGCCCGCCGGGGAACAGGGTGGCGAAGACGCCCTCGAACTCGCGGGCGACGTCGGCGAACGCGGACGCGAACACGTCGTGGATGCGCCCGTCGACCTCGCGGACGACGGTCAGCAGGTCCCGGCGGGTGGCCCTGAGGTCCTCGAGCTGGGTGGCGAGGAAGGTGTGCCGCTCCTCGAGCGCGGCGAACTCCTCCAGCGCCAGCGGGTTGACCTTGCCGAGGGTGGTGAGGTCCCGCTCGGCGCGGGCGGCCCGGCGCTCCTGGGTGGCGCGGTCGTAGGGCACCGCGGCGGGCTCGGGCTCGCCTGCGGCCTCGGCGGCGGCGACCTGCGCCGGGGTGGGCGGCACCGGAGCGGCCGGCCCGTACTCGGCGACCAGCGTGGGCAGGTCGACGCCGAACTCCTCGGCGGCGCGCTCCTCCAGCGCCTCGATGCGCAGCCGCTGCTCGGCGCGGGCGACCTCGTCGCGGTGCACCTCGTCGGTGAGCCGCTCCAGCTCCGCGGTCGCCGCGCGGACCCGGGTGCGGACCTCGAGCAGCTCGGCCTCGCGGGCGGTGCGCTGCCGGGCCAGCTCGTCGCGCTCGGCCGCGGCGCGGGTCAGCGAGCCGGTCAGCGCGGCGAGGGCCTCCTCGGCGCCGGCGCGCAGCCGGTCGGCGACCTCCGCGCCGCGGCGGCGGGCCAGCCGGGCGGCCGCGGCG
>NZ_JBHSGR010000030.1:0-48403 GCF_042654585.1 Geodermatophilus arenarius
GCCGCCGAGAAGGGCCGCCGGGAGGCCGAGGCGGCGGCCGCGCGGGCGCGGGCGCTGCCGGAGCGGGCCGCGGAGGTCCGTCGCGGCGCCGCCTCCGTCCGCACCCGCCGCGAGGCGCTGGGCACCCGGCACGAGCGCCTGGCGCCGGTGATGAGCGAGCTGCGCCGCCGCTACCCGCTGACCGCGTGGTCCGACGTCGAGCGCGCACCGCAGCGGGCCGCCGAGGCGCTCGCCGAGGGCGACCGGGCGCTGGAGGCGCTGGAGGGTGCGCTCGGCGCGCCGGTCCTCGACGTGACCGTCGCCGCCGCGCTGCTGGCCCGGGTGCGGGCGGCCGCCGGCCGGGTCGACGACGAGGTGCGCGCCGCGACCGGGCGGCTGCAGCGGCTCGACGCCGTCGCCGCCGACCCCGGGTCGCTGCTCGGCGAGGTGCAGCGCGCCGTCGTCGACGCCCGCCGGTTCCTCGGCGGGCTGCCCGAGGAGCGGGCCCGCCGCTTCCGCCGCACGTTCGAGGACCTCGCCCGGCGGCTGCCGCCGCTGGAGGAGGCGGCCCGGGGCCGCCGCCCGGACTGGGGTGCGGTGCTGCGCGAGGCGCAGTCGATCGAGGACGGCCTGGACCGGCTGGTGCGGACCGCGCGGGCGGACTAGCCCGCGCGGTCGAGCAGCCAGCGGACGATCTCCTCGCCCGCGGCGGCGCCGCTGGCCGCGGTCACCGCGACTCGCGCGCCGGTCCAGCCCTGCTCGTGCAGCTCTCCGTGCGCGGGGCGGACGGCGGCGTCGGCGGCGAGCAGCATCGGCGCGTCGAGCAGGCTGTCGCCGGCGCACAGCAGCCGCGGCGCGGGCCCGCCCCCCGCCAGCAGCCGGCGCAGCCGGAGCAGCCCGGCGGCCTTGGACAGCCCGGCGGGGACGACGTACACCTTGCGGCCCTGCACCGACAGCGTCGCCCCGGCGGCGGCGACGGCCGCGCCGGTCCCGTCGAGCCAGTCCTGCGGGATCGCCTCGCGGGCGTGCGCGACCAGATAGCAGAACAGCCCCTCGGCGGCGCGCACGGTGCGCACCCACGGTTGCCCGGCCACCGCCTCGAGCAGGCCGAGCAGCTCCGGCAGCGGCGCGGCCTGCGCGGCGGTCGCCGCCGCCCAGTCGTCCCACCCCGGGTCGCGGACGCCGTCGGCGAGCAGCACCCCGCCGTTGGCGCACAGCGCGTACCGCGGGACGACGGGCAGCCGCACCCGCCCGTACTGCGCCACGGTGCGGGTGGTGACCGGGACCAGCAGCGCCCGCCCGGCCAGCTCGGCGAGCAGCCGCCACGACGCCGGCGTCGCGTGCGACAGCGGGGCGCCGTCGAGGTGCTCGACGACCTCCAGCCCCTCGGTCGTCCCCGCCGCGGCCGCCGAGTAGATGAGCGTGCGGTCGAGGTCGACGGCGGCCAGCGTCGCCGTGAGGACCGCGGTCACCGGCCCACCGGCCGGATCAGGCCGACGCAGGAGTACGGCAGGTCCGGCACCTCGACCAGCGGCACGCCGCGGGCCCGGGCCAGCGCGGCGACGTGCCGCAGGTCCTCGGCGCGGTCGGGGCGGACCAGCACCTGCCAGGGCACCCGGCGCAGCAGCACCCGCGTCGTCTCCCCCACCCCGGGCTTGACCAGGTTGACGTCGGCGATGCCGTGCTCGGCGGCGATCCGCTCCACCGCCGCCCACCCGGCCCAGGTCGGCCGGCGGTCGGCCGCGGGGACGTCGTCGGCCGGCGGCCGCGCCGGGAACGCGGCCGCGACGGTGTCGACGAACAGCGCGGAGACGTCGGCGCCGGCGAGCTCGGCGTAGTACTTCGCGCCGTGGAACATGCCGGGGCCGATGAGGTCGTCGCGCAGCACCGTCCGCGACACCAGCCCGGACACCGTGCTGTTGAGGCAGGCGCTCGGGATGAGGAAGTCGTCGCGGGTGCCGTACAGCTCGGTGCACAGGCCCGGGTCGGCGAGGACGGCGAGCCGGTCGTCGAGGGCGGCGTCCTCCGGGTGCGCGGCCCGCCAGCCGGCGACGGCCTCGGTGAGCTGCCGCTGGATCGCGCCCTTGCCGGTCCAGCCGTCGACGAAGCGCACCGCCGACGCCGGGTGCCGGGCGAGCACGTGCGCCGTCGCGACCTGGTCGATGCCGCGGCCGCGGATGATCGAGACGGTGTAGTGCGGCACCGCGACGCCGCGGGAGGCGAGGAACCAGCGGCGCAGCAGCACGCCGATCGGCGTCCCGGCGCGGGCCAGCGACACCAGCACCGGCGTCTGCCCGTGCGCGGCGGCGGCGTCCCAGACCAGCTCGCCGACCCGGGCGACGGCGTCGGCGAGCCGCCCGGCCGACTGCTCCAGCGCGGCGGTGAACAGCGCCAGGTAGTCGTCGTCGGGCTGGTACTCGACCGGCAGCATCTCCGAGTAGTGGGTGCCCGACTGGATCGCCTCCTCGCGGTCCTCGGTGCCGCGCTCCAGCGCGACCGAGGACAGGTCGGTGAGCAGCCAGGTCACCTCCTCGGGCGCGTAGGAGCCGAACCGGCCGGGGACGGCGGGCGCGAGGCCCGGCTGCACGGCGGTCACGGGGCCGGCTCCGCGAGCGGCACCGTCACCAGGTGCACGGCGCGGGTGGCGAACGGGCGCAGCGCCTGCACCATCGGCGCGCAGTCCTCCGCCGGGGCGTCCACGACCACGACCACGTCGTCGGCGCGCTGGTCGGCCCAGCGGCCGTCCGCGGGGACGGCGGCGGGGTCGGCCAGGTTGTGCACGCGGGAGACGCGGGCGGGCTCGTCGGGCGCGGGGAAGGACAGGCTGCGGCGCAGGGCGTAGCCGGGGTCGTCGGCGGCGTGCACGGGGCTCCGGGTGGTCGACTGGGTGGTGACGGGGACGCCGGGCAGCCGCCCGGCCAGGCGTGCCGCGACCACGGTGGGCGCGTGCATGAGCTCCTCGGTGCCCAGCACCAGCACCCCGCGGCTGCCGGCCAGCTCCGGCGCGAGCGCGGCCGCGACGGCGGCGGCCGCGGCGGCGAGCCGGGCGCTGCCGGCGGGGGTCAGGCCGTGGCGGGCGGTGGTCGGGACGCCGGCCGGCCACAGGCCGGCGTGCGTCCGGACGGCGCCGGGCGCACCGGCCGGGACCAGCGGCCGGCCGCGCAGGGCGGTGAGGTCGGCGAGCACCCGGTCGAGGACGTCGGCGGCGAGGGCGAGCTCCGTGGTGAGGACGGCGGCGACGTCGACCCGCACCCCCAGGGCCTGCGCGCGCCCGGCGAACGCGGCGCGGGCGGCCGGGGTGCGCGCGTCGAGCAGCGTGGCGACGACGTAGTGCTCGCGCGGCCAGCGGGCGTGCAGCTCGGCGACGGTGTTGAGCGCGGTGCGGCCGGAGGTGAGCTCGTCGTCGACCAGCACCAGCGGGCCGGGCGCGTCCAGCGTCACCGGCCCGGCCGGCTGCAGGGCGTGCGCGACCGCGTGCGAGTGCTCCTCCTCGAACGCGGCGGCCACCGGCACGCCCGGGTGCACGCGGCGGGTGGTGTGCAGGTAGGCCGCGCCGAGCCGGTCGGCGGCGGCGTGGCCGAGGCCGGTCGCCGTCTCGCAGTAGCCGATGACCAGGCCGGGTGCCTCGCCGTCCAGGACCGCGGCGACGGCGTCGCCCACCGCGGCCCCGGCACCGAGGACGGCGGCCGGTGCGACCGGCACGTGCTTGCCGAGCACGCGGGAGACGACCAGGTGCGCCCGGCGCGGGTTGTCCCGCAGCGCCAGGCCGCACAGGTCCGCGAAGCGGGCGGGGTCGGCGGCGGTGACGTCGAGCAGGCGGGAGACGGTGCCGTCGAGGCCGACGGCACCGGGGAGGGTCGCGGTCACGCGCGCTGCGCCTCCCCGCCGGCGAACACCTCGGCCAGCCGCCGCTGCCCCGCGGACAGCAGGTCGACCAGCGCGGCCTCGTCGGCGACGACGCCGTAGACCGCGGCGCGGCGGCTGATCAGCTCCGCCCACAGCGCGTGCGGGCCGATCTCGTTCATCCGCCCGTTCCCGGACACCGCGATGCCGCCCTGCCCGCGGGCCATGAGGATCTCGAGGGCGTCGTCGTACTCCGAGCGGGAGACGGTGAGCAGCGCGTTGACCACCGAGACGTGCGCCGGGTGGATGACGGTCTTGCCCAGCACGCCGTTGGCCTTGTCGAGGGTGACCTCGCGGATCAGCCCGTCGAGGTCGCCGGCGATCATCCGCTGCCGCAGACCGCCCTCGTGCTGGTCGCTGAACGGCGTCTGGCGCAGCTGCGGCTTGAACAGCCGGGGGCCCGGGATGTGCTCCCAGACCGCGCCGGTGACCACGTGCTCGCCGCCGCGGGTGAAGGTGTTGACCACGTCGGCCAGGCAGTCCCGGACGACGGCGACGTCCCAGATCGTGGTGTCGCGGTCGCGGCGCAGGCCGAACAGCCCGGACAGGTCGGTGCCACCCACCCGCAGGCACAGCACGGACTCGCGGTGCGCCTCGACCACCGCGGCCAGCGCGCCGAGCGCCTCGGCGCGGGTCTCCCGCCAGGCGAGGTCGGGCGTCTCCAGGATCGGCATGCCGTACAGCGGCTGCCCCAGCACGGCGGCGACCTCCTCGACCGCCGCGAGCATCGGCGCGAGCGTGGCGCCGGTGGCCTTGGGCAGGCTGAACCCGGTCAGCCGCGCCAGCGCCGGCCCGGCGGCGCGGGCCACCGAGCGGATCTGCTCGGGCGTGCGCACCCGCACGAACAGCAGCGGCAGCGCCGGCTGCTCCCCCTCGGCGGCGCGCCGGTCGACCCGCTGCAGCGCGGCGACGACGTTGGCCTCGGCGTCGGGGACGGCCGCGTGCGGGATGGCGTCCTCGAGGCACCAGACCATGCTCGTGGCGCCGACCGCGGCCGCGCGGGCGGCGTCGGCGTCCAGCGCCGGCCGCGTGCCCGGGCTGTAGAGCGTGGCGCCCAGGGCCAGCGCGAGCATGCCGCGCGGCGTCGCCGGGCCGACCTCGCCCGGGGGGACGGCGAACAGCTGCTCGCGCTCGCCGTCGGTCAGGTGGGAGAAGTGACGCACGGTCGGTCCCTCCTGCTGGGCGGTCACCGGAGCAGGCCCTGGGCGCGCGCCCGGCGCAGCCAGTCGGGGTACTCAGTCATGAGCCGGTCGAACAGCGCGTCGTCGCTGATCGGCCGCCGGCCCATGAGGTCGCCCTCGCTGACCGCGAAGAAGTCGGCGTTGTCGGTGTAGCGGCCCTCGAGGTCGTCCAGGCGCTGCAGGTAGCTGAACTGCCGCTCCGGGCCGATGCCCATGAACTGCCAGAACACCGGCTCGAAGGACGCCGCCTTGAGCTGCTTGGTCGCGACCGACTTGTCGCTGGGCGCGCCGTCGGTCAGGAACATGACGTAGACCGGCACCTGCGCCGGCTGCGGCTCCACCCGGTCGCGGCTGTCGCCGAAGTAGGCCTTGCGCACGGCGGCCATCGCCGCGCCGTAGCGGGTGTCGTACTCCAGCCGGTACTGCCGGGTGAGGTCGGCGATGTACTGCTGGTGGCCCTCCAGGCGCAGGCCCGGGGGCTGGTGCACGTCCTTGCCGAACAGGAAGACGTCGACGACGCCGTCGTCGTCGAAGCGCAGGCCGAGGGCGAGGACCCGCTCGGCCAGCCGCTGCACGGCGCCGGTGCGGTAGAGCTCGGCCATCGAGCCGGAGATGTCGAGGACCAGCGCGACCCGGGCGGTGTGCTCGCCGAGGCCGCGCTTCTCCAGGCTGACGCCGGCGGTCTTGACCAGCGAGAGCATCTGCGGGGCCGAGGACGACAGCTTCTTCTCGAGGTCGACCAGCCGCTTCTTCTCCATGCTGACCGGAGGAGCGGCCGGCGGCGGGGCCGCGGCGGGCGCTGCAGGGGCGGCGGCCGCGGGGGCGGGCTCGTCGTCGACGCTCACGCCGACGTCGGTGGCCATCCCGGCCAGGCCGGTGGTGAAGCCCTGCCCGACGGCGCGCACCTTCCACTCCGCGCCGCGGCGGTAGACCTCGGCGAACACCAGTGCGGTCTCGGGGCCGGCGGCGAGCTCGCAGCGGATCGCGGGCGCCGGGGCGCCGTCGGCGGCCACCTCGACGGCGAGCCCGGACAACCCGCCGAAGGTGCCCGCGCCGTCGAGGGAGGCGCCGATGACGACCTTCTCGACGTCGGCGGGCAGCGCGGCCGGGTCGATGCGGACCTGGTCGACGGTGGCGCCGCCGCGGGCGGTCTTGCCGAGGTGGCGCACCGCGCCGCCGGCGCCGCTGGGCTGGTTGTAGAAGACGAAGTCGTCGTCGCTGCGGACCCGGCCCGCCGCGGTGGTGAGGAACGCCGACAGGTCGGCGTCGACGCCGGGGGCCGGCGTCCAGGTGAGCGTGACGACGACGGGGCCGGTCAGGCCGGCCTGGGCCAGCCCGACGTTGCCGCCCCGGGTGAGGACGTGGACCACTCCGGTGCCGCTCAGACGGACCCGGCGGCGGCGGTCACGGGGCGGGTGCGGTCGGGCATGACGACGGGGACCTCCGGCTTCTCGGGGGCTGGTGCTTCTCGGGGGCGGGTACGGGCAGGGCGGGACCCCGGCGGGCGGGGTCCCCGCACCGCCGGGGGTGCCGGGCCCGGACGGGCGTCCGGGCCCGGCGGGGATCAGCCGACGTTGACGCCGAAGTCCTGGGCGATGCCGCGCAGGCCGGAGGCGTAGCCCTGGCCGACGGCGCGGAACTTCCAGTCGGCGCCGTTGCGGTAGAGCTCGCCGAAGACCATGGCGGTCTCGACCGAGGCGTCCTCGGTGAGGTCGTAGCGGGCGATCTCCTGGCCGTTGGCCTGGTTGACCACGCGGATGAACGCGTTGCGGACCGCACCGAAGTTCTGCTTGCGGTTGTCGGCGTCGTAGATGGACACCGGGAAGACGATCTTGTCGCAGGTCGGCGGCACGCCGGCCAGGTTCACCTGGATGACCTCGTCGTCGCCCTCGCCCTGGCCGGTGAGGTTGTCACCGACGTGGACGACCGAGCCGTCCGGGCTGCGGAGGTTGTTGAAGAAGACGAAGCCCGAGTCGTCGGGGGTGACCTTGCCGTTGGCGTCGAGCATGATCGCCGACGCGTCGAGGTCGAAGTCGCCCCCGGAGAACGTGTTGACGTCCCAGCCGAGGCCGACGTTCACCGCGGTCAGGCCCGGCGCCTCCTTGGTCAGCGAGACGTTCCCGCCCTTGGAGAGGCTGACACCCATCAGTTGGACTCCCATGTCACCGTCGGGGAGCGCAGCGGCGGTCGCCGCTGCACCGGACACCGGATGGACCGGCGCCGCCGGGGGACGCGGGCGGTGTGCCCGGCGCGTCCCCCGGCACCGCTGCGCGGGGTGCCGGTCGGGCACCCAGCGGAGCGGACGTGTCCTGGATCGTGCCGCACGATCACCGGGAGCAACAGGCACACCGGCGTCGTCGGCCTGCCGTCCTCCCGGTGGTCACCCGCGCGTCACCCGGAGCGGCCGTCCGTGCGCTGCGCCGGCGCCGCGGCGGGGCGCTCACCCGGCTCGTGCTGCACCGTCGGCACGCCGGTCTCCCCGGCGACCGCGGCGGCTCCCCGCCCGGCCTCGGCGTGCGGCACGGCCTCGCGGGCGTCGCGGCGGCTGCGGGCCAGGCTCGCGACCGTGGTGACCAGCAGGGTGACGACGATGACCGACAGCGACAGCCAGGTCGGGATCTCCGGGATGGCCGTGACGTGCTCGCCGCCGTTGATGAACGGCAGCTCGTTCTCGTGCAGCGCGTGGATCAGCAGCTTGATCCCGATGAAGCCGAGGATGACCGCCAGGCCGTAGTGCAGGTACACCAGCCGGTCGAGCAGGCCGTCGATGAGGAAGAACAGCTGCCGCAGGCCCAGCAGCGAGAAGGCGTTGGCGGTGAAGACGAGGAAGGTCTCCTCGGTCAGCCCGAAGATCGCCGGGATCGAGTCGACGGCGAAGAGGATGTCGGCACTGCCGATGGCGACCAGCGCGATGGCCAGCGGGGTGATGTGGCGCTTGCCGTCCAGCCGGGTGGTCATCCGGTCGCCGTGGTAGTCCGACGTCGTCGGGATCACCCGGCGGACCAGCCGCAGGAAGCCGTTCTCCTTGAACTCCTCGTCCTCGTCCCCGCCGGCCCGCGCCTGGGCGACGGCGGTGTAGATGAGGAACGCGCCGAACAGGTAGAAGACCCAGCTGAAGTTCTCGATCGCCGCGGCGCCGAGGAAGATGAAGACGGTCCGCAGGACCAGGGCGAACGCGATGCCGAACAGCAGCACCTTCTGCTGCAGCTCCCGGGGCACCGCGAAACTGGCCATGATCAGGACGAAGACGAAGAGGTTGTCGACCGACAGGCTCTTCTCGGTGATGTAGCCGGCGAAGTACTCCCCGCCGTACGTCCCGCCGGCGAAGACCCACACGCCGATGCCGAACAGCACCGCGATGGCGACGTAGACCGCCGACCAGGTCGCCGCCTCCTTCAACGACGGGGCGTGCGGCGTCCGCACGTGGCCGACGAAGTCGAAGACGATCATGGCCACGATCGCGGCGATCGTGATCGCCCAGACGAAGAAGGGGACGTCCAAAGTGGTTACCTCCGGTCCACTGGCAACAGTCAGCACCGGAGGTCTCTCCCACCGGCCGCGACGGCGGCCGGCCGGTGGCGCCGGGGTACGCGTACCCGTGCTGACGACGCCACCGCGGGCGGGATACTCCCCTCCACGGCTCCGCGGGCACGGCGCAGCGCACCCGGCGGAGTCACAGGGCAGAACGGACGAGGGGCGCCCGGGGTTCCCGGACGCCCCTCTCCCCGTCGACCGGGGTCAGCTCACCCCCGCGCCGGCCGCCGCTGGCTAGGCGTGGGCGGCGTCGAACTGGCGCAGCTCCTTCTTGAGCTCGGCGAGCTCGTCGCGCAGCCGGGCGGCCACCTCGAACTGCAGCTCCCGGGCGGCGGCCAGCATCTGCTCGTTCATCTGCGTGATGAGGTCGGCCAGCTCGGCGCGCGGCAGACCCTGGACGTCGATCGCGCCGGCCTTGGACCGGCCCTTCGACGACAGCCCCGGCACCGGCGCCTTCCCCCGCGACTGCTGCCGGCCCGACCCGCCGATCAGCTCGGTGGCGGCCTCGGCGTCCTCGGACTCGCGGTAGATGCCGTCGAGGATGTCGACGATCTTCTTGCGCAGCGGCTGGGGGTCGATGCCGTTGGCGGTGTTGTAGGCGATCTGCTTCTCGCGGCGCCGGTTGGTCTCGTCGATCGCCTGCGCCATCGACGGGGTGACCTTGTCGGCGTACATGTGCACCTCGCCGGACACGTTGCGCGCCGCGCGGCCGATGGTCTGGATCAGCGAGGTGGTCGACCGGAGGAAGCCCTCCTTGTCGGCGTCGAGGATCGCCACCAGCGACACCTCGGGCAGGTCGAGGCCCTCGCGCAGCAGGTTGATGCCGACCAGCACGTCGTACTCGCCCTGCCGCAGCTCGCGCAGCAGCTCCACCCGGCGCAGCGTGTCGACCTCCGAGTGCAGGTAGCGGACCTTGATGCCGAGCTCGAGCAGGTAGTCGGTGAGGTCCTCGGCCATCTTCTTGGTGAGCGTGGTGACCAGGACGCGCTCGTCCTTCTCGGTGCGCTCGCGGATCTCGCCGACCAGGTCGTCGATCTGGCCCTTGGTCGGCTTGACCACGACCTCCGGGTCGACCAGGCCGGTGGGGCGGATGACCTGCTCGACGAACTCGCCGCCGGTGCGGCCGAGCTCGTAGGGGCCCGGGGTGGCCGACAGGTAGACCGTCTGCCCGATCCGGTCGGTGAACTCCTCCCACTTCAGCGGGCGGTTGTCCATCGCCGAGGGCAGCCGGAAGCCGTGCTCGACCAGCGTGCGCTTGCGGCTCATGTCGCCCTCGTACATGCCGCCGATCTGCGGCACGGTCACGTGCGACTCGTCGATCACGAGCAGGAAGTCGTCGGGGAAGTAGTCGATGAGGCAGGCACCCGCGCTGCCCGGCGCCCGCCCGTCGATGTGCCGGCTGTAGTTCTCGATGCCGGAGCAGAAGCCGACCTGGCGGATCATCTCGATGTCGTAGGTGGTGCGCATGCGCAGCCGCTGCGCCTCCAGCAGCTTGCCCTGCTTCTCCAGCTCGGCCAGCCGCTCCTCGAGCTCGGCCTCGATGGTGCGGATCGCCCGCTCCATCCGCTCCGGGCCGGCGACGTAGTGGCTGGCCGGGAAGACGAACAGCTCCTGGACCTCGCGCACGACCTCGCCGGTGAGCGGGTGCAGGTAGTACAGCCGCTCCACCTCGTCGCCGAACATCTCGATCCGGACCGCGAGCTCCTCGTACACCGGGAAGACCTCGATCGTGTCGCCGCGCACGCGGAAGGTGCCGCGGGTGAACGCGAGGTCGTTGCGGGTGTACTGCTCGGTGACCAGCGTGCGCAGCAGGTCGTCGCGGTCGCGCTCCTCCCCCACCCGGATGCGCAGCGCCCGGTCGACGTACTCCTCCGGGGTGCCCAGGCCGTAGATGCACGAGACGGTGGAGACCACGACCACGTCCCGCCGGGTGAGCAGGCTGTTGGTCGCCGAGTGCCGCAGCCGCTCGACCTCCTCGTTGACCGAGGAGTCCTTCTCGATGTAGGTGTCGGTCTGCGGGACGTAGGCCTCGGGCTGGTAGTAGTCGTAGTACGACACGAAGTACTCGACGGCGTTGTCCGGCAGCAGCTCGCGGAACTCGTTGGCCAGCTGCGCGGCGAGGGTCTTGTTCGGCGCCATCACCAGGGTGGGCCGCTGGACCTGCTCGATCAGCCACGCCGTGGTGGCCGACTTCCCGGTGCCGGTGGCGCCGAGGAGCACGGTGTCCGTCTCGCCGGAGTTGACCCGCTCCGCGAGGGCCTTGATCGCCGCCGGCTGGTCGCCCGAGGGCTGGAACTCGCTGACGACGCGGAAACGCCCCTGGGTGGGCCGGATGTCGGAGGTCGCGCGCACGGGGACGACGGTACGACCGCCCGGTGACAGGACGCCGCGAGTGACGGGTGGTGATCACGGGACCGACGGGGCGTGTCGCTTGCGGACGCGTCGCCCTCGTGCTCGTGCTCGGCCCCCGGACCCGCTAGCGTGCCCTCCTGCAGGCGCGGTGCCGCGCCGGGGACCAGTGCCACCCGGGATGCCCGGACGAGGTCGGACCCCGGCGCCCCGCGCCTCGGTACCTGGTGTGCCCGGCCCCGCGCCGGGGCGCCGGACCCGCACACGACGCCCTCCGCGGCCTCCGCCGCGGAGGGCGTCGTCGTCCCCGGGCCCCCTGCCGGGCCGCCGCCGTGATGTCCGCCGCGTCAGGTGTGGAGCCGCCCGGTTGGGGCTAAGGAGCCCGCGGGCACCCGTGTGCCCCGACCCCCCTCCGACGGCCGCGGCGGGGGGCCACCGCGCCCTGGACCACCGAGGGCGCCCGCGCAGGAGGAAACACGTCGATGACCCAGGTGTGGCCTGGAAACGCCTACCCGCTGGGTGCCACGTACGACGGCACCGGGACCAACTTCGCCCTGTTCAGCGAGGTCGCCGAGAAGGTCGAGCTGTGCCTGTTCGACGAGCAGGGCAACGAGGAGCGCATCCGGCTCCCGGAGATGGACGGCTACGTCTGGCACGCGTTCCTGCCCGGCATCCAGCCCGGGCAGCGCTACGGCTACCGCGTGCACGGCCCGTACGACCCGGAGAACGGGCAGCGCTGCAACCCGAACAAGCTGCTGCTCGACCCCTACGCCAAGGCGATCGACGGCGCGATCGACTGGGACGAGGCCTGCTTCGGCTACCGGTTCGGCAGCGGCGAGCGCAACGACGACGACTCGGCGCCGCACATGCCGAAGTCCGTCGTCATCAACCCGTACTTCGACTGGGGCGTCGACCGCCCGCCGAAGACCCCCTACAACAAGACGGTCATCTACGAGGCCCACGTCAAGGGCCTGACCATGACCCACCCGCGGATCCCCGACGAGCTGCGCGGGACCTACGCCGGCATCGCCCACCCGGCGGTGATCGAGCACCTCCAGTCGCTGGGCATCACCGCGATCGAGCTCATGCCGGTGCACCAGTTCGTGCAGGACGACACGCTGCTGCAGAAGGGCCTGCGCAACTACTGGGGCTACAACACGATCGGCTTCTTCGCGCCGCACAACGAGTACGCCCAGGCCACCGACGGCCAGCAGGTGCAGGAGTTCAAGGGCATGGTCCGGACCCTGCACGAGGCGGGCATCGAGGTGATCCTCGACGTCGTCTACAACCACACGGCCGAGGGCAACCACAACGGCCCGACGCTGTCGTTCAAGGGCATCGACAACCGGGCCTACTACCGGCTGGTCGAGGGCGACGAGCAGTACTACATGGACACCACGGGCACCGGGAACTCGCTCAACGTCCGGCACCCGCAGTCGCTGCAGCTGATCATGGACTCGCTGCGGTACTGGGTCACCGAGATGCACGTCGACGGGTTCCGGTTCGACCTCGCCTCCACGCTGGCCCGCCAGTTCCACGAGGTGGACCGGCTGTCGGCGTTCTTCGACCTGGTGCACCAGGACCCGGTGGTCAGCCAGGTGAAGCTCATCGCCGAGCCCTGGGACGTCGGCGACGGCGGCTACCAGGTGGGCAACTTCCCGGCGCTGTGGACCGAGTGGAACGGGAAGTACCGCGACACCGTCCGCGACTTCTGGCGCGGCGAGGACGCCACCATCGGCGAGTTCGCCAGCCGCATCTCCGGCTCGGCCGACCTCTACAAGCACTCCGGGCGCCGGCCGGTGGCGAGCATCAACTTCGTCACCGCGCACGACGGGTTCACCCTCAACGACCTCGTCTCCTACAACGAGAAGCACAACGAGGCCAACGGCGAGGACAACAACGACGGCGAGAGCCACAACCGCAGCTGGAACTGCGGCGTCGAGGGGCCGACCGACGACCCCGAGGTGCTCGAGCTGCGCGCCCGGCAGCGGCGCAACTTCATCGCCTCGCTGATGCTCAGCCAGGGCGTGCCGATGCTGCTGCACGGCGACGAGCTCGGCCGCACGCAGCAGGGCAACAACAACGGCTACTGCCAGGACTCCGAGCTGACCTGGATCGACTGGGAGTCGGTCGACGAGGGGCTGCTGGAGTTCACCAAGCTGGTCACCCGGCTGCGCACCGAGCACCCGACCTTCCGCCGCCGCCGGTTCTTCCACGGCCGCCCGGTGCGCCGCGAGGAGGGCGACCCGGTGCAGGACGTCGCCTGGTTCACCCCGTCCGGCGAGCTGATGAGCGACGAGGACTGGGACGCGGGCTTCGCCAAGTCGCTGGCCATGTACCTCAACGGCCACGGCATCCGGGAGACCGACGAGCGCGGCGAGGACGTCCTCGACGACTGCTTCTACCTGGCGTTCAACGCCCACCACGAGCCGATCGACTTCACCGTGCCGCCGTCGGAGTACGCCGAGGGCTGGACGGTCGTCGTCGACACCGCGGAGCTGGGCGAGGTCGAGCCGGTGCAGGTGAAGGCCGGCGACGTCGTCACCGTCGCCGCCCGCGCCACCGTCGTGCTGCAGGCGGCCCCGTGAGCCAGGCCGACGACCTCGAGCGCCGGCGGGCCACCCCCGCGGCGACCTACCGGTTGCAGGTGACCGCCGAGTTCACCCTCGACGACGCCGCGGCCGTGGCCGGCTACCTCGCCGACCTGGGTGTCACGCACGCCTACTCCTCCCCGCTGCTGCGCTCGGCCGCGGGCAGCACGCACGGCTACGACACCGTCGACCACGCGCACGTCGACGAGCCGCGGGGCGGGCAGGAGGGCTTCGACCGGTTCGTCGCCGCGCTGCACGAGCACGGGCTGGGCCTGGTGCTCGACCTGGTGCCCAACCACATGGGCGTGGCCGACCCGGCCGAGGCGCCGTGGTGGTGGGACGTGCTGCAGCACGGGCGCGACAGCGCGCACGCGTCGGCGTTCGACGTCGACTGGGACTTCGGCGGCGGGCGCATCCGCATCCCGGTGCTGGGGTCGGCCGACGACGTCGAGAAGCTCGAGGTCGTCGACGGCGAGCTCCGCTACTACGACAACCGCTTCCCGATCGCGCCCGGCACCGGCGAGGGCACCCCGCAGGAGGTGCACGACCGGCAGCACTACGAGCTGGTCGACTGGCGGCGGGCGGACGCCGACCTCAACTACCGGCGCTTCTTCGCGATCAACACCCTCGCCGGGCTGCGCGTGGAGGACCCGGAGGTCTTCCGGGCCACCCACGAGCTGGTGCTGCGGCTGGTGACCGACGGCGCCGTCGACGGGCTGCGCATCGACCACCCCGACGGCCTGGCCGACCCCAAGGAGTACCTGGACCGGCTGGCCGAGGCGTCGGGCGGCCGGTGGACGGTGGTCGAGAAGATCCTCGAGCCCGGTGAGGACCTGCCGGAGAGCTGGCGGGCGGCCGGCACCACCGGCTACGACGCGCTGGCCGAGGTCGGCGACGTCCTGGTCGACCCGGCCGGCGAGGCGGCGCTGACCGCGCTGGACACCGAGCTGTCCGGCCGGGCGGTCGACTACGGGCAGCTGGTGCACGACTGCAAGCGCGAGGTGACCGACGGGATCCTCGGCTCGGAGGTCGCCCGGCTGGTGCGCGTCATCGGCGAGCTGCCGGGCGTCGACGTGGAGACGGAGAAGGAGGCGCTGGCCGAGCTGCTGGCCTCCTTCTCCGTCTACCGCACCTACCTGCCCGACGGCCGCGAGCACCTCGACGCCGCCGTGGGCGACGTCCGCGACCGCCGTCCCGACCTGGTCGCCGCGGTCGACACGCTGCACCCGGTCCTGGCGCAGGCCGGCACCGAGGCGGCCACCCGGTTCGAGCAGACCAGCGGCCCGGTGATGGCCAAGGGCGTCGAGGACAGCGCCTACTACCGGTGGGCGCGGTTCGTGGTGCTCAACGAGGTCGGCGGCGACCCGGCGCGCTTCGGCAGCACCCCGGAGGAGTTCCACGAGGCGCAGGCGCGGCGGCTGGAGCGCAAGCCGGAGTCGATGACGACGCTCACCACGCACGACACCAAGCGCAGCGAGGACACCCGGGCGCGCCTGGCCGTCCTCGCCGAGGTGCCGACGGAGTGGGCGGACCTGGTCCGCGGCTGGCTGTCCCGCCACCCGCTGCCCGACCGGCCGCTGGCGCACCTGGTGTGGCAGAACCTGGTCGGCGCGTGGCCGCTGTCCCGCGAGCGGGCGCACGCCTACGCGGAGAAGGCGGCCCGGGAGGCCGGGCAGTCGACGACGTGGACCGACGTCGACGAGGCGTTCGAGGCGCAGCTGCACGCGATGGTCGACGCCGCCTACGACGACGAGGCCACGAACCGCGAGATCGAGGCCTTCGTCGCGCGGATCGGCCCGGCGGGCCGGTCCAACGGGCTGGCGCAGAAGCTGCTGCAGCTGACGATGCCCGGCGTCCCGGACGTCTACCAGGGCACCGAGCTGTGGGACCACTCGCTCGTCGACCCCGACAACCGCCGCCCGGTCGACTACGACGAGCGGCGCGCGCTGCTGGCCCGGCTCGACGGCGGGGAGGTGCCGGAGGTCGACGACACCGGCGCGGCCAAGCTGCTCGTCGTCTCGCGGGCGCTGCGGCTGCGGCGGGACTCCCCGGAGCTGTTCACCGGCTACACCCCCGTGGCGGCCACCGGGTCCGCCGCGCAGCACGTCGTCGCCTTCGACCGTGGGTCCGGGGAGCAGGGCGGCGCGGTGACCGTGGCGACCCGGCTGCCGGTGGCGCTGGCCGCCACCGGCTGGGGCGACACCGCGCTGACGCTGCCGACCGGTGCGTGGCGCGACGTGCTCACCGGCACGCGGGTCGTCTCCGACGCCGGCGGAGCGCCCGTCGGCGAGCTGCTGGCCCGGCTGCCGGTGGCCCTGCTCGTCCGGAACTGAGACGGAGGTCACGGCGGCGCCTGCCGGCGCCGCCGTGACCTGCGGCCCCTGCCGGCGATCTCGTGCGCGCCGCCCGGCACGGGCCGGGCGACACGCCGTGACGGGTGGTGCCGGTGTGCCGTCTCGTGATGCTCCCGTTACCTTTGCGACCGCACGCGGGCCAACCGACTGCCGCGTGCCGGAGCCGGTCCGCCGAACCCCGTCCGCCGGGCTCCGTTCCTCGAGCACAGCCAGGACGGGGGTGGGGGACCCACTTCGGCGCCTGCACCGCGGTCACGGGGGGACCGGACGCAGCGCCTCGGGGTGAAGCCGCACGCCGTGCGGCCGGGGCACCGATCGCTCCGAACCCGACAGCTCACCTCGCAGGCGGCGGATCGGAGATCCCCCATGCGCACGTCCACGTCCCTGCTCCGCCGTGCCCTCGTGACGACCGGCGTGGCCGCGGCCGCGATCGGCGTCACCGCCGGCCCGGCCTCGGCCGCCGCTCCCAACGACTGGGACGCCGTCGCCCAGTGCGAGTCCAGCGGCAACTGGAGCATCAACACCGGCAACGGCTACTACGGCGGCCTGCAGTTCAGCCAGTCCACCTGGGCGGCCTTCGGCGGCACCGAGTACGCCGCGCGCGCCGACCTGGCCACCAAGGCACAGCAGATCGCCGTCGCCGAGCGCACGCTCGACGTCCAGGGCCCGGGCGCCTGGCCCACCTGCGGCAAGGGCCTGGACCCGGGCGCCCCGGAGGCCGGCTCGCCGGCCGCTGAGCCCGCCGCCGCGCCCGCGCCGGCCGAGCCGGACACGGCCGCCCGGGCCGGGGAGTCCGCCGCCGGGGCGTCCGGCGGCTCGTACACCGTGCGGTCCGGCGACACGCTGGGCACGATCGCCCGGGACCAGGGCGTCGAGGGCGGCTGGAAGGCCCTCTGGTCGGCCAACAGCGGCACCGTCAGCGACCCGGACGTCATCCACGTCGGGCAGGTCCTGCAGCTGCCGTGACCCGGGGCGGCAGCCGGGGGACCCGCTCCCCCGGCTGCCGCTCGCGGTTGACCGCGCCCGCAGCGGGCAAGAGGGACCGGTCAGCCGCACTACCGCTGGGAGGCCCCCGCATGTCCGCACCCGTCGAGTTCGCCGTCTGGGCGCCCGTGCCCGAGCGTGTGCGCCTGCAGGTCGACGGCACGGTGCACGACATGCGCCGCGACGACGACGGCTGGTGGCGGGCCGAGGTCGAGGCCGGCCCGGAGTCCGACTACGGCTACCTGCTCGGCGACGACGACACGCCGCGCCCCGACCCGCGCTCGCGTCGCCAGCCCGACGGCGTGCACGGCCTGTCCCGCCGGTTCGACCCGTCGGCGTACGCCTGGGGCGACACCGCCTGGACCGGGCGCCCGCTCGCCGGCGGCGTCGTCTACGAGCTGCACGTCGGCACGTTCACGCCCGAGGGCACCCTCGACTCGGCCATCGACCGGCTGGGCCACCTCGCCGACCTCGGCGTCGACTTCGTCGAGCTGCTGCCGGTCAACGGCTTCGACGGCACGCACAACTGGGGCTACGACGGCGTCCTCTGGTACACGGTGCAGGAGAGCTACGGCGGCCCCGCGGCCTACCAGCGGTTCGTCGACGCCTGCCACCAGCGCGGGATCGGCGTCATCCAGGACGTCGTCTACAACCACCTGGGCCCGTCGGGGAACTACCTGCCCCTGTTCATGCCGATCTTCTCGGAGGGCGGCGCGAACACCTGGGGCGAGTCGGTCAACCTGTCCGGGCCGGACTCCGACGAGGTCCGCCGCTACATCCTCGACAACGCCCTGATGTGGCTGCGCGACATGCACGTCGACGGGCTGCGGCTGGACGCCGTCCACGCGCTGGTCGACGAGCGCGCCACGCACGTGCTCGAGGAGATGGCGCAGGAGGTCGACCGGCTCTCGGTCGCCGTCGGCCGGCCGCTGACGCTCATCGCCGAGAGCGACCTGAACGACCCCCGGGTGGTCACCCCCCGGGTGGCCGGCGGCACCGGCATCCACGCCCAGTGGAGCGACGACTTCCACCACGCGCTGCACGCGACGCTCACCGGGGAGGGGCAGGGCTACTACGGCGACTTCGCCGAGGCCGGGCTCGCCGGGCTGGCCAAGACCCTCACCGGCGCGTTCTTCCACGACGGCACGTGGTCCAGCTTCCGCCGCCGCTCGCACGGCCGGCCGGTGGACACCGCGCGGCTGCCGGGCTGGAAGTTCCTCGGCTACCTGCAGGACCACGACCAGATCGGCAACCGCGCCATCGGCGACCGCGTCTCGGCGACGCTGTCCCCCGGCCTGCTCGCCGTCGGCGCGACCCTGGTGCTGACCGGCCCGTTCACGCCGATGCTGTTCATGGGCGAGGAGTGGGGGGCCTCGACGCCGTGGCAGTTCTTCACCAGCCACACCGACCCCGACATCGGCCGCGCGACGGCCGAGGGCCGCAAGAACGAGTTCGCCGAGCACGGCTGGGACGCCGACGAGGTGCCCGACCCGCAGGACCCGGAGACCTTCCGCCGCTCGAAGCTGGACTGGTCCGAGCCCTCGCGCGAGCCGCACGCACGGCTGCTGGAGGTGCACCGGACGCTGCTGGCGCTGCGCCGGCAGCACCCGGACCTGGTCGACCCGGACCTGTCGGCGGTCGAGGTCGGCTGGGACGACGACGACCGCGTGCTCGTGCTGCACCGCGGCGCGCTGCGGGTGGTGGCCAACCTGTCCGGGCAGCCGCAGCAGGTGGAGCTGGACCGGCCGGCCACCGGGGTGCTGTTCGCGACCGCCGACGAGCCGTCCGTGGACGGTGCGACGGTGACGGTCCCGGCCGAGAGCGCGGCCGTCGTCACCACCTGATGCGCCGGCTGCTCCCCTCCCCCAGCGGGGCGGACCTGACCGACGACGACCTGGCCGACGCCTACGCCCTGCTGCCGGGGCGCTCGTTCCGCGTCGACTTCGTCGCCTCGCTGGACGGCGCGGTCACCGTGGACGGCGTGAGCGCCGGGCTCGGCTCGCCCGGCGACCGGCGGGTGTTCTCGACGTTGCGCGCGCTGGCCGACGTCGTCCTGGTCGGGCACGGGACGGCGGCCGGCGAGGGCTACCGCCCGGTGGCGGCGGGCTCGCCGGTCGGGCGGCGGCGCGCCGCGCTCGGCCGGCCGCCGGAGCTGCCGATCGCGGTGGTGTCGCGCCGGGCCTCGCTCGCGCCCGGGGACCGGCTGGCCCGGCCCCCGACGCTGCTGGTGACGTGCGCCGCGGCCGACGCCGGCCGACGGGCCGCGCTGGCCGACGCCGGGGTGGACGTGCTGGTGTGCGGGGACGCCGACGTGGACCTGCCGCTCGCGGTCGACCGGCTCGCCGGGCGCGGGTTCGAGCAGGTGCTGTGCGAGGGCGGGCCGGCGCTGCTGTCGGCGGCGCTGGACGCCGGCGTCGTCGACGAGCTGGACCTCACCGTCTCCCCCGCGCTGGTCGGCGGCCAGGCGCGGCTGCTGGACCGGGCGCTGCGCGACGTCGTCCGCCCGCGGCTGGTGCAGGTGCTCGAGGAGGACGGCGTCCTGTTCACCCGCTACGCGGTCGGCTCCTGAACGCCGCGAGGGCGGCCCGGGGACTCCCGGACCGCCCTCGCGGTGGAACGCGTGTCAGACCGCGGGCACGGTGGCCTGCTGGGTCTTCTGCACGAGGGAGAAGTCGATGCGGTACTCGGCGGTGTCCCCCTGGACGACGTTGCCGGCGGTGGGGGGCAGCGTGACCTGGACCAGGACGCACGCCTTCGCACCGGCGGCCACCTCGGTCACCACGGCCGGGTCGGCGACCCAGGAGTCGATGGAGCGGCTCGGCGCGATCGGGGTGCCGGTGGTGGCGGCCTTGCAGGCCTCGGCGGTGCCGGCAGCGTTGTACAGCAGGGTGGCCTGGGCCAGGCTGGTGAACTCGCCACCGGTGGTGGTCCCGCAGGAGCCATCGACCTGCCGCTCCGGCTCGGTGCAGTCGTTCTCGGCGTTCTGCTGAACGACCGCGTCGGCCGACAGCATGCCGGGCAGGGACCCCGTGTTGGCGATCCAGAAGGCCTGGGTCGTGGACTGCCCCGGGTTGAGGGCGAGCGGCTTCGGCGCGGTCTGCGTGGGGGCGGCGTCGAGGACGAGGTCCAGCGTGCCGGCACCGGCGGCCGACGTCGCCTGCTCGCTGTCCTGGAAGGCGGCGAAGGTGCCGCCGGCGCCGAAGGCGACGAGCGCGGCCCCGCCCATGGCGGCAGCGGCGAGGGCGATCTTCTTCATGGTGGTTCGGTCTCCCTGTCGGTGTCCCCGTCGATCGACGGTCGTCCGGCCGGCTCACGGTCCGGCGGTCGACAACGAGGTTCCGGCCAGGCCCCGGCGGGGGGCATCGTCAGTTCTGACGATGCGCGGCCGCGGCGACTCGTCCGTCACACCGGACCCGTCCGGCGCACGTCCCCCTCGGCCCCCTGTCGTCCGTCGTCCGACGTGGTCCCCCGTGGTCTCCTGCCCGGGCTGACGACCACGGGGGGACCTGTGAGCACTGGGAACAGCGGCATCGTCGCCGCGGGGGCGCACCGCACGCGCCGGGTCCTGACCGCCGGACGGGCGACCGCGCTCGCCGCGGCCGCCGGCGCACTCGTCCTGCTGCGGCCCGAGGCCCGGCACACGGCGCTGGTGGTGCTCGGCGCGCTCGCGCTGTGCGCGGCCGGTGGCTGCTTCCTGCTCCGGTGGCGGGTCACCGGCACGTCCGACAGCGGCCGGGTGGGCACCGGCCTTGCCCTGCTGGGCCTGCGGGTCCCCGCCGTGGTGGTGGTGGAGGACCTGCTCGTCGACGGGGGCCTGCTGGCGCCCGCCGTCCTCGCCCCCCTCATGAGTCTCGCGGTCGTGCTGGCGGCGGCCGGCGTGACCCTGCGGGCCTTCGCCGACGGCCGGCGGGCGCGGCGGACCACCGCAGTCGCGACCGTGGTGGGGCTGGCCGGCGCGGTCGTGGTGACCGTGGTCCCCGACGGGCGGGTGCCGGGCCTGCTCGGGAGCGCTGCCGCGGCCGCCGCGCTGTGGACGGCGGTCTGTGTCGCGGCCTGGCGGCGGCGGGCGGTCGCGGCGGGTGTCTCGGCGCGCACCCTCACCGGAGTGGCCGCGGTCGTCGCCGTGCTCACGCCGGTCCAGGTCGTGCCCGCACTCGCACCGGGCCTGGCCGGCATCGCCACCGTCACCGGTGACCTCGGGCTGGTCGCGGTCGGGCTGCTCTGCGCCGGGACCGCCCTGGTCCGGCTCACCGACGCGCTGGCCGGGCAGGAGCGCTACGTGGCCGGGCTCGTCGGGCAGCTGGCCGGCCACGAGCACCAGCTGCAGCAGGCTCGCGCGTGCCTGCACGACGCCCGGGCAGCGGTGGCCGGTGTCCGCGCCGGCAACTCCGCCGCCCGGTACGCGACGGGAGCCGACCGGGCCGACCTCGAGGAGTCGGTCGCCGTCGAACTGCGCCGGCTGGAGCGGATGCTGCGGCTGCCCGACCGGACACCCACCGTCCGTCCCGTCGAGGTCGACGCCGTGCTCCGCGCGCTCGTCGTGGCCCACCGCGAGCGCGGCCTGCGGGTCAGCTGGGCGCCGTCAGGGTGCGCCCCGGTGGCCGCCGACGGCGATGCCCTGGCCGTCATCGTGGGCAACCTGCTGGGCAACGCCCTCGAACACGCGCCTGGCGCCCTGTGCCGGGTCACGGTCTCGCGCACCGGCACCGAGCTCCGGGTGGTCGTCGACGACGACGGTCCCGGCCTGGACGCCGCCCAGCGGGCCGGGGTCTTCGAGGCCGGCACCCGGCGTGCGGGCAGCCCCGGCGAGGGGCTGGGTCTCACCATCTCCCGTGACCTGGCCCGCCGGCACGGCGGCGACCTCGTCCTGGCAGACGGCCCCGCCGGTGCACGGTTCGAGGTCACCCTGCCGGCCACGTCGCTCCCCGTCCCGGTGGCGCGGCTGGTGCCCGCCCCGCGGTCGGGGGCCGAGCCGCTGCCCACGGGTGCCCGGTGACCGGCGTCCCGGAGGGCCCGGTCCTCCTCGTCGACGACCACGCGCTGTTCGCTGCGGCGGTCCGCGTGGGCCTGCGCGCCGCCGGCATCCCCGCGGAACGGGTGCACCCGACGACGGCGGCAGCTGTCGTGGCGGCGTGCGCGGCGGCCGCACCGGCGACCGTGCTGCTCGACCTCCGCCTGGGCACCGATCCCGACGGTCTCCCGATCGACGGCCTCGACCTCGTCGCACCGGTCACCGCGGGCGGGTGCCGGGTCGTCGTCGTGACCGGGGAGGTGGGTGACGCGACCTGGGGCGCGGCGCTCGAGCGGGGGGCGGTGACCGTCGTCGCCAAGGACACCGACCTCGACGACCTCGTCGCGGTCGTCACCGCGGTGCGGGCCGGTGAGCGGGTGCTCGGCGAGGGCCGCCGGCAGGACCTGCTGGCCGCCGCCCGGCGGGCGCGGGCGGAGGAGACGGCCAGGCTGGCCCCGTTCCGCAGCCTCACGCCACGGGAGGACGAGGTGCTGCGCGCCCTGGCCGCCGGGACGCCCGCGGCCGCGATCGCGACGGCGGCGCACGTGAGCGAGGCGACGGTGCGGACCCAGATCCGCGCGGTGCTGGCGAAGTTGGCGGTGTCCTCGCAGTTGCAGGCCGTCGCGCTGGCCCGCCGCGCGGGCTGGCTGGACGCGCCGCTGTCCTCCCGCTGAGGCCCGGCGCGACGCCCGCCGCCCGGGCGTCCGGTCAGTCCCTGCCGTTCCTGCCGCCGTTCCCGCCGCCGGGGCTGCCGTCGTTCCCGTTCGCGTTCCCGGACAGCTGACCGGGGGGCAGCACCACGTGGACGTCCAGCCGCCGCTCGTCGCTGAACCCGGCGGGGTCCTGCACGAGCGTGAGCACCAACCCGTCCGGCCAGGTGACCTGGCGCAGGCCCGGCGGCGGCGTCCCGGTCCCGGCCACGGACACGGACAGCTCCGCGGTGGGGTGCTCCGGGCCGAGGTGCGCCACCTCGAGCGGGTCGCCGGCGAGGCGGCAGACGTCCCTGGACCGGGTGCCCTCGGGCCCGGTGACGGTGAGCCGGGCGGGCAGGTCCGCGCAGTCCCCGGCAGTGGGCGCGAGCGACACCTGGAGGACCGCCGGGACCCCGCCGGTCACGGTCGCCCGCACCTCCTGTGGCGTCCGCTGCGGACCGAGCTGGAGGAGGGCGGGCGCTTCCACGTCGAGGCGCAGGGAGGCCGCACCGGCCGTGGCGACCGCCTCCTCGCTGTCACTGAGGACCGCGAACGTGCCACTGGCGCCGAGGACCACGGTCCCGGCCAGCACGCCCCCGAGCAGCCACGGTGTCCGCCGCCTCACGCGCTCCGCTCCCGTCGTCTCCGCCGCAGTCCGAGCAGCAGCCACCAGCCCAGCGCGACGGCCGTGAGGAACCCCCCACCCCACACCAGCGCGGTGCCGACGACCGACGACCCGGCGGCCTGGGTCTGCACCTGCGTCCCGTTCTCGTCGAGCGACACCGAGGCGTCCACCCGGCCGACGACCTCACCGGCCGTCTCCTCGTCCGCGGCGCCCGCGGCCCGCTCGGCTGCGGTTCCATCGGCTGTGACCCCACCGGCCGCGACTCCACCGACTGCTGCGCCGGCGGTCCCGCCGTTGCCGCGGGCACCGATGCCGTTGGGCGACCCGTTGCCGTTGGCCGACCCGTTGCCGTTGGCCGACCCGTTGCCGTTGGCCGACCCGTTGCCGTTGCCGTTGCCGTTGCCGTTGCCGCGGGCGCCGTTGCCGTTGGGCGACCCGTTGCCCGCAGCGCTGGAGCCGGCCGCCCCGTTGCCGTTGGTCGAGCCGTCGGGACTGCCGCTCGGAGTCCCGCCGCCGACGGGGACCTCGAGCCCCTCGGCGACGATCGCGAAGTCGAACGCGAGGGTGTCGGACTGAGCCCGGTCGTCCAGCGCGTCCTCGCGAAAGGCCATCACCAGGCGCAGGCACTCGACCCCGTCGACGGCGAAGCGGCTCGATCCCCGCCCCGTCAGCGCCAGCGGGACCGGCGAGGTCCCGGGCGCGACCGCGCAGTCGCCGTCGTCGAGGCGTCCGGGCGCGACCGTCACGTCGAGGAAGCCCGCCAGGTCACCCTCCGCCTCGGTGCAGGTCGTGTCACCGGCGCCGACCTCGGGATCGAGGCAGTCGTTCTCGCGCTGGCGCAGGCCGGTGACCGAGACGTCGAGCCGGTCGGCGGCCTCCGCCCACGCCGGATCGAGCCGGAGGACCGTGGTCGTGCTGCCACCGGGTGCCAGGAGGCCGTCGGCCGTGGCGGGCGCGACCGGCAGCAACAGGCATCCCAGCGCCGAGGCGGCGACGAGGACGGCAGGGCGGCAGCGCACGGAGGGAGGCTCTCGTCATCGACGGGCCCGCACATCGTCGAAATCGATGATGCCGGCCGCCCCAGGGACTGCCGAGGATGGCAGCGTGCCGACCCCTGCCCCCGCATCGCCGACCGCGGCCCGTGCTCCGGTGGTGCGCCGGCTGCGGCAGGCGGTGGCGTGGGTCCTCGGGCTGGTGCTGCTCGCCGGGACAGGGTCGGCGCTGGCGGTGGCCGTCTACCCGGTGGTGACCGGCGGCCAGGCGCTGGCGGTGCTCACCGGCTCGATGCGGCCCGGGCTCCCGGTCGGGGCCATGGTCTTCACCCGTCCCGTCGACCCCGCGGACCTGGCGGTCGGCGACGTGGTGACCTTCCAGCGCACCCCCGACGCCCCTGAGCTGGTCACGCACCGGGTCGTCGCGGTCGACGACCAGGGCGGGACGCCGGTCCTCGTCACCCAGGGCGACGCCAACGACGCGCCGGACCTCGACCCCGTGCCCGCCGACGCGGTGCGCGGGGAACTGTGGTTCAGCGTGCCCGGACTGGGACGTGCGGCCGCGGTCCTGCACTCCCCCAAGGGGGTCGGCCTGCTCGTCGTGCTCGTCTGCGGCGTCCTGGCCGCCGCTCCCGGCCGACCCTCGGCCGAGGACACCGTCGCTCCCTCGCCGGGCGCGGGAGAGGTCGACGCGGACTCCGCGCGGACAGTCGTCATGGCACCCGTGGACGTGGCGCTCCTCGACGACCCCACGATGGCCGGCTGGGCCGCGGCGCACCCCTCGTTGCCGCTGCCCGTGCGGCCGGTCCGGCTGGCCGGACCGCCCGCACCTCCTCTCCCCCGCGCCTGATCACCCCGCACCGGCGTCCCCGCCGCCACCCGTCCGGTCGACGGTGGTCTGCCGGTGCGGGAGGCCGCTGGTTGACTGACCTGCATGGACCTGCCCGTGCTCCCGCCGGTCAAGCCGATGCTGGCCAAGGCCACGACGAAGCTCCCGACCGGGGACGGGCTGTTCTACGAGCCCAAGTGGGACGGCTTCCGCTGCATCGTCTTCCGCGACGGTGACGAGGTGGAGCTCGGCAGCCGCAACGAGCGCCCGCTGACCCGCTACTTCCCCGAGGTCGTGGCCGCGGTCAAGGAGGCCCTGCCCGAGCGCTGCGTCATCGACGGCGAGATCGTCGTGCCGCAGGGCGACCGGCTGCACTTCGAGTCGCTGCTGCAGCGCATCCACCCCGCCAAGTCGCGGGTGGACCTGCTCGCCGAGCAGACGCCGGCGCACTTCGTCGCCTTCGACCTGCTGGCCCTCGGGGACGAGTCGCTGATGGAGACGCCGTTCGCGCAGCGCCGGCAGCGGCTGCGCGAGGTGCTGGACCGCCGGCACGAGCGGGTGCACGTCACCGCGGTCACCCGGGACGCGGCGATCGCGCAGCGCTGGTTCGACGAGTTCGAGGGCGCGGGCCTCGACGGCGTCGTCGCCAAGGACGCCGACCTGCCCTACGGCCCCGACCAGCGGCTGATGACCAAGGTCAAGCACGTGCGCACCGCCGACTGCGTGGTCGCCGGGTTCCGCTGGCACAAGAGCGGGCCGGTCGTGGGCTCGCTGCTGCTCGGCCTCTACGACGACGGCGGGCTGCAGCACGTCGGCGTCGCGGCGTCGTTCCCCATGGCGCGGCGGGCCGAGCTGGTCGAGGAGCTGGCGCCCTACCGGGCCCAGGCACTCGACGGGCACCCGTGGCAGGACTGGGCGAACGCCGAGGTCCAGGAGAACGGCGAGCACCGGATGCCCGGCGCGCAGAGCCGGTGGAACGCGAAGAAGGACCTGTCCTGGGTGCCGCTGCGGCCCGAGCTCGTCGTCGAGATCAAGTACGACCAGCTCGAGGGACGGCGACTGCGGCACACCGGGCAGTTCCTCCGCTGGCGGCCCGACCGTGAACCGCGCAGCTGCACCTACGACCAGCTCGAGGTCCCGGTCCGCTACGACCTGGCCGAGGTGTTCAACGGGTGACCGGCACCTGCGGGGCGGCCGGCCTGCCGCGCCTCCTACCGTCGTGACCATGCGTCTGCGCCGCGGCCTGCTCGCCGCCTCGACCGGACTGCTCGTGGCGGTCGCCGGCTGCAGCTCCTTCTCGGACCCGGACGCGTCGTCGGCGGACTCCTCGTCGGCCGCCTCCTCGACGCCGGCCGAGCCGGAGGCCGCGCCGATCACCTGGACCGACTGCGACGCGCAGATCACCGAGCTCGTGGCCGGCACGCCCGGCAGCGAGCGCGACCTCGCCTTCGAGTGCGGCCGCACCGAGGTGCCCATCGACCACGACGAACCCGAGGGCGCGACGCTGCCGCTGTTCCTCGTCCGCGCGACGCTGGCCGGGCAGACCGACCGGATCGGCTCGCTGCTGGTGAACCCGGGCGGTCCCGGCGTCTCGGGGGCCGACCTCGGGCTGAGCCTGGCGCTGTCGCTGCCCGAGGACGTGCTGCGCCGCTTCGACGTGGTCGGCTTCGACCCGCGCGGCGTCGGCCTGTCCACGCCGGTGGAGTGCATCCCCGCCGAGCTCAAGGACCGCATGACCGCCGCGGAGCCCCGGCCGACCGACCAGCAGCAGATGGACGACGTCCTCGCGCTCAAGGACGAGGCGGCCAACGCCTGCGCCGAGGAGTACGGCGACGCGCTCGGCACCTTCAACACCGTCGCCACCGCGCGCGACATGGACCTGCTGCGCGAGTCGCTGGGCGACGAGCAGCTGACCTACCTCGGCTACTCCTACGGCACCACGCTCGGCTCCACCTACGCCGAGCTGTTCCCGGAGAACGTGCGCGCGATGGTGCTCGACGCCGCGGTCGACCCCGACGCCGACCCGCAGGCCGACGCGGAGGCGCAGGCCGCGGGGCTGGAGGCCGCGTTCGACGCGTTCGCCGCCAACTGCGTGGGCCTGGTGTCCGGGTGCCCGATCGGGGGCGACCCCCGGACGTTCGTGCAGGACCTGCTGACCGTGGCGGCCACGACGCCCATCCCGAGCAGCCGGCCCGGGGAGACCCGCACCGCGACTCCGGGCGTCGTCCTCACCGCCGTCACCGCGGCCCTCTACGACACCGGGTCGTGGCCGCAGCTCTCGCAGGCGCTGGCCGCCGCGCGCAACGGCGACTCGGCTGGCCTCTTCTCGATCGCCGACCCCTCCGCCGGCCGGCTCCAGGACGGCACGTACACCAACCGGCTCGACGCCGACTTCGCGATCAGCTGCGCCGACACCCCCGAGGACGAGACGTTCTCCGAGGAGGAGGTGCTGCAACTGGCCCAGGAGTGGTCGCAGCGGTACCCGCTGTTCGGCGCCAAGGTCGCCTCCAGCCTCTACACCTGCGGCGTGTGGGACGCCGCGCGCACGCCGCTGCCCGAGCGGGACGCCGAGGGCAGCGCGCCGATCCTCGTCGTCGGCACCTCCGGGGACCCGGTGACACCGCTGCCCGGCGCCGAGGACATGGCCGAGGACCTCACCGCCGGCACGCTGCTGGTCTGGCAGGGCCAGGGGCACACCGCCTACCCGAAGACCGACTGCGTCACCGCGGCGGTCAACGCCTACCTGATCGACCTCACGGCGCCGCAGGACGGGCTGACGTGCCCGGCCTGAGCCGCCCCGGACCGGGGAGCTGAGCAGATGGCGAGCAGCAGGGACGCGGTCACGCTGACCGTCGACGGGCACGAGGTGCGGGTCTCCAACCCGGAGAAGCCGTACTTCGCCGAGCGCGGCATCCGCAAGATCGACGTCGTCGAGTACTTCGTCAGCGTCGGCGAGGGCATCCTGTTCGCCCTGCGGGACCGGCCGACGACGCTGGAGCGCTGGCCCGGCGGCGTCTTCGAGGGCGCGCGGCTGTCGACCCGGATGGACAACACCGGCGACGCCTTCTACCAGAAGCGGGTGCCCAAGAACGCGCCCGACTGGGTGCCGACGGCGCACATCACCTTCCCCAGCGGGCGGACCGCGGACGAGATCGCGCCGGACTCGGTCGCCGTCGTCGCGTGGTGCGCGAACCTCGGCACGCTCACCTTCCACCCGTGGCCGGTGGACAAGACCGACGTCGAGTCGCCGAACCAGATCCGCATCGACCTGGACCCGCAGCCGGGCACCGACTTCGCCGACGCCGTGTGGGTCGCGCCGCACGTGCGGGAGCTGCTGCACGAGCTCGGCATGGAGGGCTGGCCGAAGACCTCCGGCGGCCGCGGGGTGCACGTGTACGTGCCCATCCAGCCGCGGTGGACGTTCACCGACGTGCGCCGTGCGGTGATCGCGTTCGGCCGCGAGCTGGAGCGCCGGCTGCCCGACCGCGTGACGATGTCGTGGTGGAAGGAGGAGCGCGGCGAGAAGATCTTCATCGACTACAACCAGATGGCCCGGGACCGCACGATCGCCTCGGCGTACTCCATCCGGCCCAAGCCGCACGCGCCGGTGAGCGCGCCGCTGGACTGGGACGAGCTGCCCGACGTCTCGCCGTCCGACTTCACCGTGCTCACCATGCCGGAGCGCTTCCGCGCGGTCGGTGACAAGCACGCCGGGCTGGCCGGGCACGCCTACTCCATCGAGCCGCTGCTCGAGCTGGCCGAGCGCCAGGCCGCGGACCAGGGCCTGGGCGACCTGCCCTATCCGCCGGACTACCCGAAGATGCCGGGCGAGCCGATGCGGGTCCAGCCCAGCCGCGCCAGGCGGCCTGCCAGTGCAAACGAGTGATCCGGCGCTCGACGCAAGCGAAGCGCAACGCTCACTCGACAGGCACCCCCCGTCCTCCGGTGCTGCTCGCGTACTCCCCCGTCGCTCCGTCGCACACCTCTCCCTCCGGAGGTCGCCATGGATCTCAGAGACCGTCTGCTCCGGTCCGCGATCGCGGCTGCCGCGGCCGTCGCGGCCGGCCTGCTGACCCGGTCGATGGTGAAGGCCGTCAGCGCTCCCGAGGACGCGACCATCGGCTCCCCTCCTCCCGAGTGATCCCGACTGAACGACCGGCATGGTCCGCGTGTCAGGGGGCACGACCTCACGGGTGGAGGACGACTGGAGAAGCCTGCTGGCGGGCCTACCGCTCGAGCAGCGCCTGAAGGCGCTCGCCGTGTACGAACTGGCAAGAGATCGAGCGATGGGCCAGCCACCCGAGACGGCGGCAGCGACCCTGCGCGCCGCAGCTACCGCCGAGGGACTCGATGCCAGTCACGACTGGATCCCGGCGGCCGCGGCCCGCATCAGCGCTGACACGGGCCCGTGACCACGCAAGGCCGGCTGACCGCCGCCCGGCGGCGCGGTGGGGAGGGAGGGATCAGGCAGCCTTCCGACTGCTCTTGGCGAGCACCTTGTCGGCCTTGTCCAGCTTGACCAGGCGGCGCTTCTTGACCGTGTAGCCCGGCGGGAGCGTCCCCTCGGCGAGGGCGCGGAGGGGACACCGCTTGCAGCGCGGCCTGTCCTGGCAACACTTCTTCTTGGGCATGCCCGCCGACTTGGCCACCCGGTGAGGCTAGCCTTCCCTTTGCGGGTGATCCACGGGCACCGGAGGGTCACCGGTTAACGTCCGGTGACCGCCACCGCACACGTCCGGGAGTCCCGATGGCCGCCCCCGCCTTCGTCGAGCTGCTGAACACGCAGATCGGCAACGAGTTCGCCGCGCACCAGCAGTACGTCTCCTGCGCGGTGTACTTCGACCAGCTGACCATGCCCCGGACGGCGCAGCTCTTCTTCGACCAGGCGCTCGAGGAGCGGCAGCACGCCATGATGATGGTCCGCTACCTGCTCGACTCCGACGCGCCGGTGCGCATCCCCGCCGTCGCGGCCCCGGTCAACGAGTTCCCCGACGTCGTCGCGCCGGTCGCCCTGGCGCTGGAGCAGGAGAAGCGGGTCACCGAGCAGATCGGCGCGCTGATCGGGATCGCGCGGCGGGAGAACGACTTCGCCTCCGACCAGTTCATGCAGTGGTTCATCAAGGAGCAGATCGAGGAGGTCAGCAAGATGAGCGACCTGCTCACGATCGTGAAACGCTCCACCCACGACCTGGAGACCATCGAGGACTACGTGCTCCGGGAAGTCACGACCGAGGCGGCCGACCCCACCGCACCACCGGTGGCAGGGGCCTGAGCCGAGGGCATCCCGCTGACCGACCTGTTGGCCCCGGTATGCATCCTCGTCGCACTCGTGCCGGCGTTCGTCCTCGTGCAGACGTTCTCGTCGTACGAGGACACCACGACGCCGCCAACGACGAGGCCGGCGCCGTGGCGACGGAAGCCGGAGGGGCGGCGCTCCTCCCGTCGCCGACCGGTCCCGACCTCGGCGGCCTGCTGCGCTGCCATGCCCGCGCCGTCGCACGGCCGGGGTGGGCTTCGCTCGAGGCGACTCGCCACACGTCATCGATCTCCAGTGACGCCGATGCGCGGGTCGCGGTCGCGGTCGCGGTCGCGGTCGCCCGAGCGCAGCAGGCCGGCATCAGCGAGACCCTGGTGGCCCAGGTCGTGGCCGCCGAGCGCGGCCGCGTCACAGCGCGGTGGGACCGTCTCGCCGAGGCCGCGCCATCGGTGATGCTGGCCGGCTGGCGCAGCGACGACATGCTGTCCCGCTACGCCGCCTCGACCGCCGTCGAGCGGGCCCAGGCTGAGGCCCACCGGCGCCTCAGCCTGGGCGATCGACGGTGAGTCGGCGGACTACTCGTTGACGTCCGCGATGCCGTTGCCGTTGGCATCCGCGCCGGGTCCGAAGCACTCCTCGACCGTGGCCGTGCCGTCGGAACACCGCACCTCCAGGTCGTTGATCTCAGCGTCCTGCTCCGGGCTGCACCCGTAGCCGATGCACTCCTCCTCGACGACGGTCGCCTCCTCACCGGCCGCCGCCTCCGCCGCGACAGCCCGGGCGGCCGCTGCTGCCGCCTCCGCCTGTTGCTGCTGGTCTTCAGCCGCTCGTCGCTGCTCCTCCAGGGTTGCCCGCGCCTCCTGTTCTGCTTCGACCTCCAGACCCGACGGGCTCTCGAACAGCGCCCACGTAGGCGTGGTCGGGGTCGCTGTCGGAGCGGCGGATGGAGCCGCCTCAGTACAGGCGGACAGCAGGAGAACACCGGCTGTCAAGGTGCCGATCATCGTCAGGCGCATCCGTTGCCTCTCGCGCGGGGTCGTCTCGAGGAGGCTCCTTGCGCTTGGTTCCATCGGCACACCTGGACCCCGCTTGAGCGGAGCGACGGGCCACCCCAGTCGTCGACGGCTTGTCCGGCAGTTGATCTAGGGGTCGTCGGCAGCGGTAGATCGGCGATGAACGTTCGGGTGAGCGACCGGTCACGCCGTCGCTTGACGTTGGTCATCGTCGGGCGTCGAGAGGGGTTCGTTGGTCGAAAGCTGGTCGCGGGGCTTCGTCGCCTCACCGCGACAGAGCCGGATTCGTCCAACTCGCGCGTCGGTCGCAGACGCGAACGGCTCCCCGTCGCGCGCCCAGGGCTCCGGAGCGGATCAGCTCCCAGGTCAGTCCGACCAGACCGGTGGTCGTCTGCCGAGGAAGGCGGCCAGTCCCTCGCGGAAGTCCGCCGTCGCGCCGAGCGCCACCGCCTCCTCCCGCTCGATGGCCAGGCCCGCCTCGAAGGGCAGGTCGAAGCCCTCGGTGATGCAGCGCCGGATCGCCGCCAGCGCCCGCGCCGGCTTCCGGGCCAGCCCCTCGGCGTAGCCCTGCACCTCCTCGCGGAGCCGCTCGTCAGCCACCACGACGTCCACGAGGCCGATGGCGGAGGCCTCCTCTGCGCTCAGCAGGGTGCCGTCGTAGAGGAACCGCAGCGCCTGAGGCCGACCCAGCAGGCGGGCCAGCGCCTGCGTCGCGCCGACCGGAGGGATGAACCCGATGCCAATCTCCGGCTGCCCGAGCCGGGCGGTACGCGCGGCGAAGCGGATGTCGCAGTGCAGCGCCATCTCCAGGCCGCCCCCGACCGCGGTGCCGTGCACGGCCGCCAGCAGCGGTTTCGGCGACGCGCGCATCCTGCGGACCAGATCGTGGCACACGTCCACCCAGCGACGCATGCCTCCGTCGTCCATGTCGGCGAAGACCCGCAGGTCCGCGCCGACGCTGAAGTGGGTGTCGAGGGCGCTGCCGATCACCACCACCCGGACGGTGGGGTCCGTAAGGTGTCGCTCCAGGGCCTCCGGCACCTCGCGGAGCATCTCCCAGTGGAAGGCGTTGACCGGCGGGCGGTCGTACTCGATCCACCCCACCCGGTCGTGCACCGTGACTCGCAAGAAGTCGACCATCCGCCCCCACCTTCGCACCGTTGACCGACCCTGGAAGCCAGGCTCGATCCAGGGTCGCGGCCGGGCGGAGCTTCGAGCAAGGAGAACGAGCAACAGCTCCCCGATGCCTTACCGAAGGTCCTACGGCCGTCAAGACCGGTTGGGCCGGGGTGACCGCTGGTGCGGTGAGCGGACATCTCTTGCCCGGGACGGGGTCGAGCCGTCCTGTGGCCCACACCGTGTGGCCGTCGTCCGTTGCCTCACGACCAGGACCTCCCGCTGTGGCCTCGCTGCTACGTTGCCCTGCCATCGATCGGGCCCAGCGGACCCGAGCAGCACCTGAGGCACCGGTCCAGCCCTGGCAGCCGAGGGGGCGTCTCCGACGGCCGTTCGGTTCTCAACACCACTGTGATTGCAGCGCGGGCACCCTTCGACAACCGGACAGAGCCCAGCAGCCATCCAGGACACCGTTGGATGCCGTCCTGCACGGTCCGTGCGTCCACGAGCCACCGGACCTGCTCCGCGCTCGACGTCGTGGTCAGGAAGCGACGACCTCGATCGGCAGCGCCAGAGACGAGCGACGGTCTGTCCGACCGACATGCTCCTACTCCCTCGTCAAGCGACGAGGACGTGGTGCATTCTCCGGGCGATGTAGCGCTCGAGGCAGCGGATGATCTCGAGGTCGCTCAGGCCATCGGCTCGTCGGCATGTCGCATAGCCCTGAGTCGCTTGGTGAGGCGACAGCCGGACCAGAGCGATGATGTGCAGGGCGCAGTCGGCGTGCCGGTCCCCGCCGCGGTCGAGCCGATGGCGGATGGTGCGGCCACTGCTGCCCTGTAGTGGCGCAGGGTCGCAGAGTTGGGCGCAGGCGGCCTCGGAGCGCAGCCGCTGGGGTTGTCCCCGGCGGTCACCAGCAGCTGGGCGGCGACTCCAGTGCCGACGCCGTGGACTGCCCGGTCAGCGCCGGCGCCAAGGGGTGCCGGCGAAGCGCAGGTCTCGGCTCCGTTGGATTCGGACGTGCCGGACATCGTATTCGTCAGCCCGTGGCGCGACTCCGGCAATCGTCAGTGGCACTACCGGGTCGAGCTGCTTGGCTTCCCGGCCGACACGGTGGTCGAGATCAGCGGCCATGACATCTACGTCAACGTCCAGGTGGCTCCGCTGGCTCCAACCGCGGCGGAGAGTTCATAGCACCCGTTCACCGCCCGCTGCGGGCGTCTTCGACCGCGCGGTGTTCCTCGGTCGCCGCGACGAGGTGGTGCCGAGGCTGCTGCCGACACCGGCGTACGGGTGTCGGAGCTGTGTGGGCCGGACCTGACCGACGTCGACCCGGACCGGGAGCCGGCCCGCGTCACCGGCAGGGGCTCCCGTCCGCGGGTCGTGCCGTTCGGCGCGAAGACCGCCCAGGCCGTGGGCCGCTACCTGCGGGTACGCGCGCTGCGCCCGTATGTCCGGTCCCGACGGCTGCTGCTCGGCCGGCGCGGCCCGATGCCCCCCCGCCGGCGGGCTCGGTCCGGGCGATCGCCTCGAGCCGGCAGTGCAGGTCCACGCGAGTGCCGAACCAGAGTTCGGCCTCACGGGGTCGGGCTCGAGCCGCATGGTCCTGCGAGTCGATCCCGTGCGGGGTGGCGGATGGTGGTCAGCATCGAACGTGCAGCTGAGAGGGGTCGCTCCTCAACGGAGGTGGCGGGCTGTCGTCGGCTCCCGAGCGCCGTTCGTCGGTCGCGAGTCGGTCGCGCCGAGCCCCGTCGTACCCGTCATGGGCCGGCCGTCGCGTGGTGGCCGGTCGGCGCGTCGGCCGCACATACCGTGGAGGCGTGCCCACCTGGCCTCCGAACCGCTCCATGCCGTACGCACGCATCCCGCAGCGGGCCTGGCGCGCGATCGCGGGGACCAGCCCGCCGACCGCGCCGATCGGCCTGCGGGCCCAGGCGAGCCGGATGGACGACCTCACCGCGCACGCCGCGCTGGGGCTGGCGCTGCGCATCGGGGCGTCGATGCTGGCCGTCGGGGCCTCAGCGGCCGACGCGACCGCGACGGTGCTGCGGGTCGCTGCCGCCTACGGGCTCACCAGCTGCCAGATCGACATCACCTTCACGTCGATCACGGTCAGCTACGACCGCGAGAACGCGGTACCTCTCACCGCGATGCGGATCGTGCAGACGAGCCGGCTCGACTACACCCGCCTGCAGGGCATCACCGACCTGGCCCGTGCGGTCGGCGCCGGCGACCTCGACGTCGAGGAGGCGCACCGCCGGCTGGACCGGGTGGTCTCGGCGCCCGCCACCTACCGCCGGAGCGTGACCGCGCTGGGCTGGGCCGGCGTCGCCGGGTGCTTCGGGCTGGTCCTCGGCGGCGGCTGGCGGGAGGCCCTCCTCGCGGCGCTGACCACCGCTCTGGTCGAGCAGGTGATGCGCGCGCTCAACCGGCGGAGCCTGCCGCTGTTCTTCCAGCAGGTGGCCGGGGCCGCGCTGGCTACCGGGGTCGCCGTTCTCCTGCTCACCTGGGACGTCGACGTGCAGACCTCCCTGGTCGTCGCCGCCGGCATCGTCGTGCTGCTCGCCGGGTTGTCCCTGGTCAGCGCGGCCCAGGACGCCATCAGCGGCTTCCCGGTGACCGCCGGGGCGCGGGCCTTCGAGGTGGTGACCCTGACCGCCGGCATCGTCGTGGGCATCGCCGGCGTCCTCGATCTGGCCCAGCGCGCCCAGCTCCCGCTGACCGTCATCGACACCTCTCCCGCTCCCGTGCCGTTCGCCGTCGCGCTGGCCGCGTCGGCCGGGATCGCCGGGTTCTGGGCCCTGGCCACCCATGCCCGGCCGCGCGCCGTCGGTCTGGCCGCGGTGGCCGGAGCGCTGGCCTGGGCGACGTTCTGGGCAGCCGGCGAGCTGGGCGCCGGTCCCGCGCTGGCCGCCGGGGTCGCGGCCGTCGTCCTGGGGTCGTGCGGTGAGGCGCTGACCGAGCGGCTCCGGGTCCCACCGCAGCTCGTCGCCGTCTGCGGCATCGTCCCGCTGCTGCCCGGGCTGGCGGTCTACCACGGCCTGTTCACCATCGTCGTCGAGGCACGGATCGACGACGGGCTCGGCGCCCTCGTCGGGGCCGGCGCCGTCGGGCTCGCCCTCGCTGCCGGCGTCACGCTGGGCGAGTACCTCGGCAGGCCCCTCAGCGGCGAGCGCGACCGCTACGACGAGCGCGTCCGCCGCCGGGCGATGACCATCGAGTGAGCAGTGCCCTGAGCAGGGCCCGCGGGCGGGCGAGCCCCCTCACCCGCCGGACCACGCTGCGGCCCGAGCTCCTCCTACAGGTGCCGGTGGACGCGGTCGAGCGCGGGCGAGGGCACGCCCGCCGTCGCGGTCGGCACCAGAGCTCTCGCGGCCGGGTCAGCGGAAGACGACGGTGCTGTGCCCGTTGAGGAGCACCCGCTGCTCGCTGTGCCACCGGACGGCGCGCGACAGTGCCAGGGCCTCGGCGTCCTGGCCGACCGTGGCGAGGGCGCGCGGGTCGTAGGTGTGGTCGATGCGGATGACCTCCTGCTCGATGATCGGCCCCTCGTCGAGGTCGGGGGTCACGTAGTGGGCCGTCGCGCCCACCAGCTTCACGCCGCGGTCGAAGGCCTGGTGGTAGGGCTTGGCGCCCTTGAAGCCGGGCAGGAAGGAGTGGTGGATGTTGATCGCCCGGCCGTGGAGGGCGGCGCAGGCCTCGTCGGAGAGGACCTGCATGTAGCGGGCGAGCACGACCAGGTCGGCGCGGTGCTCGTCGACCAGCTCGAGCAGTCGCACCTCGGCCTCCCGCTTGGTCCCCGGCGTCACGGGCACGTGGTGGAACGGCAGCCCGGCCGCCTCCGCCATCGGGCGCAGGTCCTCGTGGTTGGAGACGACGGCGACCAGCTCAGCGCCGAGGCTGCCGGCCCGCCAGCGGAAGATCAGGTCGTTGAGGCAGTGGCCCAGCCTGGAGACCAGGACGAGCACGCGCTGCGGCTGGTCGCCGGAGACCTGGTAGGACATGCCGAACTCGTCGGCCACCGCACGGAAGTCCGCCGTCAGCCGGGCGGCGTCGGTGTCCTGCGAGCAGACGAACGCCGTCCGCAGGAACAGCTGGCCGCGGACGGCGTCGTCGAACTGCTGGTGCTCGACGATGTCGCAGCCCTGCTCGAACAGGAACGTGCTGACCGCGTGCACGATGCCCGGGCGCTCCTGGCAGCTCAGCGTGAGGGTGAACGGGTGGGACACGGGTGCCTCCTCAGCACTCGACGACGTTGAGCGCCAGCCCGCCACGGGCGGTCTCCTTGTACTTGTCCTTCATGTCCGCGCCGGTCTCGCGCATCGTCTTGATGGCCTTGTCCAGCGGGACGTGGTGCCGTCCGTCCCCGCGCACGGCCATCCGGGCCGCGGTGACGGCCTTGACCGCGCCGACGGCGTTGCGCTCGATGCACGGGATCTGCACCAGCCCGCCGACCGGGTCGCAGGTGAGGCCGAGGTTGTGCTCGATGCCGATCTCGGCGGCGTTCTCCACCTGCTCCGGCGTCCCCCCGAGGACCTCGGCGAGGCCGGCGGCCGCCATGGAGCAGGCCGAGCCGACCTCGCCCTGGCACCCCACCTCGGCACCGGAGATGGAGGCGTTCTCCTTGAACAGCAGGCCGATCGCCGCGGCGGTGAGCAGGAACCGCACGACACCGTCCTCCGAGCAGGAGTCGACGAAGTCGCGGTAGTAGTGCAGGACCGCCGGGACGATGCCGGCGGCACCGTTGGTCGGCGCGGTGACCACCCGCCCGCCGGCGGCGTTCTCCTCGTTGACCGCCAGGGCGTGGAGGGTCACCCACTCCACGGCACGCATCGGGTCGTCCTCGTCCGGGTGGTCCTCCAGCTGGGTGCGCAGTGCGGCCGCGCGCCGGCGGACCTTCAGGCCACCGGGCAGGACGCCGGTGGTCCGGGTGCCGCGCTCCACGCACTCCTGCATCACCGACCAGATGTGCAGCAGGCCGGCGCGGACCTCGGCCTCGGTGCGCCAGGCGAGCTCGTTGGCCAGCATCACGTCGCTGATCCGCAGTCCGGTCTCCCGGGTGTGCGCCAGCAGCTCCCTGCCGGTGCGGAAGGGGTGGCGCACCGGCGTGCGGTCCTCGACGACCACCGGGTCGCCGGCCTCGTCCTCGTCGAGGACGAAGCCGCCACCCACCGAGTAGTACTCGCGGCGGGAGAGTTCTCCCCCGGCGGGGTCGAGGGCCGTGAAGAGCATCCCGTTGCTGTGGAACGCCAGGCGCCTGCGCCGGTGCAGCACGACGTCGTCGTCCACCGAGAAGGCGATCGGGTGTTCGCCGGCCAGCCGGAGCTTCCCCTCGCGGCGGACGGCCTCCACCCGCGGCCCGGCCGCGACGGGATCGACGACGTCGGGCTGCTCGCCCTCCAGACCGAGGACGACGGCCCGGACGCTGCCGTGGCCGTGCCCGGTGGCGCCGAGCGAGCCGAACAACTCGCACCGGACGCCGGCCACCCGTTCGAGCAGCCCCTGCTCGGACAGCCGCGCGACGAAGGTCGCGGCGGCCCGCATGGGACCGACGGTGTGGGAGCTGGACGGACCGATCCCCACCTTGAACAGGTCGAAGGCGCTGGTGGTCACCCGTGCCTCCCTCTTCCGCTGCCGGGATGACGACCAACTGCGGAGGCAGGTACACAGTTGGTATATCAGATGTACGCTGACGGTATGTCGATCCCTCTCACGAGGCAAGAGCCGGTGGCCACCAAGCCGTACGATCTCCTGGTGGCCCTCGCTCCCCTGGATCTCGACCCGTCGGCCGCCACGTCCCTGGCGGACAGGGCCTACGTAGCGATCCGGGACCGGCTGATCATGCTCGACATCCGCCCGGGCGACCCGATCGACGACGACGAGCTGGCCAAGGACCTGGACGTGGGCCGGACGCCGGTCCGCGAGGCGCTGAAGCGGCTGGAGGGCGACCGACTGGTGGTGTCCTACCCGCGGCGCGGCACGTTCGCCTCGGGCATGGACATCTCCGACCTGGCGCACATCTCCGACATCCGCGCCCAACTGGAGCCGCTGGCCGCCCGTCGGGCCGCCGAACGCGCTCCTCGGACGAGGCAGCCCGACCTCGAGGAGCTGGCCGCACACATCGCACAGCTCGACGTCACCCGGGTCGACCGGACCGAGCTCATGCGCTGGGACCTCGCGGTGCACCGGGCGATCTACCGGGCCGCGGGCAACCCGCACCTGGAGGACGTCCTGATCCGCTACGACAACCTGGCCACCCGGATCTTCTGCCTCTTCCTCGATCGGCTGCCCACGGTCGACGCGCACGTCAGGGAACACGTGGAGCTGCTCCGGGCGATCGCCGCCGGCGACGCCGACCGGGCCGACGACCTCGCCCGTGAGCACGTCCTCGGCTTCGAGAAGGCGATCCGCGAGGTGATCTGACAGGACCGGTCAGGGAACCGTCGCCCCCGTGCGGACGGCGTCCCGGACGGCCAGGACGTCGCGCGCGGCGGCGTCGTGCACGCGCACCACCGACGCGCTGCGCCGGACCGGGACGAGGGCCGCGGCCAGGGAGCCGGGCAGCCGGTCCCCCGCACTCCGTCCGGTCAGCCGGCCGAGCACCGGCTCGCGGGACAGGCCCACCACGACCGGCACACCGAGGCCGGTGGACGCACCCAGCGACGCGAGCAACGCCACGTCGTGTGCCGACGTCTCGCCGAACCCGAACCCGAACCCGGGTCGACCCGGACGTGCTCGAGGTGGACGCCGGCGTCGAGGCACGCAGCAGTGCGTGCGGCGAGGAGGGCCCCACCTCGGGCCGCGAGGTGTCCACCGACAGCGGCACGGTGACCTGCCGGGCGAGGGCCTCGACCACCGGGACGACCCCGCCCGGTACCGCGGGGGCGGGCTGCTCCAGGAACGTCTGGAGGGTGCCGGTGCGCACGGGCGGGTCCAGCTTCAGCCCCGGATCCGGGACATCCCGGGGTCGACCAGCGGTTCGGTGGCGACGGTCGCGCGGATGCGGGCCCCGAAGTACTCGATCTCGACGCTCGTGCCGACGGTCGCGGAGGCCGGCAGCCAGGCGTAGGCGACCGGCCGGCCGACGGTGTGCCCGAAGGCCGCGCTCGTCACGTAGCCCGCCGGGCGGCCGTCGACGAACACCGGCTCGTGGCCGAGGACGACGCTGCGGCCGTCGTCGACCGTCAGGCAGGACAGCCGGCGGCTCACCGTGTCGTCGCCCCTCCCGGCGAGGGCCTGCCGTCCGACGAAGTCGGCGGTCTTCTGCTTGCGCACCGCGAACCCGAGACCGGCCTCGTAGGGGTCGTGCTCGGTGGTCATGTCGTGGCCCCACGCGCGGTAGCCCTTCTCCAGCCGCAGGCTGCTGAACGCCGCCCGGCCCGCGGCGACGACGTCGAGGTCCTGGCCGGCCCGCCACAGCACGTCCCACAGCCGCTGTCCGTGGTCGGCGCTGGTGTAGAGCTCCCAGCCGAGCTCCCCGACGTAGGACAGCCGCATCGCCGTCACCGGCACTCCCCCGATCCGGACCCGCTTGGCGCGGAAGTACCTCAGCCCGTCGTTGCTGAGGTCGTCGGCACAGACCCGCTGCACCAGGTCGCGGGCCCGCGGGCCCCACAGCCCGATGCAGCAGGTGCCGCCGGTGACGTCCCGGACCTGCACGCTGCCGTCGTCCGGCGCCTCGCGCAGCAGGAGGTCGTGGTCGAGGGGGCCGTTGGCGCCGACCTGGAAGAGCTGCGCGCCGAGCCGGGCGACGGTGAGGTCGCTGCGGATGCCGCCGGCCTCGTCGAGGGCGAGCGTGTAGGTCACCGACCCGACGGACTTGTCCATCTCCCCGGTCGTGAGCCGCTGCAGGAGGTCGAGGGCGCCGGGGCCGCTGACCTCGAGCCGCTTGAGGGGGGTCATGTCGTACAGCGCCACGGCGGTGCGGGTCCGCCACGCCTCCGCGGCTGCGATCGGGGACCAGAACCGCCCGGCCCACGCGTCGCGCTCCGGCGGCACCCACTCCGCGGGCAGCTCGTCGACCAGGTGCGCGTTGGCCTCGTACCAGTGCGGCCGCTCCCAGCCGGCGGCCTCGAGGAAGACCGCGCCGAGCTCCTGCTGCCGGGCGTGGAAGGGGCTGACCCGCAGGTCGCGCGGGGACAGCCGGGGCTGCAGCGGGTGGATGACGTCGTAGACCTCGACGAAGTTCTGCTGCGAGGTCTCGCTGACGTACTCGGGCGTGAGCTGGACGTCCTCGAAGCGGTGCACGTCACAGCCGTGCAGGTCCACCTCGCTCCGGCCGTCGACCAGCAGCTGGGCCACCGACCGGGCGACGCCGGCCGAGTGCGTCACCCAGACCGCCTCGGCGATCCAGAAGCCCGCCACGTCCCGTGACTCCCCGATCAGCGGGCCGCCGTCCGGGGTGAAGGAGAAGACCCCGTTGAAGCCGGAGTCGATCTTCGAGGACCGCAGCGAGGGCAGCAGCAGCCGGCTCTCCTCCCACGCGGCGGCGAAGTCCTCCTCCGTGAAGGGCAGCATCGAGGGCATCGACGACTCCCGGACGCCGTCCCCCTGCGGCAGCTCCCCCAGGTCGACCGGCATCGGCCGGTGCGCGTAGGAGCCGATGCCGAGGCGGTCGGCGCGCTCCCGGTAGTAGAGGTCCTGGTCCTGGTGGCGCAGGATCGGCAGGCTCGCCTCGCTCAGCTCGTCGTTGCGGCCGACCAGGCCGGGCACCTGGCCGGTCCAGACGAACTGGTGGGCCAGCGGCAGCAGCGGCACGCTCATCCCGACCATCGCGCCGAGCTCCTGCCCCCAGAAACCGGCGCAGGAGACCACGACGTCGGCGGGGATGACGCCGTCCGGGGTGCGGACGCCGGTCACCCGGCCACCGGTCTGCTCGATGCCGGTCACCCGGGTCGAGCCCTGGAAGCGGGCGCCCCGCGCCTCGGCGCGGCGGGCCAGCGCGACGACCGCCCGCGACGCCTTGGCCAGGCCGTCGCTGGGGACGTGCAGGCCGCCGAGGATGCGGTCGCGGTCGACCAGCGGGTGCAGCCGCACGCACTCGTCGACGTCGACCACCTGCGCCTCGACGCCCCAGGAGGTGGCCCAGCCCTGCTTGCGGTGCAGGTCGGCGAGCCGCTCCGGCGTGGTGGCGACCTCGAGGCCGCCGACCTGGTTGAAGCACCAGGCACCGTCGACGTCGATGTCCTTGAGCTTCTCCACCGTGTAGCCGGCGAACGCCGTCATGGTCTTCGAGGCGTTGGTCTGGAAGACCAGCCCCGGCGCGTGCGACGTGGAGCCCCCGGTCAGCGGCAGGGGCCCCTGGTCGACGACGGTGACGCGGTCCCAGCCACGGGCGGTCAGCTCGTCGGCCAGGTTGGCACCGACGATCCCCGCTCCGATGACGACCACGCGAGGGGTGGTGGACATTGCTTCGCTCCTGACGTGCCGGTGGGACCCGGGACTGCCGACGGGGCCGGTCAGCCGTGGGGGGTCGGGGTGAACTCGAGGGCCGCGTCGAGCAGCCAGTCGGCGAGGTAGCCGGCGAAGGAGGACCGGACGAGGACGACGAAGTCGTCGGCGGCGTCGGAGAGGGCCAGCAGCACGACCCCGGCCTGGCCGAGCGTCGTCTGCGCGCTGCGCCCCCGGCCGAACACCCGCGGGTGCAGGTCGATCGAGCAGCCCTTGGCCAGGACGTCGCGCACTCGCGCGCCCGTCAGCCGGAGACCGATCCGCTGCGCGGAGACGTCGGTCGCGGAGCCGCCCAGCGGGAGGACGGCGGCGCGGACCCGGGCCTCCAGCTCCTCCGGCGCGCCGGTGGTGCTGGTGAGCAGCCACTCGTCGGGGCCGAGCCACACGGCCCGTCCGGTGCCGGCCGCCACCCAGGTGTTGGGGACCACCGGCAGCTCGACGCCGAGCGCCGCCGCCGCCGCGGCGCCGCCCGCGCCGAGCCGGACGTCGACCATCGCGACGAACGGCTCGACGGCGACGGCCACGGTGTCGGGCAGGCGCTCGAACGCGGTGTTCCAGGCCGTGAGCGGGTGGGTGCGCAGCAGCTCAGCCATCGCGACGGGCTCCTTCGGGATCGACCAGCACCGAGCCGGTGACCTCGACCGGGACGAGGGTGCCGTTGACGGGGACGTGGACGGTGTCGCCGATGCGCGACCGGCCGCCCTTGACCAGGGCGAGGGCGAAGGGGCGGGCGAGCTCGGCACTGCGGTAGCTGGACGTGACGTGCCCCAGCATCGGGACCGGCGGGGGCGGCAGCCGGCCGTCGGCGCGGAACTCCACGATCTGCGAGCCCTCGGGCAGCACGGTCTGCCGGTCGACGGGCAGCAGCCCGACCAGCTGCTTGCGCAGCGGATCGGCGTTGGCCTGGCGGGCGAAGGAGCGCTTGCCGATGAAGTCGGGCTTCTTCTTCGACACCGCCCACGCCATGCCCAGGTCGTGCGGGGTGACGGTGCCGTCGGTGTCCTGCCCGATGATCGGGTAGCCCTTCTCCGCGCGCAGGACGTGCATGGTCTCCGTGCCGTACGGGGTGATCCCGTACGGCCGGCCGGCCTGGAGCAGCCGCTGCCAGACCGCGACCGCGTACCAGGAGTTCACGTAGACCTCGAAGGCGAGCTCGCCGGAGAAGCTGATCCGGGCCAGCCGGACCGGCACCCCGTCGAGGGTGGTGTCCCGCCAGGTCATGAACGGGAGGGCCTCGTTGGAGACGTCCACGCCGGGGAAGACCGCACCGACGACGTCGCGGGAACGGGGGCCGACGACGGGGAAGGTGACCCACTGCTCGGTGACCGAGGTGCAGTGCACCCGCAGGTCCGGCCACTCGGTCTGGACCCACTCCTCCATCCAGTCGAGGACCTTCGCCGCTCCGCCGGTGGTGGTGAGGACGAGGAAGCGGTCCTCGGCCAGGCGCAGCACCGTGCCGTCGTCGATGACCATGCCGTCCACGCCGCACATGACGCCGTACCGGACCGAGCCGACCTTCAGGCTGCTGATCAGGTTCGTGTAGAGCCGGTCCAGCAGGACCGCGGCGTCGGGACCCTGGACGTCGATCTTGCCGAGGGTCGAGCCGTCGAGGATCCCGACACCGGTGCGGGCCGCGGCGCACTCGCGCAGGACCGCGGCCTCGATGTCCTCGCCGGGCCGCGGGTAGTAGCGCGGGCGCTTCCACTGGCCGACGTCCTCGAAGACGGCCCCGGCCGCCACGTGCCACTCGTGCAGGGCGGTGACCCGCTCGGGGTCGAAGAGCCGGCCGCGGTCGCGCCCGGCCAGTGCGGCGAAGGCGACCGGGGTGTAGGGCGGCCGGAAGGTGGTGGTCCCGGTGTCCTGCACCGGGATGCCGAGCAGCTCGGCGGTGATCCCGGAGGCGAGGACGCCGGAGGTCTTGCCCTGGTCGTGCGCCGTCCCGATGGTCGTGTAGCGCTTGACGTGCTCGATGGAGCGCAGCCCGGCGCCGACCGCGCGGGCGATGTCGGCGACCGTCGCGTCGCGCTGCAGGTCGACGAACGAGGTGGTGCCCTCGGCGCCGGAGGTGTCCGGCACCCGCCACAGCACCAGGGACGCCGCCGGGACGACGGGCTCCGGGGCGCTGGGCAGCCGGTCCTCCCCCGCCGGCGCGATCGCCAGGGCGGCCAGTGCCGCGCGGGCCACCCGCTGCCCGTCGGCCAGGCACCCCGCCAGGTCGAACACGCCGGCGGCCGAGCCGGCCACCGACAGGCCGTCGAGGTCCTCCCCGGGGACGAACGCGCCGAGGGTCTCGTCGTAGCGCAGCCGGCCGCGGGCCTGGCTGAACAGGTGCACCGCCGGGTTCCAGCCGCCGCTGACCAGCAGGAGGTCGCAGGCGATCGCGGTGGCGGCCCCCACCTGCCCGTCCACGAAGGGGGCGACGAGGGCGTGCGTGACCCGCCCGCTCCCCCGCGTGCCGGTGACGACGGCCCCGGGGAGGACGCGGATGCCGGCACGCTCGCACTCCGCACGCCGCTGCGGGGAGCCCTCCGGCCGCGCGTCGACCACCGCCTGCACCCGCACGCCGGCGCGGGACAGGTCGAGGGCGGCGTCGTAGGCGCTGTCGTTGGTGGTGAACACGACGGCCTCACGGCCGGGCAGCACGCCGTAGCGGTGCAGGAAGGTCCGGGCGGCGCCGGCGAGCATGGTGCCCGGCCGGTCGTTGTCGGCGAAGACGACCGGGCGCTCGTGCGCTCCGGTGGCGATGACGACGGAGCGCGCGCGCAGGCGCCACACCCGCTGGCGGGAGATGCGCCGGGGCGCGGCGGCGCCGAGGTGGTCGGTGCGCCGCTCCAGCGCCAGGACGAAGCCGTCGTCGTAGCCGCCGAACGCGGTGGTGCGCTGCAGGTGCAGCACCTCCGGGTGCGCGGCCAGCTCCGCGACCGCGTCCGCCACCCACTCCGGCGCCGGGACCCCGTCGAGGCGGTCGGTGCCCGACAGCAGCGAGCCGCCGGCCTCGGACTGCTCGTCGACCAGCGCCACACGGGCCCCCGCCCGGGCGGCGGTGAGCGCGGCGGCCAGACCCGCGGGCCCGGCCCCCACGACGAGGACGTCCACGTGGTGGTGGACGGCGTCGTAGCGGGCGGAGTCGGGGACCTCGGCGAGGCGACCCTGCCCCGGCAGGCCGTGGGCGACCAGTCCCTCGTGGAGCTCGACGGTCGTGGCCAGCAGCATGGGCTCGGGGAAGGGCTCCTCGATCTGCACGAGGCCACCGGGGTCCTCGGCCCAGGCCGCGGCGATGCCCCGCGGGCGGCCGAACGTGGTGCTCGTGGCGACCTGGTGCCGGCCGGAGGCGAGCAGCGCCGAGGCCAGCGTGTCGCCGGGGTGGCCGGTGAGGGTCTGCCCGTCGAAGGTGAACTCGAGGGTGGTGGCGCGGTCGATGCGCCCGCCCTCGGCGGTGCGGAAGGGACTGGTCACGGGGTCACCGGCTTCGGGTCATCGAGGCGGTAGACGCGCTCGAAGCGGTAGGTGGCGGTGTCGCGGATCGCGTTGAACCAGCGCCGGCAGCCGGCGCTGTGGTGCCAGCGCTCGGCGAAGCGGCCCTTGGGGTTGTCGCGGAAGAAGACGTAGTGCGCCCACTGCTCGTCGGAGAGCGCGCCGGGGGCGTCCGGGTACGGGACGTGGGCCTGGCCGCCGTAGCGGAACTCGACCTCCTCGCGGGGGCCGCACCACGGGCATTCGATGAGTTGCACGGAGGGCTCCCCGGGGTCAGTGGGCGACGGCGGCCGCGCCGTGCTCGTCGACGAGCGCGCCGGTGACGAACCGGTCGAGGGTGAACGGCGCCACGGTGGGGTGGGGCTCGTCGTGGGCGATGGTGTGCGCCAGGGCCCAGCCGATGCCGGGGGTGGCCTTGAACCCGCCGGTGCCCCAGCCGCAGTTGAGGTAGAGGTTGTCGTAGGGGGTCCGGCCCACGATCGGTGAGGCGTCCGGGCTGACGTCGACGATGCCGCCCCAGGTGCGCAGCAGGTGCGCCCGCGCGAACACCGGGAAGAGTTCGACGGCGGCGGCCATCTGGCGCTCGATGACGTGGAAGGCGCCGCGCTGGCCGTAGCCGTTGTAGGAGTCCACGCCGGCGCCCATGACGAGCTCGCCCTTGTGCGCCTGGGAGACGTACACGTGGACGGCGTTGGACATGACCACGGTGGGGTGCACCGGCTCGAGCAGCTCGGAGACCAGCGCCTGCAGCGGGTGGCTCTGCAGCGGGACCCGGATGCCGAGCATGTCCGTGAGCACGGAGGTGTGGCCGGCCGCGCAGAGGGCGACCCTGCCGGCGGCGATGGTGCCGCGGGTGGTCTGCACCCCGGTGACCCGGTCGCCGTCGGTGGCGAACCCGGTGACCTCGCAGTCCTGGATGAGGTCGATGCCGGCCCGGTGGGCCCGGCGGGCGAAACCCCAGGCCACGTAGTCGTGCTTGGCGATGCCGGCGCGCGGCTGGTACGTCGCGCCCAGGACGGGGTAGCGGATGTCGCCCGACGTGTTGACGACCGGGCAGATCTTGCGGACCTCGTCGGGCTCCAGCCACTCCGCGTCGACGCCGTTGAGCTTGTTGGCCTCGACCCGGCGCACGCTGTCGCGGACGTCCTGCAGGGTGTGGGCGAGGTTGAGCACGCCGCGCTGGCTGAACAGGATCGGGTAGCCGAGGTCCTCCTCGAGCCCCTCCCACAGCTTCAGCGCGTGCTCGTAGATGGCCGAGCTCTCGTCCCACAGGTAGTTCGAGCGGATGATCGTGGTGTTGCGGGCCATGTTGCCGCCCGCCAGCCACCCCTTCTCCAGCACCGCGACGTTCGTGATGCCGTGGTTCTCGGCGAGGTAGTGCGCCGTGGCCAGGCCGTGCCCGCCGCCGCCGATGACCACCACGTCGTAGGAGCGCTTCGGCTCGGGGTCCCGCCACAGGAAGTCCGGGTGCTCCGGCAGGTCGGCGCCGGGGGTGCGGGGGCTCATCGGGGGACCTCCGTCAGGTCGGGGTAGAGCGGGTGACGGTCGGCCAGCCGGGTGACCCGCCCGCGGAGCCCGGCGAGCTCGGCCTCGCCGACCGAGGGCCGCAGCGCGGCGGCGATCACGTCGGCGACCTCGGCGAAGTCGTCGAGGGTGAAGCCGCGCGCCGCCAGCGCCGGCGTGCCGATGCGCACCCCGGAGCTGACCATCGGCGGGCGGGGGTCGAAGGGCACCGCGTTGCGGTTGACGGTGATCCCGATGGAGTGCAGCCGGTCCTCGGCCTGGCGGCCGTCGAGCTCCGACTCGCGCAGGTCCACGAGGACCAGGTGGACGTCGGTACCGCCGCTGACCACGCCGATGCCCGCCGCGCGGGAGTCGGCGGCCAGCAGCCGGTCGGCCAGGATCCGGGCGCCGGCGAGGGTGCGCTCCTGCCGCTCGCGGAACGCGGGCTCCCCGGCCAGCTTGAAGGCGACGGCCTTGGCGGCGATCACGTGCTCCAGCGGGCCGCCCTGCTGGCCGGGGAAGACGGAGGAGTTGAACTTCTTGGACAGCTCTGCGGTGGCCAGGATGACGCCGCCCCGCGGCCCGCCGAGGGTCTTGTGGGTGGTCGAGGTGACGACGTGGGCGTGCGGGACGGGCGAGGGGTGCAGTCCGGCGGCGACCAGGCCGGCGAAGTGGGCCATGTCGACCATCAGGTAGGCGCCGACCTCGTCGGCGATCCGGCGGAACGCGGCGAAGTCGAGCTGCCGTGGGTAGGCCGACCAGCCGGCGATGATCAGTCTGGGTCGGCGCTCGTGGGCCAGCCGGTCGACCTCGGCCATGTCCACGCGGTGGTCGTCGGGCCGCACGTGGTAGGCGGCGACGTCGTAGAGCTTGCCGGAGAAGTTGAGCTTCATGCCGTGCGTCAGGTGACCGCCGTGCGCCAGGTCCAGCCCGAGGATGGTGTCGCCGGGGTGCAGCAGGGCCGCCATCGCCGCGGCGTTGGCCTGGGCGCCCGAGTGCGGCTGCACGTTGGCGTACTCGGCGGCGAACAGCGCCTTCAGCCGGTCGAGGGCCAGCTGCTCGACGACGTCCACGTGCTCGCAGCCGCCGTAGTAGCGCCGGCCCGGATAGCCCTCGGCGTACTTGTTGGTCAGCACCGAGCCCTGGGCCTGCATGACCGCCACCGGCGCGAAGTTCTCGCTGGCGATCATCTCCAGCGTGGTCTGCTGCCGGACCAGCTCCGCGGAGACGGCCTGGTGGACCTGCGGGTCGGTGTCCGCCAGCGAGCGGTCGAGCACGCGGTCGGGAACGGTCGGGGCCTGGGGCGCTGCGTCGACGTGGACGACCATGCCGGGTCCCTCCTGTAAGGAAATGACGCTGAGGACTGGTATATCAGTCGTGCAACACCGTAGGGTCGGCGCTGCGCGGGGTCAAGGGGCGACCGGGGGCGGATGTCCCGCCACTCCCCCGATCGCCCGCGACCCGCACAGCAGGGACCACCGCGTCCGCTTCGCACATCCCGAGAGGAACCACCGGCATGGCCTACGAGGTGAGGGGCGTCGTCGCCCGCGGCAAGGGAGAACCGGT
>NZ_JBHSGR010000031.1:0-41533 GCF_042654585.1 Geodermatophilus arenarius
GGTGCGCGCGGGAGCCGTGGCGGGACGGTCGGGCACCGGCCGCAGGTGCCCGGTGACGCGGGGACCGGAGCCCGGCAGGGCGGCGCGCTGCGCCGGCCGGTCGGCGCCACCCGGGGACGCGGGCCGGCGCGCGCCGCCGGGCGCGGTCACGCCCTCCCCGCGGAGCGGCGGCCGCCACGGGACCCGGACCGCCGCGTCGAACTCGAGCACTGCCTGCCGCACGCTGCCCATGACCGCTCCTCCTGATCAGGTCGACCGCATCGAACGCGTGTTCGATCGAACGTCTGTCCGGATGTCTACCGCACGGGTCCGACGAGTGCGAGAGCGGCGCGGCGTGTCCTTCGAACACACGTTTGAACCTGCGGCGCCGGCGCGCTACGGTCCGTGCGGGCGCACCGCCCGCCGACCGGCCCCGGGCCGGGAGGGCGACGGACGGGCCGCGGGGACGCGGCCGGCGAGGAGGAGACGTGGCGGGCACGAGCGGGACCGGCCAGGGCACCCGGGGCGGCGGCACGGCGACCCGCCGTCCGGCCGCGGAGCGCGGCGCCGGCGTGGACGGCACGGGCGCCGTGCGCACGTTCCCCGACCGCGGTGAGGCCGGCGACGGCCTGACCCAGCGCCAGCGCCGGGTCCTCGAGGTCATCCGCGACTCGATCGAGCGGCGGGGCTACCCGCCCTCGGTCCGCGAGATCGGCGAGGCGGTCGGCCTGTCGTCGGCGTCGTCGGTCGCCCACCAGCTGTCGGTGCTGCAGAAGAAGGGCTGGCTGCGGCGCGACCCCAACCGGCCCCGCGCGCTCGACGTGCGGCTGCCCGGCGAGACCCCGGGCGAGGCCGCCCCGGCGGCACCCGCCGCGGCCGCCGACGGCTCGGCCGCCCCGACCTACGTGCCGCTGGTCGGGCGGATCGCGGCCGGTGGCCCGGTGCTCGCCGAGCAGGCCGTCGAGGACGTCTTCCCGCTGCCCCGCGAGCTCGTCGGCGAGGGCACGCTGTTCATGCTGCGCGTCGCCGGTGACTCGATGGTCGACGCGGCCATCTGCGACGGCGACTGGGTGGTCGTCCGCCAGCAGCCCACCGCCGAGAACGGCGAGATCGTCGCCGCGATGCTCGACGGCGAGGCCACCGTGAAGACCTACAAGCGCCGCGACGGGCACGTCTGGCTGCTGCCGCACAACCCGGCCTACGAGCCGATCCCCGGCGACGAGGCCACCATCCTCGGCCGCGTCGTCACGGTCCTGCGGCGGGTCTGAGCCGCAGGTCCCCCGCCGGCGCCGGAGCTCAGGCGCCGGCGGGCGGACCACCGGACCGGCGGCGGCGCAGCCGCCCGCCGATCCACACCAGCGCGGTCGCGACGACGGCGGCGGCCACGCCCGCGGTCACCGGCGAGAGGCCCGTGGAGTCCCCGCCGAGCAGCGCCGACGGTGAGACGTCGGCGGCGTCGGACCCTGCCGGCGCGGGCGGCGCGGACCCCGCCGGGACCGGTACCGCGGTGACGTCCCCGGGCACGCCCTCGCCCGCCACCAGCAGCGCGCTGCCGTCCGCGGTGAACGACACCGCCTCCCCCTGCGGTGCCTCGGGCAGCGCGATCCGCACCGGCTCGCCGGCCAGCGCCCCCGGGACGTCGGCACCGGTCAGCGGCCAGACGTAGGCGTCGGTGTACGTGCGCAGCGCGATGCGGCTGCCGTCGCGGGCGACCGCCCCGCCGGTGACCAGCAGCTGACCGGCCCGGCCCACGGGACCGCCCGGCGTGCCGGTGAGCGTGAACGCGACCGTGCCGACGTCGGCCAGCGCGACCGTGCCGCCGTCGACCAGCGGAGCGGCGGGCCGGTAGACGTGGCTGGCCCCGAGCACCTCCTTGGTCACCACGTACGGGGTGCCGTCGGGGGCCAGCAGCAGCGCCTCGGCGTCGTGCGGGCCGTCGGGATAGGTCAGCCGGTACAACGCCGTCCCGCCGTCGGGGCGCAGCGCGACGAGCGCGACCGTCGTCCGGACCGTGGTGTTGTCGCCGGTGTCGGCCAGCCACACGGTGCCGTCGGGACCGACGCCGAGGTCCTCGGGGTCGTAGGGGTCCACGGGCGCGGTGGTCACGTCGACCACCTGGCACGCGTCGTCGAGCACGTACACCGCCACCTGGTCCCCGCCGTCGACCACGGCGAGCATCCGGTCGCCGACGTCGACGAGGCCGGAGAGCTCGGCCAGCCGCGGGTCGGTCACCTGGCAGCGGACCGACGGGGCGGCCGGCTCCTCGGCGGCGGCCGGGGCCGCCGGGAGGGCGAGCAGGCCCGCGGTCAGCAGGACGGCCGGTGCCCGCCGGGCGGCGCTACGCGGACGGGCGGCCGGCTCGGGCACTCGCCCAGCGTGACAGCACCAGCGCGTCGAGTGCGTGAACCACGCCCAGCAGCAGCAGCCCGACGGCCGCGCCCACCACGGCGTCGGTGACCCAGTGGAAGTCCAGCGAGACCATCGCGATCCCGGTGGCCACCGGCCCGACGACGGCCAGCCACCACAGCGTGCGCTGCACCCGCGGCCCGAGCCTGTACTCGACCGCCTGCCAGCGCGCCACGCCCCACATGAGCACGGCGTTGGCCACGTGCCCGGAGGGGTAGCTGGCGCCGTCGCGGTGGAAGAAGGAGCCGGGATAGGCGGGCGCGGTGCGGCCGGTGCCGAACTTGAACGCGTAGACGACGACGGTGAGCAGCGCCAGCGCCGTGACCACCCGCACCAGCGGCAGCAGCGTCCGTTCCCGCAGGCACAGCCAGCCGACCAGGGCGGCGAGCACGATGAGGATCGTCCCGCGGCCGCCGATCTGGGTGACCGCCCAGACCGGCCAGTAGGCCGGGGAGTTCCGCAGGTCCCAGGCGCTGACCACCTCGGAGACCTCGAGGTCCAGCCGCTCGAGCACCCCGCGGCTGAGCAGGTCGACGGTCACCCCGACGGTGACCGCGAACGCGACGACCAGCAGCCACCACGGCGGGCGGCCGGCACCCACCACGGCGGGCGGCCGGGCGGCCCGCTCCGGGCGCCCGGCCGGCGCGCCGGGAGTGCGCCGCACCACGCCGCTGGTCACCGGATCACGGTACCGGGCCGTGACCCGTCCGTGACCTCGGCGGGCCGGAACGGCGAGCCGCCCGGGCACCCGGCGCGGAGCCGGGCACCCGGGCGGCCCTGGGTGCAGGGGCGGTCAGCCGACCGGGACGGCGAACCGCTCGAGCGCGGCGGCCAGCCCGCCGTCGACGCGGGCGGTCAGCCGGGTGCCGGCGGCCTCGTGCTCCTCGCTGAGCACCTCGCCGTCGCGGTGCACGCGGGCGACCAGGTCGCCGCGGTCGTAGGGCACGAGCACCTCGACCTCGACGTCCGGGTGCGGCAGCCGGGCGGCCACGACCTCGCGCAGCTGCTCGAGGCCCTCACCGGTGCGCGCGGAGACCCAGACGGCACCGGGCAGCGCCCGGCGCAGGGTCAGCACGTCGTCCTCGGTCATGGCGTCGACCTTGTTGACGACGATCAGCTCGGGCACCGCCGCGGCGTCGATCTCCCGCAGCACCACGTGCACCGCGTCGATCTGGCCGAGCGGGTCGGGGTCGGAGCCGTCGACGACGTGCAGCAGCAGGTCGGCGCCGGCCACCTCCTCCAGCGTGGAGCGGAAGGCGTCGACGAGCTGGTGCGGCAGGTGCCGCACGAAGCCGACCGTGTCGGTGAGCGTGAACTCACGGCCGTCGGGCGTCATGGCGCGGCGCACCGTCGGGTCCAGCGTGGCGAACAGCGCGTTCTCCACGAGCACGCCCGCGCCGGTCAGCCGGTTGAGCAGGCTGGACTTGCCGGCGTTGGTGTACCCGGCGATCGCCACGCTCGGGACGGCGTTGCGGCTGCGGGACTGCCGCTGGGTGACCCGGGCGGTGGCCATGCCGGTGATCTCCCGGCGCAGCTTGCTCATCCGGGACCGGATCCGCCGCCGGTCGGTCTCGATCTTGGTCTCACCGGGGCCGCGGGTACCGATGCCGCCACCGCCGGCGACACGCCCACCGGCCTGCCGGGACATCGACTCACCCCACCCGCGCAGGCGCGGCAGCATGTACTGCATCTGCGCCAGCTCGACCTGGGCCTTGCCCTCCCGGCTGGTGGCGTGCTGGGCGAAGATGTCGAGGATCAGCGCGGTCCGGTCGACCACCTTGACCTTGAGGATCTTCTCCAGCGCGTTGAGCTGGCCGGGGGTCAGCTCGCCGTCGCAGATCACGGTGTCGGCACCGGTCGCGGCCACGATGTCGCGGATCTCGTTCGCCTTGCCCGAGCCCACGTAGGTGCCGGCGTCGGGCTTGTCCCGCCGCTGGCTCACCGCCTCGAGGACCTGGGAGCCCGCGGTCTCAGCCAGGGCGGCGAGCTCGGCCAGCGAGCGGTCGGCGTCGGCCTGGGTGCCCTCGGTCCACACACCGACGAGCACCACGCGCTCGAGGCGCAGCTGCCGGTACTCGACCTCGGTGACGTCGGCGAGCTCGGTGGACAGCCCGGCGACGCGGCGCAGCGCGCCACGGGCCTCCAGGGCGTAGGAGCCGGTGGTGTCGTCGTCCTCGTCCCACTGGCCGGCCGGCGCGGGACGGGTCTCGGCGAGCGTGTCGTCGTCGAGCGGGGTGCTCTCGGGGGCGGTCGTCATCACGTCCAGCGTGACACGCGAGGCCACGCCGGTCACCTGGGTTGTCGTCTCTGCAGTCGTCATACGCCCCCTACAACACCGGAACGGGTCAGGTGCATCCCGCCGGGAGGCGGGTAGGGCGGGACGGACACCACAGCCGAGGAGGAACTCCCGTGAGCACCAGCAGCGACGCCGGCACCGACGACCCCGGCCGCGACCCCGTCGGCCTCGAGGTGCCGCGCAACCCCTTCGGCGGCGCCGACCAGGACACCGGGGCCGGCAAGCCGCGCGGCACCGGCAACGTGGGCCCCGGCGACAAGCCCGAGGCGCCGACCGACGAGCCCGAGACCCGCGCCGACACCCCGGACAACCCCTAGTCAGGCGCCGAGCCACTCCCGGGTCAGCTCGCCGGAGGCGACGACGACGGCGGGACCGCGCAGCACCGTCGTCTCCGGGGAGACGTCCACCGTGAGCCGGCCGCCGGGGACGTCGACGACGACGGTGCCGCGCACCGCGGCGTCGTCCGCGCCGGCCGCCAGCGCCGCGTACGCCGTGGCGCAGGCGCCGGTGCCGCAGGAGCGGGTCTCCCCCACCCCGCGCTCGTGCACCCGCAGCCGCACGTGCGCGTCGGCGCCCTCGGCCGGGCTCGCGAGCACCCGCACGAACTCGACGTTGACGCCCTCGGGGAACAGGCCGGTGTCGAAGCCCGGCTGCCGGCCGAGGTCCAGGGCGTCGAGGTCGGCGTCGGTCAGGCAGACCAGGTGGGGGTTGCCCATCGACACCGCCTGACCGGGGAACGCCTGGCCGCCGACGGTGGCCTCGCCGCGGCCGAACGGCCGGGCCGGGCCCATGTCGACCCAGTAGGTGCCGTCGGCGCCCGCGCCGACCCGCCGCGGGCCGCCCCGGGTGCCGACCAGCACGCCGTCGGCGCAGGCGGCGCGGTCGAGCAGGCCCTCGGTGACCAGCGCGTGCAGGAACAGCCGGATGCCGTTGCCGCACATCTCCGCGTGTGAGCCGTCGGCGTTGCGGTGGTCCATGAACCACTCGCAGGCGTCGAGGGCGTCGCCGAGGACGGCGGCCGCGTCGGGCACGTGCCGGCTGCGCACGACCCGCAGGACGCCGTCGCCGCCGAGGCCGGCGCGGCGCTCGCACAGCCGCTGCACGAGGGCGGCGTCGAGGCGGTCCTCGGGCCAGCGGTCCCCGTCGGGGTCGGGCAGGACGACGAAGTCGTTCTCGGTGCCGTGCCCGAGGAGGAACCGGTCGCTCACCGCCCGATCGTACGGCCGGCGAGCAGCGTCCCGACGGCGTCGGCGAGGTCGGGGCGGGCGGCGTCGAACCACGTCGTCGCCGCGTCCCGGCGGAACCAGGAGCGCTGCCGGCGGACGAAGCGGCGGGTGGTGCCCACCGTCCGCTCGCGCGCCTCGGCGGGCGTGAGCGCGCCGTCGAGCTGGGCGAGGACCTGCGCGTAGCCCAGCGCCCGGGAGGCGGTGGGACCCTCGCGCAGGCCCTCGGCCACCAGTGCCTCGACCTCGGCGACGAACCCGGCGGCCCACATCCGGTCCACCCGGGCGGCGACCCGCTCGTCGAGCTCGGCGGGCTCGCGGTCCAGGCCGACGACCACCGCCGGGTAGTGCGGCCGCGGCTCGGGCAGCGTCGCGCGGAACGGCCGGCCGGTGATCTCCACGACCTCCAGCGCGCGCACGATCCGCCTCCCGTTCGACGGCAGGACCGCCGCCGCGGCGGCGGGGTCGACCGCGGCCAGCCGGGCGTGCAGCGCGGCGGGGCCGGACTCCTCCAGCTCCGCCTGCAGCCGGGCCCGCACGGCGGGGTCGGTGCCGGGGATGTCGAGGTCGTCGAGGACGGCGCGCACGTACAGCCCCGACCCGCCGACCAGCAGCGGCAGCACCCCGCGCGCCCGCAGCCGGTCCACCTCCGCCCGCGCCAGCCGCGCGTACTCGGCCACCGACGCCGCCTGCCGCACGGACCAGACGTCGAGCAGGTGGTGCGGCACGCCCTGCCGCTCGGCGAGGTCGGGCTTGGCGGTGCCGATGTCCATGCCGCGGTAGAGCTGCATCGAGTCGGCGTTGACCACCTCGCCGCCGAGCCGCTGCGCCAGCGTCACCGCGAGCGCGGTCTTGCCGGTCGCCGTCGGCCCCACGACGGCGACGACGGGCGGCGTCACGGTGTGGTCCCGGCGGCCGTCCAGGACGCCACGAGGTAGCCCACGCCGAACGGGGCGTCGTCGAAGCGCAGCTCGGCGGCGACGTCCCGGCCGGCCAGCAGCGCGCCGGCCGCCCGCCAGGCCGGCACGCCGGCCGCCAGCAGCCGTTCCCCCTCGTCCGGGTCCACCGCGGCGAGCGCGTCGGCGTCCCCCGCGGCCAGGGCCTCGGCGACGGCGGCGTCGAAGGGCGCGGCGGCGGGGTCGAGGTGGCCGGGCGCCTTCTCGCTGCGGCGCGCGGAGCCGTCGCCCATGACCAGCAGGCCGGCACCGGGCAGCTCCGCGACGGCGGCGGCGAGGTCGCCGGGGCCGACGCCGACGCGCGGGCCGGGGTGCCCGGCGCGGCGCAGCAGCCACGCGCCGACGGTCAGCGACAGCGGCAACCGCCGGCCGCCGGGCCGCACCTCCCCGTCCAGCGGCACCTCGACGTCCACGCCGAACCCGCGCAGGTCCCCGGCGTCGCCCGGGCCGTGCCGGCCCTCCGCGTCGGGGCCGACGACGACCACCGGGCCCGGTGCGGCCGCCACCAGCGCGGCGACCGCGTCGGTGCACGCGGCACGCAGCGCGGCGGTGTCCGCGGCGGCCCGTCCGGCGACCTCGGGGAGCAGCAGCGGCGGGCACGGGCAGAACGCGACCGGGACGGCTGCGGCGGGACTGCTGCTCACCGGAGCAGTCTCGCCGATGCGGCGTGGGACACTGCGGTGCGTGTCGAGCACGACGAACCCCGGAGACGGGTCGCAGCAGGTCCCCACGCCCGAGACGGCGGGTCCCGACGCGGTCACCCCGGAGGCCGGGACGCCCGCCGCGCCCACCCCCGACGCGGCGGCGCTGGCCGACCCGGCGGCGGGCGGGAGCGCTCCCGAGGCCGAGGCCCCCGCCGCCGAGACCCCCGCCGCCGAGACCGCGACCCCCGAGACCACGACCCCCGAGACCGCCGCCCCGGAGACCGCCACCGACGAGGCCGTCACCCCCGAGGCCGCGCCGCCCGCCGGGGTGGTGACCGCGCCGGCCGCCGAGGCGGCGTCGGACCCCGCGCAGTGGGGCCGGGTCGACGAGGACGGGACCGTCTACGTGCGCACCGCCGACGGCGAGCGCGCGGTCGGCTCCTGGCAGGCCGGCGACCCGGCCGCGGGCCTGGCGCACTTCGCCCGCCGCTACGACGACCTGGCGACCGAGGTCGGGCTGCTCGAGGCCCGGCTGAAGGCGCACACCGGCAACCCGAACGAGATCAAGGCCAAGGCGCAGGCGCTGGCCGACACCATCCCCGCGGCCACCGCCGTCGGCGACCTCGACGGGCTGGCCGCCCGCGCCCGCGCGATGGTCGACACCGCCGACTCCGCCGCCGCCGAGTCGCGCGCCGAGAAGGCCGCCGCCCGCGCCGCGCAGGTCGCCCGCAAGGAGGCGCTGGCCGCCGAGGCGGAGCAGATCGCCGCGGAGTCGACGTCGTGGAAGGCCGCCGGCGACCGGCTCAAGGCGATCGTCGAGGAGTGGAAGACCATCCGCGGGATCGACCGGAAGACCGACGAGGCGCTGTGGTCGCGCTTCGCGGCCGCCCGGGACGCCTTCGGCCGCCGCCGCGGCGCGCACTTCGCCGCCCTCGACGCCCAGCGCGGCGAGGCGCGCGCGGCCAAGCAGGAGCTCATCGCCGAGGCGCAGCGGCTGTCGACGTCGACCGACTGGGGCCCGACCAGCGCCGCGATGCGGTCGCTCATGGACCGCTGGAAGGCGGTGCCGCGCACCGGCCGCGACGGCGACGACGACCTGTGGAAGCAGTTCCGCGCCGCGCAGGACGTCTTCTTCACCGCCCGCGCGGAGTCGGACAAGGCGCGCAACTCCGAGCAGCTGGCCAACCAGCAGGCGAAGGAGGAGCTGCTGGCCGAGGCCGAGAAGCTCGACCCGTCGACCGACCTGCGCGGCGCCCAGGCCGCGCTGCGCCGGATCCAGGAGCGCTACGACGCCATCGGCCACGTGCCGCGCGGCGCGATGCGCTCGCTGGAGGACCGCATGCAGGCCGTCGAGCAGCGGGTCCGCGGCGCCGCGGACGCCGGCCGGGTGCGCACCGCGCCGGAGAACCCGATGGTCGCCTCGATGCGGGCCGCCGTCACCAAGGCCGAGGAGCAGCTGGCCAAGGCCGAGGCCTCCGGGGACGCGAAGCGGATCTCCCGGGCGCGGGCGGACCTGGAGACCCGCCGCGAGTGGCTGGCCGAGGCCGAACGGTCCTCCCGCCGCTGACCGTCCGCACACGGGAGGGGCCCGCCCGGGGATCCGGGCGGGCCCCTCCCGTGTCAGGCGGGTGCGCCGATGCGCGGCATGCCGAGCAGCACGCCGGGCGTGGTCGGGCGGGTACCGGCCTCGTGCGCGTCGCCGGCGCGGGTGCGGCGGTGCGACAGCAGCGGGCCGTCGGCGACCAGGTGGTGCGGCGCGGCCGCGGTGACGACGGTCGCGACGACGTCACCGGGGCGCACGCCCTCGCCGCCGGCGAAGTGCACCAGCCGCCCGTCGCGGGCGCGGCCGCTCATCCGGCCGGTGCGGGCGTCCTTGCTGCCCTCCCCCGCGGCGGCCAGCAGCTCCACCGTGCGGCCGACCTGCGCGCGGTTCTCCGCCCAGCTGATCTCGTCCTGCAGCGCGGTCAGCCGCAGGTAGCGCTCCTGCACGACCTCCTTGGGCAGCTGGCCGTCCATCGTGGCGGCCGGCGTCCCGGGACGCTTGGAGTACTGGAAGGTGAACGCGCTCGCGAAGCGGGCCCGCCGCACCACCTCGAGGGTCTGCTCGAAGTCGGCCTCGGTCTCGCCGGGGAACCCGACGATGATGTCCGTGGTGATCGCGGCGTCCGGCATGGCGGCGCGGACCCGGTCGATGATCCCGAGGTAGCGGTCCTGCCGGTAGCCGCGGCGCATCCGGCGCAGCACGTCGTCGGACCCCGACTGCAGCGGCATGTGCAGCTGGTGGCACACCGCCGGCGTCTCGGCCATCGCCTCGATGACGTCGTCGGTGAACTCCCGCGGGTGCGGGCTGGTGAACCGGAGCCGCTCCAGGCCCTCGATCCGGCCGGCGGCGCGCAGCAGGTCGGCGAACGCGCCCCGGTCCCGGAACTCGACGCCGTAGGCGTTGACGTTCTGCCCGAGCAGGGTCACCTCGAGCACGCCCTGGTCGACCAGCGCCTGCACCTCGGCCAGGATCTCGCCCGGCCGGCGGTCCTTCTCCTTGCCGCGCAGCGCCGGGACGATGCAGAACGTGCAGGTGTTGTTGCAGCCGACGCTGATCGACACCCACCCGGAGTAGGCGGAGTCCCGCTTGGCCGGCAGCGTCGAGGGGAAGACCTCGAGCGCCTCGGCGATCTCCACCTGCGCCTCGGCGTTGTGCCGGGCCCGCTCCAGCAGCGCCGGCAGCGACCCGACGTTGTGCGTCCCGAAGACGACGTCGACCCACGGCGCCCGCTGCACGATCTCGCCGCGGTCCTTCTGCGCCAGGCACCCGCCGACGGCGATCTGCATGCCCGGGTGCGCGTCCTTCACCGGGCGCAGGTGGCCGAGGTTGCCGTAGAGGCGGTTGTCGGCGTTCTCCCGCACGGCGCAGGTGTTGAGCACGACGACGTCGGCGTCCTCGCCCTCGGGCGCCGCCGCGTAGCCGGCGGCCTCCAGCAGCCCGGACAGCCGCTCGGAGTCGTGCACGTTCATCTGGCACCCGTAGGTGCGCACCCGGTAGGTGCGCGGCGGGCTGGCGACCTCGGTTCCCATGACGCCTGCGAGGGTACGGCGCGACACCGGTCACACGGCGTCACCGCCTTCGTTACTCGACCGTGACGCCCCCGGGGCGTCGGCACCTGCTCACGGCCCTAGGGTTCCGGACGTGACCAGCCAGCTCGCCGGAGGACCTCTCGTCCAGCTGACCGGCGTCAACAAGTGGTTCGGTGACCTGCACGTCCTGCAGGACATCGACCTCTCGATCGACCGCGGCGAGGTCGTCGTGGTCATCGGGCCGTCCGGGTCGGGCAAGTCGACGCTGTGCCGCGCGATCAACCGGCTGGAGGCCATCCAGCAGGGCGAGATCCGCATCGACGGCGAGAAGCTGCCCGAGGAGGGCAAGGCGCTCGCCCGGCTGCGCAGCGACGTCGGCATGGTCTTCCAGAGCTTCAACCTCTTCGCCCACAAGACGATCCTCGAGAACGTCACCCTCGCCCCGACGCGCGTGCGCCGGATGCCGAAGGCCGACGCCGAGCGGCGGGCGCGCGAGCTGCTCGACCGGGTCGGCGTCGGGCACCAGGCCGACAAGTACCCCGCCCAGCTGTCGGGCGGCCAGCAGCAGCGCGTGGCCATCGCCCGCGCGCTGGCCATGGACCCCAAGGTCATCCTCTTCGACGAGCCGACGTCGGCCCTCGACCCCGAGATGATCAACGAGGTCCTCGACGTCATGACCTCGCTGGCCCGCGAGGGCATGACGATGGTCGTCGTCACCCACGAGATGGGCTTCGCCCGCCGGGCGGCCAACCGGGTGGTGTTCATGGACGGCGGCCGGATCGTCGAGTCCGCCGACCCGGAGACCTTCTTCACCAGCCCGCGCTCGGAGCGGGCCCGCGACTTCCTGTCCAAGATCCTCAACCACTGACCCACCCGGGAGGACACCCCATGCGCAGCACCCGACGGCTCGCGGCCCTGGCCACCCTCGGCCTGGCCCTGGCCGCCTGCTCCAGCGAGGCGGGCACCCAGGCCGAGGAGTCGGCCGAGAACACCGCCGAGGTCCAGGAGGACGTCGAGTTCGAGGCCGGCACGACGATGGCCGAGCTCAACGAGGCCGGTGCCATCACCATCGGCACCAAGTTCGACCAGCCCGGCTTCGGCCTGCTCAACCCGCAGACCGGGGACCCCGAGGGCTTCGACGTCGAGATCGCCAAGATCGTCGCGGCCGAGCTGGGCATCCCGGAGGACGGCATCACCTGGACCGAGACGGTGTCGGCCAACCGGGAGCCGTTCATCCAGAACGGCCAGGTCGACATGGTCGTGGCCACCTACACGATCAACGACGCCCGCAAGCAGGTCGTGGACTTCGCCGGGCCGTACTACATCGCGGGCCAGGACATCATGGTCGCCGAGGGCAACCCCGAGGGCATCGAGGGCCCCGACGACCTGGCCGGGAAGACCGTGTGCTCGGTCGAGGGCTCGACGCCCGCGCAGAACATCCGGGACAACTACCCGCAGGCCCAGCTGGTCACCTACGACGTCTACTCCAAGTGCGCCGACGACCTGCGCAACGGCAACGTGCAGGCGGTGACGACGGACAACGTCATCCTCACCGGCCTGGTCGCCGGCAGCGACGGCGCCTTCGAGCTGGTGGGCAACCCGTTCACCGAGGAGCCCTACGGCATCGGGCTCGAGCTCGGTGACACGGACTTCCGCAACTTCATCAACGACGTCCTCGAGGAGTCCTTCGAGGACGGCCGCTGGGCCGACGCGTGGGACCGCACCGCCGGCTCCATCACCGGCGAGGAGGCCCCCGAGCCGCCGACGGTCGACCGGTACTGATCCCACTCGACCCGGACGGACGCGACGCCGCCGGGCGGGCTCCCGCCCGGCGGCGTCGCCCCGTCCCCGACCTCTCGAGGGCGCGGTGCAGTTCCTCAGCGACAACTCCGACCTGTTGTGGAGCGCGTTCCTGACGACGCTCTCCCTCGCCGTCGTCAGTGGCGTGTGCGCCCTGGTGCTCGGCACCGTGCTCGCGGGCATGCGGGTGAGCCCCGTCCCGCCGCTGCGCGGGCTGGCGACCTTCTACGTCGAGGTCTTCCGCAACACCCCGCTGACGGTGGTGTTCTTCTTCCTCGCCTTCGGCATCGTGCAGATCGACCTGCAGTTCCCGAGCCGGTTCGTCACCGCCGTCGCCGCGCTGTCGCTCTACACCGCCGCGTTCGTCTGCGAGGCGCTGCGCTCGGGCATCAACGCCGTCCCGCCGGGGCAGGCGGAGGCCGCCCGCGCGCTGGGCCTGACCTTCGGCCAGTCGCTGCGCCAGGTGGTGCTCCCCCAGGCCTTCCGCACCGTGGTGCCGCCGCTGGGCAACGTGTGGATCGCGCTGGCGAAGAACACCTCGATCGCCGCCGGCTTCGCGGTGACGGACCTGACCGCCGCCCTGCAGCGGCTGGCCAACACCAACGCCGACCAGCTGCTCGCCGTGTTCGCCGCGGTCGTCGCCGGCTACCTGGTCATCACACTGCCCTCCGCCTGGCTGATCCGGGTGGTCGAGAACCGGGTGGCGATCGTCCGATGAGCAGCACCGTCCTGTTCGACCTGCCCGGCCCGCAGGCCCGCCGTCGCCAGCGGATCGGCACCGTCGTCGGCGCGCTGGTCATCGCGGCCCTCGTCGGGTGGGCGCTGTGGCGCCTGGGCGTCAACGGCCAGCTCGAGCCCGACCGCTGGGCCATCCTGTTCGACCCGGCGTCCGGGGTGCCGCAGGCGCTGTGGGAGGGCCTGGTCAACACCATCGCCGCGGCCGCCGTCGGCATGGTGCTGGCCACCCTGCTCGGCGCGCTGCTCGCCGTGGGGCGGCTGTCCGACCACGCCTGGGTGCGGGCCCCGGTCGGTGTGGTGATCGAGTTCTTCCGCGCCGTGCCGCTGCTGATCCTGATCCTGTTCTGCCTGCTGTTCCTGCCGACCGTCGGCGTCCCGATGACCGCGTTCCGCGCGCTGGTCCTCGGCCTGACGCTCTACAACATGGCCGTGCTGGCCGAGATCTTCCGCGCCGGCATCCTGTCGGTGGACCGCGGGCAGCGGGAGGCGGCCTTCGCCCTCGGCATGCGCAAGACGCAGGTCATGACCCTGGTCCTGCTGCCCCAGGCGGTGCGGCGGATGCTGCCGGTGCTGGTGGCCCAGCTGGTGGTGCTGCTCAAGGACTCGTCGCTGGGCTTCATCGTCGGCTACGTCGAACTGCTGCGGACCGCCCGGAGCCTGGTGGAGTTCTTCGCCTTCTCCTTCGGCAACACCTACACGTTCCAGCTGTACGTGGCCGCCGCGGTGATCTACATCGTGGTCAACGTGCTGCTGTCCTGGCTGGCCAGGTACGTGGAGAAGCGCACCCGGCGGAACACGAAGGCGGCCGCGGCCAAGGACGTCGAGCTGCCCGCCGACGTGCAGATGGGCGGGGGCGGCGGGCCGGTCTGACCCGGGGGCCGCGGGACACGGAACGGTCACGCGGCGTCCCGTCCGCCCCGCCGCGCACCCGGGGCGCGCGGGTGGTCAGCCCGCGCGGCGGGGCTGCCGAGAGGGGACCCGTGGACACCGCTCTCCGCCCCGCCGTGCCGCCGCTGCCCTCGGTGGTGCGCCTGCCCGAGGGACAGGTCGACGTCGCCCAGGACTTCGTGAACCGCCTGCGCGCGGCCGCCGTGCAGTTCGCCGTCGCCGCCGGTGCCCAGACCGCCGTGGTCCGCGAGGCCGTGCCGCCGGCCCGGCACCGGCGGGCCCGCTGCCGGGTGGTGCTGCGCGCCGCCGACGGCAGCGAGCGCGACCTGACCTTCCTCGGCCCGGTCAGCCGGCCGGCCGTGCTGCCCGACCGCACGTTCGAGCAGCAGATCCAGCAGTGGCTGGCCGCCCGGGTGAGCGACGGGGGCGAGTGGCTGGTGGCCGACGACGAGGCGCCCGACGGCGTCGCCGTGGACCTCACCGCGTGGACCGGCCGGCCCGCGGCGGCCGGCCTGCCGACCCAGGCGATGCCGCTGCAGAGGGCCCAGGCGGTCCCGGGGCCCGCGCACGCGCCGGCGACCGAGGCGGTGCCCGCCGTCGCCACCCCGCTCGCGGGCTGACCCCACTCCGGACGGACAGCGGCCGGACGGACAGCGGCCGGACGGACAGCGGCCGGACGGACAGCGGCCGGACGCCCCGAGGGCGGCCGGCCGCTGTCGTTCCGTGGACGGACGGGGACGGGCCCGTCAGAGGTCGGCGTCGTCCCAGCCCGCGGAGTCCTCGTCGGTGTCGGTGCCGAAGCCGGTCTCGTCCATGACCTCGCGCACCACGCCCGCGGCCAGGCCGCCGTTGTAGCCCTTGCGCGCGAGCATCCCGACCAGCCGGCGGGTGGCGGTGACCCGGTCCACCCGGCGCAGCGCCGGGAGCCGGCGCTCCACCAGGTGGCGGGCGGCGGCCCGCTCGTCCTCCTCGTCGACCTGCGCGAGGGCCTGCTCGGCGTCCTCGCCGTCGACGCCCTTGGCGCGCAGCTCGGCCCGCAGCGCCCGCCGGGCCAGGCCGCGGCCGGCCTGCCGGGAGCTCACCCACGCGCGGGCGAAGGCGGCGTCGTCGATGAGCCCGACGTCGCCGAACCGGTCGAGGACCGCGGTCGCGGCCTCCTCCGGGACGCCGCGGCGCTCGAGCAGGTCGGCCAGCTGCCGGCGGGTCCTGGCCGCGCCGGTCAGGGCCCGCAGGCAGATGGCCCGGGCCACCGACTCCGGGTCCCCCGGGTCGTCGGCGTCGCGGTCCCAGGGGACGGGTGCGGTTCCCGCACCGGCGGCGGCCGGGCCGTCCGGGTCAGGGGACGGCCCGGACCGCCGCCGCCCGCGCCCACCCCGGCCCGGGGAGCCCGGCTGGCGGGCTCCCCGGCCGCGGCGGCCTGCGGGGCGATCGGCCTGCTCGGGCCCGGCCTCCTCGGGAGCCGGGCCGGACCAGCCGGTCACGAGGTCGCTCAGAAGTCGACCGGGTCAGCGGCCGGGGCGTCGACCTGCGGGCCGATGCCCAGCTTCTCCTTGACCTTCTTCTCGATCTCGTCGGCGAGGTCGGGGTTGTCGCGGAGGAACGTGCGGACGTTCTCCTTGCCCTGGCCGAGCTGGTCGCCCTCGTACGTGTACCAGGCACCGGACTTGCGGATGAAGCCCTGCTCGACGCCGGCGTCGATGAGGCCGCCCTCGCGGCTGAACCCGACGCCCCACAGCAGGTCGAGCTCGGCCTGCTTGAACGGCGCGGCGACCTTGTTCTTGACGACCTTGACGCGGACCCGGCTGCCGACGGCCTCGGTGCCCTGCTTGAGGGTCTCGATCCGGCGGACGTCCAGGCGGACCGACGAGTAGAACTTCAGCGCGCGGCCACCGGTGGTCACCTCGGGCGAGCCGTAGACGATGCCGACCTTCTCGCGCAGCTGGTTGATGAAGATCGCGGTGGTGCCCGAGTTGTTCAGCGCACCGGTGATCTTCCGCAGCGCCTGGCTCATGAGGCGGGCCTGCAGACCGACGTGGCTGTCACCCATCTCGCCCTCGATCTCGGCGCGGGGCACGAGGGCCGCCACGGAGTCGATGACGATGATGTCGAGCGCGCCGGAGCGGATCAGCATGTCGGCGATCTCGAGGGCCTGCTCACCGGTGTCGGGCTGGCTGACCAGCAGCGCGTCGGTGTCGACGCCGATGGCCCGGGCGTACTCCGGGTCGAGCGCATGCTCGGCGTCGATGAAGGCCGCGATGCCGCCGGCGGCCTGGGCGTTGGCCACCGCGTGCAGGGCGACCGTGGTCTTGCCGGAGGCCTCCGGGCCGTAGACCTCGATGATGCGGCCGCGGGGCAGGCCGCCGATGCCGAGCGCGATGTCGAGGGCGATCGAGCCGGTCGGGATGACCTTGATCGCCTGCGCGGTGCTGTCGCCCAGGCGCATGACCGAGCCCTTGCCGAACTGCTTGTCGATCTGGGCGAGGGCCATGTCGAGGGCCTTGTCGCGGTCGAGCGTTGCCATGGTGCTCACCTTCGGGAAGTCGCGTGTCGTGGAGTCGATGCGGTGTCGGAGGGGAACGCTAGGCCGGGGGTCTGACACTTTCCGGTGACCGACTCGACCTGTGGAGGGACGACCTCCCTGTGGACCCACCCGTCACTGTAGGGCGAACACGTGTTCGAGTCGAGCACCGCGGACAGGCGCCGACCGGTGTCGGGTCAGACCAGCCCGCGGGTGTGTGCGAACACCGCCGCCTGGGTGCGGTCGCGCACCTCCAGCTTGCCCAGGATCCGGGCGACGTGGGTCTTCACGGTCAGCTCCGACAGCACCAGCGCCTCGGCGATCTCGGCGTTGGACTCCCCGCGGGCCACCGCGCGCAGGACCTCGAGCTCCCGCTCGGTGAGCAGCGCGACCCGGGGGTCGGGCGGCGTCCCGCCGGGCAGCCGGTGGGCGAGGGTCTCCAGCAGCCGGCGGGTCACCCGGGGGGAGACCACCGCGTCCCCGGCGGCGACGGCGCGGACGGCGCGCAGCAGCTCGGTCGGCTCGGCGTTCTTGAGCAGGAAGGCGCTGGCGCCGGCCCGCAGCGCCGCGAACGCGTGCTCGTCGAGGTCGAAGGTGGTGAGCACGAGGACCCGGCTGGGCAGGTCCTCGGCCACGATGCGGCGGGTCGCCTCGACGCCGTCGACACCGGGCATCCGCACGTCCATGACGACGACGTCGGGGCGCAGCTCGCGGGCCAGGGCGACCGCCCCGGCGCCGTCGCCCGCCTGGCCGACGACGGTGAGGTCCTCCTGCGACTCCAGCACCATCGACAGGCCGACGCGGACCAGCGGCTCGTCGTCGACGAGGAGGACCCGTGTGGTCACGGGGCCGCCACCGGGGACCCGTCCCCTCCAGCACGCACCGCCGCCAGCGGGAGGACCGCCGCGACCCGCCAGCCGCCCCCGGGCAGCGGCCCGGCGGTGACCGACCCGTCCCACGCCGTCACGCGCTCGCGCATGCCCACCAGGCCGTGGCCGCCCCGGCCGGGGGCTGCCGCGGCGGGCGCGCCGTCGTCGACGACCTCGACGGTCAGCTCGGCCGGGTGCCAGTCCAGGCGCACCGTGGCCGACCGGGCGCCGCGGGCGTGGCGCAGCACGTTGGTCAGCGCCTCCTGCACCAGCCGGTGGACCGCGAGCTGGGCCCCGGCGGTGAGCGGGACCGGGTCCCCGGCGACGGTGAGCACCGTGGGCAGGCCGGCGGCGCGCACCTGCTCGACGACGGTGCCGACGTCGGCCAGCCCGGGGGCCGGCGTCAGCTCCGCCCGGTCCCCGTCGGTGCGCAGCACGCCCACGAGTCGGTGCATCTCGGCGAGCGCCGCCCGGCCGGTGGCGGCGATCTGCGCCACGGCCGCGCGGGCCTGGTCGGTGCCGGGGGCGAAACCGGCGCCGTCGGCCAGCGCCGTCATGACCGACAGGTTGTGGGCCACGACGTCGTGCAGGTCGCGGGCGATCCGCGCGCGCTCCTCGACGACGGCGATGCGGGCCTGCGCGTCCCGCTCCCGCTCGGCGCGCTCGGCGCGGTCCTCCAGGGCCTGCAGGTAGGCCCGGCGCGTGCGCCGGCTGCGGCCGACGACGGCGGCGGTCACGGTGACCGCCGAGAGCGGGACGACGGCGGCGCCGTCCGGGCGGCCGGCCAGCGCGGCGACCCCCACGGCCAGGGGGACCAGCAGGCAGATCCCGACGGCGGCGGCGACGCGCACCGGCTCACACCGGTCGGCGACCCAGACCAGGAGCCACCACACGACGACGCCGGCCGGCAGCAGGGCGCGGGGCTCCGGACCGTGCGAGGCCCACCAGCCGAGCACCAGCGTCACGCCGGCGACGAGCGCGGCGAACGGTGCCCGGGCACGGGCCAGCGCCAGCGCCCAGAGCAGGAGGGAGACGGCGACCTCGGCGGGGGTCGGCCCACCGAAGCGGACGAGCGGGCCGACGGAGAGGAGGGCGCCGCCGACGACCGGGCCCACCGTCCGCACCACCGACCCGCCCGCCCCCCGCACCGGCTCCACGGGCGCCATCGTGCCGTCCCGGCGGCCGGGACGGGAGCTCACGCGTCCCGTCGGCGCACCGTCACCACCGCCGCCGCGAACAGCACCCCGAGGTAGCCGCAGAGGACCGCGAAGCCGGTCCACGGCGCGAGCTCGTCGGGTCCGGTGACGAGCTGCGCGACGCTGGACCCGGCCTGTCCGGGCAGCCACCGGACGACGTCGGGGCCCCAGCTCGAGGGCAGCAGGCTGCCGAGCACCGGCAGCAGGAAGACGACGGCGAACAGCGTGCCGATCGCGCCCCCGGTGGAGCGCAGCAGCCAGCCCAGACCGGAACCCAGCAGCCCGATCGCCGTCACGTACAGCGCGGCACCGAGGACGGTGCGCGCCACCCCGGCGTCGGTGAGGGACACCCCGGCGTCGCCCAGCACGGCCTGGCCGACGAGGAAGGCGGCCAGGGCGGCCAGGCACGTGGTCACCAGGGCCAGGGCGGCGAGCACGACGGCACGGGCCAGCAGCACCGGCCAGCGCTGCGGGACCGCGGCGAAGACGACCCGCACGGCGCCGCTGGTGTACTCGCCGGTGACCAGCAGGACGCCCAGCACCCCGACCACGAGCCCGGCGAGGTTGTGGCCGCCGAGGCTCAGGGCGACCGGGTCGGCCAGGTCCAGGCCGGGCGGGCCGCCCCGCCCCGCGGGTCCACCCGACTCCGCCGTCGCGGTGAACAGCAGGCCGAACAGGACCAGGGCGAGCGCGGCTCCGCCGAGCAACCACCAGGTGGTCCGCAGCGACCGGACGGCGACCCACTGCCCGGCGAGCAGGCCGCGCACGCCGCCCCCGGCCGGTCGGGGCGGAGCCGGGCCCACGAGGGGGCGGCGCGCGTCGAGGGTGCCGGTGCCCGCCGTGCCGGTGCTCGCCGTGCCGGTGCTCGCCGTGCCGGTGCTCGCCGTGCCGGTGCTCATGCCAGGGCCTCCTGCCGGGCGTCCGTGCGGTACTCCTGGTCCTCGCGGGTCAGGTCCATGAACGCCTCCTCGAGGGAGGCCGACACGGGGGTCAGCTCGTGCAGCGTGATGCCGGCGCGGCCGGCCCGGTCGCCGATCTCGGCGGCCGAGAGCCCCTGCACCTCGATCAACCCGTGCTCGGGCGAGGAGAGGACGACGCCGTCGCCGGCCAGCAGCGGCGCGAGCGCGGCGGGGCGCGGGCTGCGGACCCGTACCGACGAGCCGCCGGCCCGCTGCAGGACGTCGGCGACCGGCTCGTCGGCCACCAGCCGACCCCGGCCGAGGACGACCAGGTGGTCGGCGGTCACCGCCATCTCGCTCATGAGGTGGGAGGAGACGAGCACGGTCCGCCCCTCGGCCGCCAGCTGCCGGGTGAGGGTGCGGATCCACAGCACCCCGTCGGGGTCCAGGCCGTTGACCGGCTCGTCGAGCACGACGGTGGCCGGGTCGCCGAGCAGCGCCGTCGCGACGCCGAGGCGCTGGCCCATGCCGAGCGAGAAGCCGCCGACCCGCCGGTCGGCGACCGACGCCAGGCCGGCGAGGTCGAGGACGACGTCGACCCGCGACCGCGGCAGGCCGGCCGTGGCCGCGAGGAGGCGCAGGTGGTCGCGCGCGGTGCGCCCCGGGTGGGCGGAGCGGGCCTCGAGCAGGGCACCGACGGCGCGCAGCGGGGCCGGGAGGTCGGCGTAGCGGCGGCCGTCGACCAGCACGGTGCCGGCGGTCGGCCGGTCGAGGCCGACGACGACGCGCATCGTCGTCGACTTCCCGGCGCCGTTGGGGCCGAGGAAGCCGGTCACCCGGCCGGGGCGGATGGTCACGGTGAGGTCGTCGACGGCCGTGCGATCGCCGTAGCGCTTGGTCAGTCCGCGGATCTCGATCACGCCGCCGACGCTAGGGACGGCGGCGGCCCCGGCGCGTCGGCCGGCAGGAGGCACCCCGGCGCGGGCGGCTACTCCGCGCGGAGTACGCCGGCGGGCTCAGCGGTCCCGTGCGGGGACGTCGTACTCCTCGCAGATCGCCAGCCACACGCGGCGCACCGGCACCCCGGCCTCGATCGCCTCGACCGCCGAGCGGCCCCCGAGCACGGAGAACACGTGGTCGCGCGCGACGCTCTCCGCCCGCATCGACCCGAACTGGGTCTCCAGCCGGGACCAGAACTCCTGCAGGCGCACGTCCCCGACGCTAGCGCGCGTCCCCGCCGGCCGTGGCGGCCGCGTGGTCGGCGATCCCCGTCCGCAGCCGCCGGACCAGCGCCGCCGGGTCGTCGGCGGCCAGCCGCAGCTCGCTCACCGGGCGGCCGCCGGTGCGGGCGAGCGGCAGCACCAGCGGCGTCCGCAGCTCGACGTCGACCTGCGTGGAGGCGACGACGGCGACCGACACCGCGCGCCGCTCCCCCTCCTCCGCGACGACGACCGTGCGCGAGCCCTCGACGCTGCGCCGCCGCACGCGCGCGGCGGCGATCTCCTCCCACGGCACCCGGACGTCGACGGTCCAGCCGCTGCGCACCCGCAGCCCCGCGGCGTCGACGGTGTGCGGGTGCACGCGCTGCCCGGCGAGCATCCCGACCATCCACAGCAGCCCGTAGACGCCGAGGACCGCCACCGCGACGCGCAGCGACGGCCAGGGCAGCAGCCAGTCCACCAGCGGGATCTCGACCGCCGACAGCACGATGAACGTCCACATCACGGGCGCGGCCGCCGAGGCGTACGGGAAGGCGTCGGCGCCGGCCGGCACGTCGGGACGGCGGCGCACCCACCGCCACAGGCTGCGCCAGGTGCCGAGCTCGAAGGCCACCGCACGGCGCACCAGCTCGCGGGCGGTCACGGGGTCTCCCCCGCGGCCGCGCCTCCCGGGACCAGGGCGCGCAGCCGGTCGAGGACCTCGTCGAGGGCGGACACCAGCCCGTCGAGGCGGTCCGGCGTCAACCCGCCGAACAGCTGCTCCGCGAGCTGCGCCTGCCCCGCCGCCATCTCCTCCAGCAGCCGCTCGGCGCGGGCGGTGGGGGTCACCAGGGTGGCCCGCCGGTCGGTGGGGTGCGGTTCGCGGGTGACCAGCCCGGCCGCGGCCAGCCCGTCGACCAGCCCCGTGACGTTGCGGGCGCTGACCCCGAGCGCGTCGGCCAGCGCGCGCTGGGTGCTAGGGCCGGCCGAGCGCAGCCGCCACAGCAGCGTCGTGCGGGCGACGGTCAGCCCCTCGGCCGCCAGCGACGTCGCCATGTCCCGCCCGAGCAGGACGGTGACCTCCAGGACCCGGTCGAGTGCCGCGACCCGCGCCTCCACCATCGTGAACCCCCTACACCGTGAACCGCCTTCACGGTACAGGACGGCCTAGGCTGGAGGCGTGTTCCCCAGCACGGGCTCGGCGACGTGGGACGTCGTCCTCGAGATCGGCATCGCGGTCTGCCTGCTGATCACGCTGGTGATGCTGTGGCGCAACATGCGCGGCCACTGAGCAGCCGAGCGCTCAGCGCCGCAGCCAGACCAGCGCCAGCGGGACCACCAGCGCCGCGGACACCCCGGCGACCAGGCCGAAGCCGCCCAGCGCCAGCAGCGGGCCGCCGACGGCCCCGGCGACCGCCGCGCCCAGGCCCATGAGCAGGTCCGCGCCGCCCTGCGCGGTGGGCCGCACCTCCGCCGGCACCGCCTCGGTGACCAGCGTGGAGCCCGCGATCAGCCCGCACGACCAGCCCAGCCCGAGCAGCAGCAGGCCGACGCCCAGCCGGCCGGCGGCCTCCGGCGGCGCCGTCCCGGCCACGCCCGCGGCGGCGAGGAGCAGCGCACCGCCCAGCGCCACCGTCGCCCGCCGGCCCACCCGGTCGGCGAGCCAGCCGACGAGCGGGCTGAACAGGTACATGCCGGCCACGTGCACGCTGATGACCACGCCCACCAGCCGCAGCGTCGTCGCGTCGTCGTGCCCGCCGGCGTGACCCATGTGCACCGGCGTCATGACCATGACGCCGACCATCACCGCGTGGGAGACCACGACGGCGACCAGGCCGAGCCGGCCGCCGGGGTCGGCCCACACCGCGGCCAGCGCGCCCCGGGTGGCCCGCCGCGGGCGGCCGGGCGCCGGTCCGCCGTCGTCGGCGAGCCGGCGGGCCAGCAGCAGCGGGTCCGGGCGCAGGGCGAGCCACAGGCCGGCGGTGACGACGGCGAACACGGCGGCGGACACGGCGAAGCCGCCTCCGAGCGCGGGCAGGCCGAGCGCGCGCCCGAGGTCGGCGCCGGGCGCGGCGAGGTTGGGGCCGAGGACCGAGCCGACCGTGGTCGCCCAGACGACCAGCGACAGCGCGCGGCCGCGCCGTTCGGGGACGGCGAGGTCGGCCGCGGCGTAGCGCGCCTGCAGGCTGCACGCGGTCGCCGCGCCGAAGGCGAACAGCCCGGCGAGCAGCAGCGGCAGCGAGGACAGCGCCGCGGCGACGACGGTGACCACCGCGCCGCCGACGGCGACGGCGTACCCGGCGGCCAGCCCCGCCCGCCGCCCGGCCCGGTCGGACACCAGGGCGAGCGGGACGGCGAGCACCGCGGCGCCGAACACGCCCATCGTCTGCCCGAGCCCCGCGGCGGCGTCACTGCCGGACACCTCCCGCGCGAGCAGCCCGCCGACGGTGATCCCGACGGTGACGCCGAGGCCGCCGAGCGCGACCGCGCCGGAGAGGACGGCGACGCTGCGCCGCTGCACCCGGCCGACGTCGACGGCCGCCTGCGTCGTCACAGCCCCAGCGACCGGCCGATGATCTCGCGCATGATCTCGTTGGTGCCGCCGTAGATCGACTGCACCCGGGCGTCGCGCCAGGCCTTGGACACCGGGTACTCGTCCATGTAGCCGTAGCCGCCGTGCAGCTGCAGGCAGCGGTCGGCGACCTTGTTCTGCAGCTCGCTGGTCCAGTACTTGGCCATCGCCGCGTCGACGGCGGTCAGCTCGCCGGTGCCCAGCTGCCGCACGCACTCGTCGACGAACGTCCGCGCGACCGTCGTCTCGGTGTGCAGCTCGGCGAGGACGAACCGGCTGTTCTGGAAGCTGCCGACCGGCCGGCCGAAGGCGGTCCGACTGGTCACGTACTCGAGGGTCCGGGCGAGCACCGTCTCGCAGGCGGCCACCGCACCCACGGCGATCGACAGCCGCTCCTGCGGCAGGTTCTCCATGAGGTGGGCGAAGCCGCGGTTCTCCGTGCCGAGCAGGTTCTCCGCCGGCACCCGCACCTCGTCGAAGAACAGCTCGGCGGTGTCCTGCGCCTTGAGGCCGACCTTGTCGAGGTTGCGGCCGCGGGTGAACCCGGGCATGTCCCGCTCGACGACGAGCAGGCTGGTGCTCTTGGCGCCGGGGGCGTCGGGGTCGGTGCGCGCCACCACGATCACCAGGTCGGCGTTGATGCCGTTGGTGATGAAGGTCTTGGCGCCGCTGAGCACCCAGGAGTCGCCGTCGCGGTGGGCCGTGGTGCGGATCGACTGCAGGTCGCTGCCGGTGCCCGGCTCGGTCATCGCGATCGCGGTGATCAGCTCGCCGCGGCAGAAGCCGGGCAGCCAGCGCTGCGCCTGCTCCTCGGTGCACAGGTCGCGCAGGTAGGGCGAGACGACGTCGTTGTGCAGGCCGAAGCCCAGGCCGCTGGCGCCGATCCGGGTGACCTCCTCGTCGAGGACGGCGTTGTAGCGGAAGTCCCGCACCCCGCCGCCGCCGAACCGCTCCTCGATGTCCATCCCGAGCAGGCCCTGCTCACCGCCGGCGAGCCACACGTCGCGCGGGACGATCCCCTCGCGCTCCCACCGGTCGTGGAACGGCGCGACGTTCTTCTCCAGGAACGTGCGGACCGTCTGCCGGAAGTCCTCGTGCTCGGCCTCGTGGAGCGAGTGGCGCATGGCGGGCAGTGTGCCGTACGCCACCCCGGCCCGGGCGCACGCCGTCCGCTCCGGGCGTCGGCGCAGGCCAGCGGACTGTCGTACCCGCGGGGACACTGGACACGTGCCCGCTCTCGACCGGTTCTCCGCGCCCACCCGGGCCTGGTTCACCGGCGCCTTCGCCGAGCCCACGGCGGCCCAGGACGGCGCCTGGGACGCCATCAGCAGCGGCGAGCACGCGCTCGTCGTCGCCCCCACCGGGTCCGGGAAGACGCTGGCGGCCTTCCTCTGGTCGCTGGACCGGCTGACCAGCACGCCGCCGGCCGACGAGAGCCGCCGCTGCCGCGTCCTCTACGTCTCGCCGCTCAAGGCGCTGGCCGTCGACGTCGAGCGCAACCTGCGCGCCCCGCTGGCCGGCATCGGGCAGGCGGCCATGCGGCTGGGCCTGCCGCGCCCGGAGATCACCGTCGGCATCCGCTCCGGCGACACCCCGGCCGACGAGCGGCGGGCCTTCACCCGGCGGCCCACCGACATCCTCATCACCACGCCCGAGTCGCTGTTCCTCATGCTCACCAGCTCGGCGCGGGAGGCGCTGCGCGGGGTGGAGACGGTGATCGTCGACGAGGTGCACGCCGTCGCCGACAGCAAGCGCGGGGCGCACATGGCCGTCTCGCTCGACCGGCTCGACGAGCTGCTGGACCGCCCCGCGCAGCGGATCGGCCTGTCGGCCACGGTGCGCCCCATCGAGGAGGTCGCCACCTTCCTCGCCGGCGGCCGGCCGGTGCGGGTGGTGCAGCCGCCGGCGGGCAAGGAGTGGGACCTGTCGGTGGTCGTCCCGGTCGAGGACATGAGCCAGCTGGGGCAGCCCACCGGCGAGCTGGAGGGGTCGGCGGCCGGGGACCAGCCGCGGACGTCGATCTGGCCGGCGGTCGAGGAGCGGGTGCTCGACCTGGTCGAGGCGCACCGCAGCACGATCGTGTTCGCCAACTCCCGGCGGCTGGCCGAGCGGCTCACCAGCCGGCTCAACGAGATGGCCTACGAGCGGGCCACCGGTGAGGCCGTCCCGCCCGGCACCAACGCCGCGGCGCTCATGGCGCAGGCCGGCTCCGGCGGCGGCGTGCCCGAGGGCGTGCAGCCGGTCGCCGCGGCCCACCACGGCTCGGTGTCGCGGGAGCAGCGGGCGATCGTCGAGGAGGCGCTGAAGTCCGGGCGGCTGCCGGCGGTGGTCGCGACGTCGTCGCTCGAGCTCGGCATCGACATGGGCTCGGTCGACCTCGTCGTCCAGGTGGAGGCGCCGCCCACCGTGGCCGCGGGCCTGCAGCGGGTCGGCCGCGCCGGGCACCAGGTCGGCGCGGTCAGCCGCGGCGTGCTGTTCCCCAAGTTCCGCGGCGACCTGGTGCAGTGCGCGCTGGTCGCCGAGCGGATGAAGGCCGGCGCCATCGAGTCGATCCGCTACCTGCGCAACCCGCTCGACGTGCTGGCCCAGCAGATCGTGGCGATCGTGTCCGAGGGCCCGCGCACGGTCGAGGAGGTCGGTGCGCTGCTGCGCCGGTCGGCGCCGTTCTCCGGCCTGCCCGACTCCGCGCTGCACGCCGTCCTCGACATGCTGGCCGGCCGCTACCCCTCCGACGCGTTCGCCGAGCTGCGGCCGCGGCTGACCTGGGACCGGGTCACCGACACCCTGACCGCCCGCAGCGGCGCCCAGCGGCTGGCGGTCACCAGCGGCGGCACCATCCCCGACCGCGGGCTGTTCGGCGTCTTCCTCGTCGGCGGTGAGGGGTCCGGCGGGCGCCGGGTCGGCGAGCTCGACGAGGAGATGGTCTACGAGTCGCGGGTCGGCGACGTGTTCCTGCTCGGCTCGTCGTCGTGGCGGATCGAGGAGATCACCCACGACCGGGTGCTCGTCTCCCCCGCGCCCGGCCAGCCCGGGAAGATGCCGTTCTGGCACGGCGACGCCCCCGGCCGGCCGCTGGAGCTGGGCCGGGCGCTCGGCGCGTTCCTCCGCGAGGTCGGGTCGGCGACGCCGGACAGGGGCCGGGAGCGGGCGCAGGCCGCGGGCCTGGACGACTGGGGCGCGGCCAATCTGCTCGCCTACCTCGCGGAGCAGAAGGCGGCCACCGGCCACCTCCCCGACGACCGCACGCTGCTGGTCGAGCGGTTCCGCGACGAGCTCGGCGACTGGCGGCTGGTCGTCCACTCCCCCTTCGGCGCGCAGGTCAACGCCCCGTGGGCGTTGGTGCTCGCCGCCCGGCTGCGTGAGCGCTACGGCGTCGACGTCGCCTCCATGCACTCCGACGACGGCATCGTGCTGCGGCTGCCCGACACCACCGGCGAGCCGCCCGAGGCCGACCTCGCCGTCCTCGACCCCGACGACGTCGAGCGCGAGGTGACCGCCGAGGTCGGCAGCTCCGCGCTGTTCGCCAGCCGCTTCCGCGAGTGCGCCGCCCGCGCGCTGCTGCTGCCCCGCCGCGACCCGCGCCGCCGCACGCCGCTGTGGCAGCAGCGCCAGCGCGCCGCCCAGCTGCTCAGCGTGGCCGGCGACTTCTCGTCCTTCCCCATCACGCTCGAGGCCGCCCGCGAGGTGCTGCAGGACGTCTACGACGTGCCGGGACTGGTCGAGCTGATGCGCGACGTCCGCTCCCGGCGGGTGCGGGTGGTCGACGTGCAGACGCAGGCCGCGAGCCCGTTCGCGCAGTCGCTGCTGTTCGGCTACGTCGGGCAGTTCCTCTACGAGGGCGACGCCCCGCTGGCCGAGCGCCGCGCGCAGGCGCTGGCGCTGGACACCGGCCTGCTCGCCGAGCTGCTCGGCCGCTCCGAGCTGCGCGAGCTGCTCGACGCCGAGGCGCTGGCCGAGGTGGAGCGCGAGCTGCAGCGGCTGCCCGCCGAGCGGCACCCCCGCGACGTCGACGGCGCCTCCGACCTGCTCCGGGGCCTGGGCGACCTCACCCCCGCCGAGGCGGCGCTGCGCGGCGTCCCCGCGGAGTGGCTGGAGGAGCTGGTGGCCTCGCGGCGGGCGATCGTCGTGCGGATCGCCGGCGAGGAGCGGCACGTCGCCATCGAGGACGCCGGCCGGCTGCGCGACGCGCTGGGCACCGCGCTGCCCGTGGGCGTGCCCGAGGCGTTCACCGAGCCGGTCGCCGACCCGCTGGGCGACATCGTCGGCCGCTACGCCCGCACCCACGGCCCGTTCCAGCCGGCCGAGGTCGCCGCGCGGCTCGGGCTGGGCGTCGCCGTCGTCACCGCCACCCTGCAGCGGCTGGTCGGCACCGGCCGGCTGGTCACCGGGGAGTTCCGGCCCGGCGGCACCGGGCAGGAGTGGTGCGACGCCGAGGTGCTGCGCTCGGTGCGCCGGCGCAGCCTGGCCAGGCTGCGCCAGGAGGTCGAGCCGGTGCCGATCGGCACGCTGGCCCGGTTTACGCCGGCCTGGCAGTCGGTGGGCAGCCGGATGCGCGGCGTCGACGGCGTCCTCGCGGTCGTCGAGCAGCTGGCCGGTGCGCTGGTGCCGGCGAGCGCGCTGGAGACGCTGGTGCTCCCGACCCGGGTGCGCGACTACTCCCCCGCGATGCTCGACGAGCTGACCAGCGCCGGCGAGGTGCTGTGGGCCGGCGCCGGCGGGCTGCCCGGCGGGGACGGCTGGATCAGCCTGGTGCCCGCCGACCTCGCCCCGCTGCTGCTGCCCGACACCGTCGAGTTGCCGGAGGAGGGCGGCGTCGGGTTCGCGGTCCTCGAGCAGCTGTCGGCCGGGCAGGCGGTGTTCTTCCGCGGCCTGTCCGACCTGGTCGGCTCCACCGACGACACCGCGCTCGCCGACGTCGTCTGGGACCTGGTGTGGGCCGGGCTGCTCACCAACGACACCCTCGCCCCGCTGCGCACGCGGCTGGCCGGCGGCGGCACGCACAAGCGGACGCCGGCACCGCCGCGCGCCCGCGTGGACCGCACCCGCTACGGCCGCACCCGGCTGGGCCGCCCGGCGATGCCCAGCCGCACCGGCCCGCCCACGGTCGCCGGCCGCTGGTCGCGGCTGCCCGACCGGGAGGCCAACGCCACCCGGCGCACCACCGCCCGGGCCGAGGCGCTGCTCGAGCGGCACGGCGTGCTGACCCGCGGCGCGGTCGTGGCCGAGCAGGTGCCCGGCGGGTTCTCCGCGGTCTACCCGGTGCTGCGCGCGTTCGAGGAGAACAACCGGGCGCGGCGCGGCTACTTCGTCGAGACCCTCGGCGCCGCGCAGTTCGGCACGGTCGGCGCGGTCGACCGGCTGCGCGCGTTCGCCGTCCCCGACCGCACGCCCGAGGGCGCGGTGGTGCTCGCGGCCACCGACCCGGCCAACGTCTACGGCGCCGCCCTCCCCTGGCCCGACCGCACCGGCTCCGCCGACGGCGAGTCCACGGGGTCGTCGGCAGCGCAGGTCGCCGTCGACGTCGGCGAGGGCACCGGCGGTGGGAAGCGGGCCACCGGGCACCGCGCCGGGCGCAAGGCGGGGGCGCTGGTGGTCCTCGTCGACGGCGAGCTGGTGCTCTACGTCGAGCGCGGCGGCAAGACGCTGCTGTCGTGGACCGAGGACGAGCAGACGCTCAAGGAGGCGGCCACCGCGCTGTCGGGCGCGGTCGCGGCGGGGGCGCTGGGCCGGATGGTGGTGCAGAAGGCCGACGGCGCCTCGGTGCACCAGGACACCCCACTGTCGTCGGCGCTGCAGGCGGCCGGGTTCGCGGCCACCCCGCGCGGGCTGCGTCTCCGCGGCTGACGGGAGCCGGCCCGCCCCGGACGCGTACCGTGGACCGTCGCAGTACGTGAGGGATCGAGGGATACAGACATGGCAGCCGGCACGGTCCGCTGGTTCGACGCGGACAAGGGCTTCGGGTTCATCGAGCCCCAGGACGGCGGGGACGACGTCTTCGTCCACTTCTCGTCCATCGAGGACACCGGTGGCTTCCGGACCCTCGACGAGGGCCAGCCCGTCGAGTACGACGCCACCGAGGGGCCGCGCGGCCCGCAGGCCGAGCGGGTGCGCCCGACCGGCGGCGCCCCGCGCGGCGGCCGCCGCGACGACCGCGGTGGTCGGGACGACCGGGGACGGGACGACCGCGGCCGGGACGACCGGGGACGGGACGACCGCGGCCGGGACGACCGGGGGCGGGGCCGGGCTCCTCGCGGCATCGTCGTCCAGGGCACCGTGGCGCGCTTCGACGCCGACCGCGGCTTCGGGTTCATCGTCCCCGAGGACGTCTTCGTGCACGTCTCCGCGGTGACCCGCGGCGGCGACCTCGAGGAGGGCGACCGGGTCGAGTTCGAGCTGGTCGAGGGCAGCCGTGGCCTGCAGGCCGACTCCGTGCGGCTGCTGCCGTCGGCCCCGCGCCGCGGCGGCTACGACCGCCCCGCGCCCCGCGACCGCCGGGACGACCGCCGGGACGACCGCCGGGACGACCGCGGTGGCCGGGACCAGCGGCCGGCCCGCGCCCCGCGCGGCGGGGACGCCGGCGGCGACGCCGAGGGCACCGTGCAGTGGTTCAACGCCGAGAAGGGCTTCGGCTTCATCACCCCCGACGACGGCGGCGACGACGTCTTCGTGCACTACTCCGAGATCGAGGACGACGGCGGCTACCGCGAGCTCGAGGAGGGCCAGCGGGTCGCGTTCACCCGCACCTCCGGCGCCCGCGGCACCAGCGCCAGCGGCGTCCGCCCGCTCGGCTAGGTCGACCGGTGCGGGCCGCCCGCTCCCCGCGGGCGGCCTCCACCAGCACCGACGCCCGGCTGCGCGACGGTCCTCAGCGGCGGCCGCGGAGCCAGGGGGCGAGCCAGCGCGACAGCCGCGGCATGACCACCTGGCCGAGCAGCACGACGACGACGGTCGCCGACAGCAGCAGCCGCGCCGGCAGCGGCCAGGACGTGATGTGCGGGGCCACGAGCAGCTGGAAGGCGAGCGTGATGGCGAAGACCACGGCGATCGTCAGCACGGTGAGCCGCCAGCGCGGGCCCGGGCGCGGCGGGGTGAGCGCGGTGAAGAAGCTGTCCAGCCCGGCGACGCGGGCGTAGTCGGCGCCGTCGGCGAGGTGCTCGACCCGCTCGAGCGCCTGCTGCCGCTGCGCCGAGCGCTCCCAGCGGGCCAGCGACTCGCCGTCGGCGAAGCGGTAGACCAGGTGGTAGCGGGTGGAGCCCGGCCCGGGCCGCAGCAGGCTGGTGCCCAGGTTGCCCGGGAAGGCCGCGGCCTGGCCGAGGACGTCGTCGGCCCAGCGCTCGAACGCCTCGCGCTGGGCGGGCCGCACGTCACGGGCGACGGTCACGGTGACCGGCTCGCCGGCGGTCGTCAGGTGCGCGGGCGTGGAGCTGGCCGGGGCGGGACGTCGCTGCACGCGTGCTGCAGCGCCCGCACCCGGCGCGCCCTTCCCGCCGCCGGGGTGACGTCCCTCGCTCCCCAGCAGTCGGAGGCCCCTGCCCCCCACCGCTCGCACGCTCGCGGCGGGCCCCTGCGGGGGGCCGAGGACACGGTCACCAGGGACACTGGGGAGGTGCCCGAGGGAGACACCGTCTGGCTGGCGGCCAAGCGCATGAACACCGCGCTGGCCGGCCAGACGCTGCGCCGCGGCGAGCTGCGGGTGCCGCAGCTGGCCGCCACCGACCTCAAGGGCCGCACGGTCCGCGAGGTGGTCCCCCGCGGCAAGCACATGCTCACCCGGTTCACCGACGGCTGGACCCTGCGCACCCACTACCGCATGGACGGCAGCTGGCACATCTACCGCAAGGGCGCGCGCTGGCACGGCGGGCCGGCGTTCTCCATCCGCGCGATCCTCGCGACCGACCGGTGGGACTGCGTCGGCTACCGGCTGCACGACGTCACGATGGTCCGCACCACCGACGAGGAGCAGGTCGTCGGCCACCTCGGTCCCGACGTCCTCGGGCCGGACTGGGACCTCGACGAGGCGCTGCGCCGGCTGCGGGCACACCCCGACGAGCAGATCGGCGTCGCGATCCTGGACCAGCGCAACCTGTGCGGGCCGGGGAACCTCTACAAGGTCGAGGGGCTGTTCGTCTGCGGCGTGCACCCGTGGATGCGGGTGGCCGACGTCGAGGACCTCCCCGGGCTCGTCGACCGGACCCGCACCCTGATGCTGGCCAACCGCGACCGCCCCGAGCAGAGCACCACCGGCGACCTGCGCCGCGGCCGCGACCACTGGGTGTACGGCCGCAAGGACAAGCCCTGCTACCGCTGCGGCACCCCGATCCTGCGCGGCGACCAGGGCCCGGACCTGCAGGAGCGGATCACCTACTGGTGCCCGACCTGCCAGGCCACCGACGCCCCCGTCGACCCGGCGGCCCGCACCGGCGAGCCCGGCCGCCCGCCGCCGCTGGCCAACGCCCACTAGGGACGCCGCGGGCCCGGCTCCCGGAGGAGCCGGGCCCGCGGCGGTCAGGACCTAGGCGTTCTCGGGGCGCTGGGCGGCCTGCTCGGTCTTCTCGAACGACGGCGACGCCGTCCCCGGGCCGATCGCCCCGGCCGCTCCGGTGCCGCCCTCGACGGCGGCCGGCCCACCCATCGCCGCGCGGATCTGCTCCAGCCGGGAGGCGCCGGCGACGTCGAGGGTCGCCTTCTGCACCTCGAGCATGCGGCCCTCGACGGAGGTCTGCGCGAGCTCGGCCTGGCCGAGCGCGTTGGCGTAGCGGGCCTCGATCTTGTCGCGGACCTCGGCCAGGCTCGGGGTGTTGCCCGGCGCGGACAGCTCGTTCACCTGGCGCATCGAGGCGGCCACGTGCTCCTGCATCTTGGCCTGCTCGAGCTGGCTCATGAGCTTGGTGCGCTCGGCCAGCGTCGTCTGCAGCCGCATGCGGCTCTGCTCGACCGCGCCGCGCGCCTGCTCGGCGGCCTGCAGCGCCTCGTCGTGGCTGCGCTTGAGGTCCTCCATCGCCTGCTCCGCGGCGACCAGCTGGGTGGCGAACGCCTGCGCGGCCTGCTCGTACTCGGCCGCCTTGGCCGCGTCCCCGCGCCCGCGGGACTGGTCGGCCAGCACCAGCGCCTGGCGGGCCGAGGCCTGCAGCTTCTCCACCTCGCCGAGCTGCCGGTTCAGCCGCATCTCGAGCTGCCGCTGGTTGCCGAGGACGGCGGCGGCCTGGTTGGCCAGCGCCTGGTGCCGCTGCTGCTCGGCCTCGATCGCCTGCTGGATCTGGATCTTCGGGTCCGCCCGCTGGTCGATCTGCGCGTTGGCCGACGCGGTCAGGTACCGCCAGAGCTTGACGATCGGGTTGGGCATGTTGGGCTCCTCCTGCTCCGGCGCGGTCCCGCGCCGCCTCCTGGCTCCCGCACCGCCGCGGTGCCACGGCGGTTCTCCCCGTCATCGTCCCAGCAGGACCGGTGTCCCGGCCAACAGGGACGTCCCCGGTCCCGGCCGGCGTCCCCCGTCCGGGGATCCCCGGAGGACCGGGCCGGACCGGGCTAGGGTCGGCTGATGGACAGCGCCGTCCCCACCCTCACCGTCCTCGGCGAGCTCGTCGTCGACCTGCTGCCGGTCCCGGACGCCGACGCCGGTCCCGAGGGCACCGCGCCGCAGTACGTGGCGCGGCCGGGGGGCAACGCGCTCAACGTGGCCGTCGCCGCGGGGCGGCTGGGCGCCCCCGTGGCGCTGCTGGCCCGCCTCGGCACCGGCCCGCTGGCCCCGGCGCTGCGGCGCCACGCGGAGCTGTCCGGCGTCGACACCCGCGGCATGGTGCCCGCGGCCGAGCCGGTGAGCCTCGCCGTCGTCGGGCTCGGTCCGGACGGGTCCGCCGACTACGGCTTCCACGTGCAGGGCGCCGCTGACTGGCAGTGGACCGACGAGGAGCTGGCCGCCGTCGTCCCGGAGGCGACGGCGGTGCTGCACGTCGGCTCCATCTCGAGCTGGACCCCGCCCGGGTGCGACGCGATCGCCCGGCTGGCCGAGCGGCTCACCGGCCGCGCGCTGGTCAGCGTCGACCCCAACCTGCGCCCGATGCTGGCAGGCGGGCCGGTCGGCGCCACGCTGGGCAACGACCCCGGCGCCGTCCGGGCCCGGCTCGACCGGCTGGTCGCCGTCGCCGACCTGGTCAAGGTCAGCGCCGAGGACCTCGGCTGGCTGGAGCCCGACGCCACCGCCGACCTCGACGCCACCGCGCAGCGGTGGGCCGGCCGCGGGCCGGCGCTGGTGCTGCTCACCGACGGCGGGGCGCCGCTGCGGATCGCCCGCCCGGGCCGGCCGCTGCTGCACCGGGAGCCGCCGCGGGTGACCGTCGCGGACACCGTCGGCGCCGGGGACACCCTCGCGGCCGGGTTCTTCGCCGGCCTGCTGGCCGCCGGGGTCACCTCCCGCGCGGCGCTGGAGGCGCTGTCCGACGACGACCTGCTGCGCCTGGTCGACGACGCCGCGCTGGCCGCCGCGCTCACCTGCACGCGGGTCGGCGCGGACCCGCCCACCGCCGCCGAGCTGGCCGCCGCCCGCGGCTGACGCCCCTACCCCGGCGCCAGCCAGGCGGCGGTGTCGGGCGGCAGGTCGCCGCCGGCTCCGGCGCTGGTGAGCAGCACCCGCCCGAGCCCGGACAGCGGGACCGGCTCCGCGGACAGGTTGACCACGCAGCGCAGCGCCGACCCGCGGTCGAAGGCCAGGACGTCGGCGCCGAGGTCCAGCCAGGTCAGCGGCTCCTCGGCCAGGAGCTCGCGGCGCAGCCGCAGGGCCGCCCGGTACAGCGTGAGCGTGGACGACGGGTCGTCCCGCTGGGCCTCGACGGTGAGGTCCCGCCACGCCGCCGGCTGGGGCAGCCACGGGGCGACGCCCTCGGGCGCGAAGCCGAAGGGCGGCCGGTCCCCCGACCACGGCAGGGGCACCCGGCAGCCGTCCCGGCCGCGCGCGGTGTGCCCGGACCGCTCCCAGGTGGGGTCCTGCAGCGCGTCGGCGGGCAGGTCCTCGACCTCGGGGAGGCCGAGTTCCTCCCCCTGGTACAGGTACGCGCCGCCGGGGAGGGCGAGCGTCAGCAGCGCCGCGGCGCGCGCCCGCCGCAGCCCCAGCGCGAGGTCCGCGGGCCCGGCCGCGTCGAAGCCCATGACGGCGGCGCCGCTGTGTGCCCGGCCGAAGCGGGTGACGTGCCGGGTCTCGTCGTGGCTGGACAGCACCCAGGTGGCGGGGGCGCCGACCGGCGCGAGCGCCGCGAGGGTGCCGTCGACCACCGCGCGCAGGGCCGCGGCGTCCCAGGGCGCCTTGAGGTAGTCGAAGTTGAAGGTGGTGTGCAACTCGTCCGGGCGCACGTAGCGGGCCAGCCGCTCGGGCCCGTTGACCACGGCCTCGGAGACGAACAGCCGGTCGCCGTCGTAGGTGTCGCCGATGCGCCGCCAGCGGCGGAAGACCTCGTGCACCTCGTCGACGTCCCAGTGCGGGTTGTCCACCCACTCGGTGCTGGCGAAGACCGCGCCGGGGCCGTGCCCGGCGTCGGGCAGGCCGGGCACCTTGGCCATCGCCGGTGCCGCGTCGACGCGGATCCCGTCCACCCCGCGGTCGAGCCAGAACCGCACGGTGCCGTCGAACTCCTCCTGCACGTCCGGCGACGTCCAGTCCAGGTCGGGCTGTTCGGGGGCGAACAGGTGCAGGTACCACTGGCCGTCGGGGACCCGGGTCCACGCCGGCCCGCCGAACGCGCTGATCCAGTCGTTGGGCGGCTCCGTGCCGCCCGCGCGGCCGTCCCGGAAGAAGTAGCGCGCCCGCTCCGGCGCCGCCGGTCCCCCGGCGAGGGCGGCCCGGAACCACGGGTGCTCGGCCGAGGTGTGGTTGGCGACCAGGTCGACGACGACGCGCAGCCCGAGCGCGTGCGCGTCGTCCAGCAGCGCGTCGACGTCGGCCAGGGTGCCGAAGCGCGGGTCGACGTCACGGTGGTCCGCGACGTCGTACCCGCCGTCGGCCATGGGCGAGGGGTACCAGGGGGTGACCCACAGGGCGTCGACGCCGAGGTCGGCCAGGTACGGCAGCCGACCGCGCAGGCCGGGCACGTCGCCCAGCCCGTCCCCGGTCCCGTCCGCGAAGCTGCGCAGGTAGACCTCGTAGACCACCGCCGTCCGCCACCACGGGCGACGGCGGTGGTCCACGAGGAGGGTCCGGTCCTCCCTCAGGCGCCGGCCCGGTGGGCCCCGGACGACCCGGAGGTCCCGGACGGCCCGGTGGTCCCGGAGATGACACTGGAGCCGACGGTCTGCCCGGTGGCCTGCGCGTCCTGCACCTGCTCGACCCTGTCCTCCTCGGCGAGCTGGGTGAGCCGGGCGCCGGCCTCGGCGTCGCGGGTCAGGTTCTCACCCGTCTGCGGGTCGAAGACGTGGATCTTCCGGCTGTCGAGCCAGAACTCCGCGTCCCGGCCCTCGCGGATGCGGCTGGTCGCGTCGATCGACACGATCGCCTGGGTGCGCAGCTCCTCGGAGTCCAGCTCCCGGGACAGGTCGCGCAGCTGGCTGGTGATCGCCTCCGGCGCCTCGTAGGGGATGTAGGCGTACTGCGAGTCCCCGAGCCACTCCGTCACGTCGACGCGGGCGCGGAAGACCGACCCGTACGGCCGCTTGGCCTCGTCGACCAGCGAAGCGTCCTCGAAGTACTCCGGCCGGATGCCGACCAGCAGCAGGTCGCGGCCCCGCACGGCGGCGACGCGGCGCTCGTCGAGCTCCACCGACCCGAACGGCGTCTGCAGCGCGTTGCCCTGCAGCGTCGCCGGGAGGAAGTTCATCGGCGGGGAGCCGATGAACCCCGCGACGAAGAGGTTGACCGGCTGCTCGTAGAGCTCCCGCGGCGAGGCGACCTGCTGGATCTTGCCCTTGCGCAGGACGCAGACCCGGTCGCCGAGGGTCATCGCCTCGGTCTGGTCGTGGGTGACGTAGACGGTCGTGATGCCCAGCCGGCGCTGCAGCCGGCTGATCTCGGTGCGCATCTGGCCGCGCAGCTTGGCGTCGAGGTTGGACAGCGGCTCGTCGAAGAGGAACGCCTCGGCCTGGCGCACGATGGCCCGCCCCATCGCGACGCGCTGCCGCTGACCACCGGAGAGGTTGGCCGGCTTGCGCTCGAGGTGCTCGCGCAGCTCGAGCACCTCGGCGGCCTCGTTCACCCGGCGCCGCACCTCGTCGTCGGGCGTCTTGGACAGCCGCAGCGGGAAGGCGATGTTCTCGAACACCGTCATGTGCGGGTACAGCGCGTAGTTCTGGAAGACCATCGACAGGTTGCGCTCGCGCGGCGCCAGCTCGTTGACGCGCTTGCCGCCGATGAGCATGTCGCCGCTGGTGATGTCCTCGAGCCCGACGATCATCCGCAGCAGCGTCGACTTCCCGCAGCCGGACGGGCCGACCAGGATCATGAACTCGCCGTCCGCGATGTCCAGGCTGACGTCGTTCACGGCCGGATAGCCGTCCCCGTACTGCTTGACGATGTTCTTCATCTCGATGGAGGCCATCAGATCTCGTCCCCTCGATGGGTCGGCGGGATGGGGGGCACGGCCGGGTCAGCCCTTGACCGCGCCGTTGGTGAGACCGGCGACGATGCGCCGCTGGAAGAGGAGCACCAGGACGACCACGGGGATGGTGACGATCACCGCCGCCGCGGCGATGGCGCCCGTGGGGTCCTGGAACTGGGTCGCGCCGGAGAACAGGCCGAGCGCGGCCGGGACGGGGCGGGCGGCGTTCGTCGAGGTGAGCGAGATGCCGTACGCGAAGTCGTTCCAGGCGATGAAGAAGGCGATGATGGCCGTGGTGAACACCCCGGGTGCGGCGAGCGGGACGATCACCTTGCGGAACGCCTGCCAGGTGGTCGCGCCGTCGACCTGGGCCGCCTGCTCCATCTCCCAGGGGATCTCCCGGAAGAACGCCGACATGGTCCAGATGGAGATCGGCAGGGTCAGCGACAGGTAGGGGATGATCAGGCCGGGCCAGGTGTCGTACAGCCCGATCTGCCGCCACAGGTTGAACAGCGGCGTGACGATCGAGATCACCGGGAAGATCGCCACGGCCAGCGCGGTGCCGAGGATGAGCCGCTTGCCCGGGAAGTCCAGCCGGGCGATCGCGTAGGCGGCGAACATCGACAGCAGGCACGAGATGAACGTCGCGATCAGGCAGATCCCGAACGAGTTGCGCAGCGCCGGCAGGAACAGGTCACTCCCCGAGCCGGTGAGGATCGTCGAGTAGTTCTCCCACGTCCAGGCCGACGGCAGGAACTGCTTGTTCGCGAGGTCCGCCGTCGTCTTGAACGACAGCGAGACGATCCAGGCGATCGGGAACAGGCAGTAGACGACGATCAGGGCGCCGCCGATCCACCACCAGGTCTTCTCCTTGGTCGACATCAGCGCTCCCCTCGTGCCTGGGCCAGGTCGACCCGGAATCCCTTGATGAAGCTGAAGGCGATGAGCACCACCGACAGGAAGAGCAGCACGGAGACGGCCGAGCCGAGGCCGATCTCCACCCGGGAGATCGTCTGCCGGTAGGCGAGGAACGAGACCGACTCGGTGTTGTTCGCGCCGGCGGTCATGATGAAGATGCTGTCGAAGATCCGGAACGCGTCCAGGGTCCGGAACAGCAGCGCCACCATGATGGCGGCCTTCATGTTGGGGATGGTGACCCGCCACATCCGCTGCCACCAGGTGGCGCCGTCGACCTTGGCCGCCTCCTGCAGCACCTCCGGGACCTGGGCCAGGCCCGCCAGGAGCAGCAGCGAGATGAACGGGGTCGTCTTCCAGATCTCGGCCAGGCAGATCACGAACAGCGAGGAGCCCTGGCCGCCGAACCAGTCGGTGGTGTCGCTGACGCCCGGCAGCCAGGCGAACCAGCTGTTGACGAAGCCGGTGTTGATCCGGAAGGCGAACGCCCAGGCGTAGGCCGACACGACCGTGATCACCGCGTAGGGGATCAGGATGGCGGCCCGGACCACCGGGCGGATCGACGAGAGGGCCTTGGCCATCACCAGGGCCAGGGCGAAGCCGAGCACCAGCTCGACGGCCACCGTGACCACCGTGATGATCACGGTGACGAGGATGGACTGCCACCACACGCCGTCGGTGAGGATCACCCAGTAGTTGCCGAGGCCGTCGAAGGACCGGTTCTCGGGGTCGGTGAGCCGGTAGTTGAACAGCGAGTAGTAGACCGCCTGGATGATCGGGTACGCGGTCACCAGCAGCATGACCACGAAGGCCGGGCCGGCCAGGATCCAGCCGAGCTTGCGCTCGGCCCGGGACCGGTCGCTGATCGTGCCGCGGGGCGCCGAGACGGGTTGGGTCTTCTCGACCGGCGGCAGCGTCGTCTGACTCATAGCAGCTGCTCCCCTGACAGGATGGCCTGGGTGAGGGTCTCCGTGCGCTCACCGGTCTGGTCGTCGACCGAGCCCGGCGGGTGGAACTCGCGGAGGAAGGACCCCAGGACCTCGCTGTAGTAGGCCGTGAGCGGGCGGGACGCCGCCAGCTCCAGGGACTCGCGGATGGTGTCGGCCATCGGGTAGGCCTCCTGCACCTCGGGGTCGTCGTAGACCGCGACCGACGACGCCGGGTTGCCGTTGGTCACCATGTACTCGGCCTGGTTCTCGTCCTGGACGATGCAGGTGACCGCCTCGTAGGCGAGGTCGGGGTACCGGCTGAACGCCGACACGGCGATGTCGATCCCGCCGAGGGGCGGCGCGCTCGGCGTGCCCTCGTCGACGGCGGGGTACAGCGCCCAGCCGTAGTCGTCGGGCACCGACTGGTCCAGCGTCCCGGCCTCGACCTTGCTGAGGGCCTGGGCGTAGACGAACGGCCAGTTGACCATGAAGCCGGCGTCGGCGCTCTCGAACTCGCTCGCGTTGGTGTCCTCGTTGGACGTGGTGAAGCCGGCGCCGACCGCGGAGGAGTTGGCGACGGCGGCCATCACCTCGGCGGCGCGGTCGGCCTCGGGGGTGGCGAGACCGAACTCGATGCTCTCGGGGCTGTCCCCGCTCTCGACGATGTACTGGCCACCGGCGGACTCCAGGAGCGCGTTGAACCACACCATCAGGGACTCCGACCGCCGCCCCTGGGCGCTGAGGAGCTTGTCCTGGCCCTCCGCGGCCTCGATCAGCTGGTCCCAGGTCACCGGCTGGGTCATGTCGAGACCCGCGGCCTCGGCCACCGACTTCCGGTACCAGAGGAGCTGGGTGTTGGACCAGAAGGGGACCGCGACGAGCTCGCCGTCCCACGTGGCGGAGTCCACCGCACCCTGGAACACGCCCTCGGTGACCTCCTGCGCGACGTCCTCCGGGACGGGGGCCAGGAAGCCCGCCTGGGCGAACTCCGGCGGGAAGACGACGTCGAGGCTCATGAGGTCGATCGACCTGTCCTCGGCCGCCAGCCGGCGGACCAGCTGCTCGCGCTGGGCGGGCGAGTCACGGGGGAGCTGGGACACCTCGATCTGGTAGGCCCCGTTCGACTCCTCGGAGCAGCGCTCGGCGATCGTCGCCTGGCCGCCGGAGTCGGGGTTGATATACCAGGTCAGGGTCGGGGTCGCACTGTCTCCCCCGCCGCCACCGCAGGCGGCCAGCGTGGACGCGACCACGGCGGCGGTGGCCGCGCTGCCCAGTGCACGGCGCCGTCTGCGCCGGCTCCGGGGTGGCCGGTCCGCTCCGGTCTCCGGGATCCGTCCTCCTGCGATGGACAAGACTCATCGCCTCCGTTTCGGCGAGCACCGACGATCACCGCGTGCTCGTACCGTGGCCCTGATCACAGGAGCGCGCAACCCGGCCGTTAACCGGCCGTGACCTGCGGGAGGGGCGGGGTCCGCCTCAGGTCCGGCGGGCGATGACCGACGGCGTGGTGATCTCCTCGGGGGTCCGGGAGAGGACGTTGTCGATGTAGGACCGCGTGGCCTTCGTCGCCCCGACGTCGCGGCCGGCCTGCTCGGACAGGAACCACCGGTGCTCGAGCACCTCGTGGAACACCTCGGCCGGCGCCAGGCGCCCGGCGAGCTCCTTCGGGACCGCGTCGACGACCGGCTGGTACACCTCGGTCAGCCAGCGGGTGCTGGCCTCGGCCTGCGGCACCGGCCGGCCCGTCCTCTGCTCGAGGTAGGCGCGGTAGGAGCGCAGGTCGTTGAGCAGCCGGCGGGCCTGGTTCTCCTGCACCTCCAGGCCGGTGAGCCGGAACAGCTCCCGCCGGTGCTGGCCCGGGGAGGAGACCCGCGTCTCGACCCGGAGCCGGGCGCCCTCGTCGGAGGTGACGAGCTCGACCTCGCCGACGTCGAACCCGAGGTCGTTGAGCCGTCGCAGCCGCTCGGCCACCCGGTAGCGCTGCTCGTCGGGGTGGAAGACCTCCTCGCGCGTGACCTCGTCCCACAGCCGTTCGTAGCGGAGGGGCAGGCTCTCGGCCACCTCGATGGGGTCCACGCCCTCGGGCAGGAGCTCGCCGAACTGCAGGTCCAGCAGCTCCGCGCCGACCCGCTCGCGCGCGAGGTCGAGGTCGTAGTGGCGCTGGCCGCGGGACAGCTGCGGGTGCCGCTCGGCGGTCTCGGCGTCGACCAGGTGCGCGGCCAGCGCCCCGGCGTCCAGCCGGAACAGGGTGTTGGACAGCGAGCAGTCACCCCAGAAGACGCCGGCCAGGTGCAGCCGCACGAGCAGCACCACCATGGTGTCCATGAGCTGGTCCACCGACTGCCGGGCGCTGGGCCGCGAGAACAGGTAGCGGTAGGACATCGAGTACTCGAGGTACCGGGTCACCAGGATCGCGTCCTGGCCGCCGGGCCGGTCCACGCAGACGCCGAGCACCGAGACCGCCGGCAGGCCCTCCTCCTCGAACTCGCCGAGCAGCGCGTACTCGTGCCGCGCCAGCGGCTCGGCGATCTCCTTGAGGGCGAAGACCTGCCCCTGCTCGGCGACGAAGCGGACGACGTGCCGGGAGATGCCGCGCTGCGGGACCTCGAGCAGCAGGTCCGGGTCCCACTCCTCCAGCGGCTGGTGCCAGGGCAGGGAGAGCAGCCGGGCACCCTCGGTCCCCGGTGGCCGGAACAGGTACCGCACGGCGACCTCCGTCTGTGCCCGGAGCAGCCGACCGCCCGGCGGTGGGCGGTCCCCCCGTGGTCACCCTGCCACGCCCGGCGGCGCGACGCCCGGCACCACGGCGGGGCGGCTCACCCCCCGCCGTGGGCGGCTACGCGGCGAGCGAGACGGCCCGCAGCCCGGCGCGGGCCGGCGCCCCGGCGCCGACCAGCGCGAGCGCGGGCTCGGCGGC